>NZ_BAAANG010000001.1:0-374207 GCF_039529675.1 Microbacterium paludicola
TGACCGTCGCTACGTCCGCAGCGACACGGTCACCCGATCCGTACACCACGCTATTGGACGCAACCGTAGGTCGCTGCTCGCTGGCGCTCGCTCAGCAACCGGGGGCGGCACAGCCCGTGACCCAACCCCGGTTATCGAGCGAGCTTGCGAGTCGAGATGACGGCTCGCACCGGCGGGCGGCTTCGGGCGGTCGCTTCGGCTCGCTGGCGCTCGCTCAGCAACCGGCGAGAGGAGATCTCGCGGGGTCAGAGGTTCCCGTAGAGGGACAGCGGCGACTCGAGCGCGTCGACGACCTGGCGGAGGAAGCGCGCCGCGTAGCCGCCGTCGCAGACGCGGTGGTCGAAGACCAGCGAGAGCTGCGCGATCCGGCGCGGCACCATCACGCCGCCCACGACCCAGGGCCGCTCGAGCGCACGCCCGACGCCGAGGATCGCCACCTCCGGGTGGTTGATGATCGCGGCCGATCCATCCACCCCGAACGCGCCGTAGTTGTTGAGCGTGAACGTGGATCCGCTCAGGCGCGCGGGCGGGAGGGATCCGGATCGCGCGTCGTCCGCGAGCGCGCGGAGGGCTCCGTCGAGTTCGGCGACCGACATCCGGTCGGCGCGCGGGAGCACCGGCACCATCAGGCCGCGCGTGGTGTCCGTCGCGACACCGAGGTGGACGCCGTCGAACGTGACGAGCTCGTCGCCGTCGACCCTGCCCGCCAGCAGCGGATGATCCCGCAGCGCGAGCAGCACGAAGCGCGCCAGCAGCGCGGTGAACGACGGCGGCCTCTCCCCCGGTGCCGCCATTGCCGGCCGCAGGTTCCACAGGTCGGTGACGTCGACATCCACCCAGACCGTCGCCTCGGGGATCTCCGCGCGGCTGCGCGTGTACGTCGCGGCCGCGGCGCGGTGAAGCATCGACATCCGCTCGCGGGAGGCCTCCGCAAGCCCGGCGGGCATCGGCAACACGGTCTGACGGGCCGGTGATGCGGATGCGCGCGTGTGTGCCCCGGCGGTTGCCGGCTGCCCCGCGGCCCCGTCGGATGACTCCAGCTTCGCGGCGCGCAGCACGTCGTCCCGGGTGACGGCGCCATCCTGCCCCGTGGGACGGATCGCGGCGACATCCACCCCCAGGTCGCGGGCGAGGCGGCGTACAAGCGGCGAGCGCACGGCTGGCTTCTGCGGTGCCGCGCTCAGGGGATGGGTGACGGATGTGCGCGTGTCGGGCCCGGCAGGCGACATCCGCCCCACCGATCCTGACGGCGGGACGCGCCGGGGGCGACGGCGCCGGGCGCCGGAGCCCGCCGTCGTGCCGTAGCCGATCAGGACGTTGCCCGAGCCGGCGCGCTCCTCGGCGCGGTGCGCTTCGAGTTCGGGGTCGGCTGGGGCGGGGTCGGGGTCGGGGGCGGCTTCGGGGGCGGTTTCGACTCGCTGGTTCGCGGTTCCTGAGCGAGCGAAGCGAGCCGAAGGGCGCTCAACCCGTTTCGACTCCGCTTCGCTCCGCTCAACGACCGGGCGTGACTCCGCTTCGCTCCGCTCAACGACCGGGAGCGGGGCCGCCTCGCCCGCGACCGGGAGGGGATCCGCCGGGGCGACCTCGAGCACCGGGGCGCCGACGGTGAGCGCAGCTCCGGGCTCGCCGTGAAGGGCAACGACGGTGCCGGCGAACGGCGATGGCAGCTCGACGACGCTCTTCGCCGTCTCGACCTCGGCGATCGCCTGGTCGACGCGGACCGTGTCGCCGACCTTCACCAGCCACTGCACGAGCTCGGCTTCCGTGAGCCCCTCGCCGAGGTCCGGCAGCCGGAACACCTGCGTCGTCGCGGTGGACATCACTCCTCCCATCCGAGCGTGTCGATCGCATCCAGCACGCGGTCCACATCCGGCAGGTGGAAGCGCTCGAGCTTCGGCGGCGCGTAGGGGATGTCGAACCCGGCGACGCGGCGCACGGGAGCCTCGAGGTGCGCGAAGCAGTGCTCGGAGATGCGGGCCTGGATCTCCGAGGCGACGCTCGCAAAGCCCGGCGCCTCCGCGATCACGACGGCGCGCCCGGTCGAGCGGACCGCGGCGAACAGCGTCTCGTCGTCAAGCGGCGTGAGCGTGCGGACGTCCACGACCTGCACGCTGCGCCCCTCGGAGCCCGCGACCTCCGCGGCGTCGAGCGCGACGCCGACCGAGTTGCCGTAGGCGATCAGCGTGACGTCCGATCCGGGCCGCGCGACCCGCGCGTGGCCCAGGGCCGCGGGCACGGTGACATCCACCGGCGCCTTCGACCAGTACAGCTTCTTCGGCTCGAGGAAGATCACCGGATCCGGATGCTCGATCGCCGCCCGCAGCAGGCTGTACGCGTCCTGCGGGGTCGCCGGGCACACCACGGTGAGGCCCGGGGTGTGGGCGTAGTACGCCTCGGACGAGTCGCAGTGGTGCTCCACGCCGCCGATGCCGCCGCCCGTCGGGATCCGGATGACCATCGGCAGCCGCACCGCACCGCGCGTGCGGTTCGCCATCTTGGCGACGTGGCTCACGATCTGCTCGAAGGCGGGGAAGGCGAATGCGTCGAACTGCATCTCGACGACCGGGCGCATCCCGTTCATCGCCATGCCGACCGCTGTGCCGACGATTCCCGACTCGGCGAGCGGGGTGTCGAAGCAGCGGTCGCCGCCGAAGCGCGCGGCGAGCCCGTCGGTGACGCGGAAGACGCCACCGAGCGTGCCCACGTCCTCCCCGAAGACGAGGACGGACGGATCCGCCTCCATCGCGTCGGCGAGCGCGCGGTTGATCGCGCCGGCCATGGTGAGCACCGGCAGCTCGTGCGCCGCCTCGGTGCGGGTTGGTTCGAGCATCGTCATGACATCTGATTTCGACTCGGTCACTTCGTTCCCTCGCTCAATCTGGCCGCCTCCGGCGGCACATCCCGGTGGAGTTCGTCCTGGAGCAGCGCCCACTGGTCGTCGAGCTGCGGCGAGCGCTGCGCGTGGACGAAGCGGAACAGGTCCTCGGGGTCGGGCCGCACGTCCTTGTTCATCGCGTCGCGCAGGGCCGCGGCGGTCTCCTCGGCCTCGGCGGCGAAGCGTCGTTCGGTCTCGTCGTCGAGCGCTCCGGCCTGCGTCAAGTGCGCGCGCATCCGCAGCAGCGGGTCGCGATCCACCCAAGCCTGCACCTCCGCCCGCGCGCGGTAGCGGGTGTCGTCGTCGGCGTTGGTGTGCGCCTGCATCCGGTAGGTGTGGGCCTCGATGAGCGAGGGTCCGCCGACGTCGCGCGCATTCTCGACCGCGCGGCCGAGCACGGCGAGCAGGGCGGCCGCGTCGTTGCCGTCGACGCGCTGTCCGGGCATCCCGTAGCCGATCGCCTTGTGCGCGAGCGATGGTGCGGCCGTCTGTCGCGACAGCGGCACCGAGATCGCGAATTCGTTGTTCTGCACGAAGAAGACGACCGGGAGGTGGAACACGGCCGCGAAGTTCAGCGCCTCGTGGAAGTCGCCCTCGCTCGTGGCGCCGTCGCCGCACATCGCCACCACGACGGTGTCCTCGCCGCGCAGCTTCGCCGCGTGCGCGAGGCCGGCGGCGTGAAGCAGCTGGGTCGCGAGCGGCGTCGCCTGGGGAGCCGTCCGGTAGCGGTGCGGGTCGTAGCCGCCGTGCCAGTCGCCGCGCAGCAGCACGAGCGCCTCCTCGGGATCGACGCCGCGCGTGATCACCGCCACGGAGTCGCGGTAGGTCGGGAAGAGCCAGTCGCCCTCGCGCAGCACGAGCGCCGCGGCGACCTGGCAGGCCTCCTGGCCGTGCGAGGAGGGGTACACGGCGAGCCGCCCCTGGCGGACGAGGGCGTTCGCCTGCTCGTTGATCCGCCTCCCCCGCACGAGCGCGCGATATGCGTCGAGCAGCCGTTCGGTGGGCGGGGTCGCGAACTCGTCGTCGGCGGTGAGCCGGCCGGTCTCGTCGATGAGCCGCACCGGATGCTCGCGCGGAAGCAGCCTGTCCATGAGGCCTCCTCGTCTCAGTGGATGGAACAAGGATGCGCCGATCGCGACGTTCCGTCTGCGGATGTCGCGGATCATCCGGACGAAGTGGTGAACGAACGGTAAGTTGAGCGCAGAGCGTCCAGGATGAGCTGGAGCTTCGGAGGAGGTGATCCGAGCGATGGAGCTGGATCAGACGGACCGGGCGATCCTGTCGACCCTGCGCCGCGACGGGCGCGCGTCGATCAGCGACATCGCCGCGCGGGTGAAGGTCTCGCGGGCGAGCGCCTATGCGCGGGTGAAGCGGATGGAGGACACCGGGGTCATCCAGGGGTTCACTGTGCGCACCGATCCCGTGCTCGAGGGACTCCATGCAAGCGCCTACGTGGGTCTGAACGTCGAGCAGGCCGACTGGCAGGACCTGCGCGAGCGGCTGACGCGCATCCCCGAGGTGCATCACGCCGCGCTGCTGGGCGGCGACTTCGACGTGCTGCTGCTGGTGCGGGCGCGCGACAGCCGCGACCTGCGGCGCGTGGTGCTGGAGGAGCTGCAGGGAATCCCCGCGGTGCGCTCGACGCGCACCTTCATCGTGTTCGAGGACCTGCCGACCACCGGCGACTTCTGACCCGTGATCTGGGATGCTGTGGCAATGAAGCGGATCGCGGTGTGCGGCCTCGCGGTGCTGGCGGCGGCGCTGACCGCCTGCTCGCCCGCGCCGTCGTCCGGGACGGATGTCGAGGCGAGGATCCTCGACGCGCTGCCCGAGGACGGCGACTCGGGCGAGGTGCGGATGGTCGACATCCTGCCCGACGCGCGCTGGGACCGGCTCACCATCGGGTGCCCCTACGAGGAGGCATGGGAGATGAGCGAGCGCCTGCAGGCGTGGTCGGGCAGCGTGCCCGATCTCGCGCAGCGCGATGACGCGCAGGCGATCGTGCTCGCGCGCGGCGACGCGGTCGAGCGCGCATGGCTGCTCGATCGCGAGGAGCTCGACCTCTGCGGCCCCGGTGCCGAGCCCGAGGTGCTCGCGCGCGACGAGGCGGTCCTCTCGTTCACGCAGGACGCCGACGGGCGCTGGGTCGCGGACTGGGTCGCAGACTGAGCCTCGGCCTTCGCGTCAGCCGTTGCGGTGCGCCGTGATCGCCGCGTGCGGACGGGCCCCTGATTCGCGACGCCGGGTGATCCGGTCGACCGCGAATCCCCGATCCTCGAGCTCCGCCGCCAGGCGGTCCGGCGGCCAGAACCAGGCAGGCGCCACCGCATGCGCGAACTCCTCGACGTCGTCGCCGTCGCCGTCGAAGAACCCCACGAGCAGCGCGCCTCCCGGGCGCAGCACCCGGTGGATCTCCGCGAGGGCCTGCGGGAGCTCATCGGGAGCGAGGTGGATCAGCGAGTACCAGGCGAGGACGCCGGCGGCGCTGCCGTCGGGGTGGTGAAGCCGCCGCGCGTCGCCGACCTCGAACTCCAGCTCGGGATGGCGCGAGCGCGCGAGCTCGACGAACTCGGGAGTGAGGTCGATGCCCGAGACGTCCGCGCCGATCCCATGCAGGAATCCCGTCCACTGCCCGGGCCCGCACCCGAGATCGAGGATCGGCCCGGTCACCTGCGTCGCCCAGTCCGCGACGAGCGCCCGGTCATCCGGATGGGTCGAGGAGATGTCGCCGAACAGCGAGGTGTACTCCGCCGAGCGCGCGCCGTAGGCGGCGTCGACGCTCACTTCGCGAGGATCGCCTTGGCGTAGGCGACGATCGCGTTCGCGTGGCCGTGGCCGAGCCCGTGCTCGTCCTTCAGCCAGGCGACGACCGCCATGTGGGGCTCGGAGTCGAGGCGGTCGGCCACCAGGTCGAGCCACTCCTGGATGGGGCGGCCGTAGGTCTTCTCGATGCTCGGGAAGTACGACGCCGGGCCCTTCGCCTTCTCGCCCTCGGGGATGACGGGCGCGGGGACGCGATGTTCTGCCATGGCCGTCACGCTACTCGTGGGGGCGGACGTTCCGGCCGAGCCCAGCGAGAGTGGCTTAGCCTGAAGGGCGCGCCGGAAGGAGATGTGGATGTTCGACGGGCCGCTCTCCGCCTCGGCATACGAGGTGCTCGGGGTCGCCGCGACGGCGGATGAGGACGAGCTGCGCCGGGCGTATCGCCTCCGGCTGCGGCAGACCCATCCCGACACCGGCGGCGATGCGGCCGAGTTCATCCGCGTGCAGCGCGCGTGGGACCTCGTCGGCACGGCTGAGGCGCGGGCCGCGTACGACCGCGGGCTGGGCGCGTCGCTCGCCCCCGAGCCTGAATGGTCGGAGACCGTTGACGTCCGCTCGGCACGGGCCGACACCCGCCCCCGCGCGCGCTCGTACGGGCATCCGGGCGGATGGCGACGCGAGCGCTACCTGACGCTGATCCGCGAGTGGGTCGGTCGCGGGCAGGAGATCCCGGATCCGTATGCCGCCGACCTCGTGCGCTCGGCGCCGCGCGAGCTGCGCCGCATCCTCGCCGACGCCCTCGCGGAGGAGGCGACCGCCCGCACGATCTCCGGTCTCGGCATGGGGTTCACGGTCTGGCACGACGTCGCCGTCGGCGACCGACACGAGCAGAAGCTCGACCATGTTGTGCTCAGCCCGTCCGGCCTCTACGGCGTGATGTCGGAGGACTTCGGCGGTGAGGTGAAGTTCCGCCGCGGCGAGCTCATCGGCGCGAACGTCGGCGGCGAGGCGCCGGTCGCCGCGCTCCTCGGCAGGATGCGCGCGGTCGCCCGGGCGGCCCGCGTGAAGTTCGGCGGCGCCATCGTCGTGCTGCCGGACGAGGACCTGCTGCAGCCGGTCACGGCGCTCGGCACGGTGCGCGGCGTGCCGGTCGTCGTCGTCCGCCGCTCGGTGCTCGGACACGTGCTGCGCACGGGTGTCCCCGGCGCCCGCGACATCGGCGGCAACGAGCTGTTCGACATCCGCACCCGCCTGCAGCAGACGATCCGCTTCGTCTGACCCGGCGCCTGCGCTCCGAAGAGAGGAGATCCGGCGAATCGAGGAGGATCTCGATCCGTTCCTCCTGGATTGCGCGGATCTCCTCGGCACGCGGCGTGCGCATCCTGCACATCCGTCCGCCGGACCGGTTCGGGTCTTGCCACGCGGCGCGCGCGGGACCAGCATGCGAGGGAGAGCCTCGCCGGAGTGGATCCGGCGCTCGACCCGAGTCGAAGGAGACCCGCGCATGAAGAAGCTGATCAACTCCCCGGACACCGTTCTCGCCGACGCCCTCCGCGGCGTGGCCGCCGCCCATCCCGAGCTCACCGTCGACTTCGAGAACCGGGTCGTCGCCGCCCCGCGCTCGACCGAGAAGCGGGTCGCGCTCATCTCGGGAGGCGGGTCCGGGCACGAGCCGCTCCACAGCGGGTTCGTCGGAGAGGGGATGCTGGATGCGGCCTGCGCGGGCGAGATCTTCACGTCGCCGACCCCGGATCAGATGCTCGCCGCCGCCCAGCAGGTCGACACGGGCGCGGGGGTGCTGTTCATCGTCAAGAACTACACGGGCGACGTCCTCAACTTCGGGATGGCGGCCGACCTCGCCCGCGAGGAGGGGATCGAGGCCGAATCGGTGCTGGTCGCCGACGACGTGTCGGTCGAGGACTCGACCTGGACCGCCGGCCGCCGCGGCGTCGGCACGACCGTGATCGTCGAGAAGATCGCGGGCGCGGCGGCGGCCGAGGGACGGTCGCTCGCCGACGTCAAGGCGATCGCCGAGAAGGTCAGCAAGGCCGGCCGGTCGATGGGCATCGCCCTCACCAGCTGCACGGTTCCCGCCGTCGGCAAGCCCAGCTTCGACCTGCCGGAGGACGAGATGGAGGTCGGCGTCGGCATCCACGGCGAGCCCGGCCGCCACCGCGAGCCGCTGTCCTCCGTGCACGACATCGCCGAGACCATCGTCGACGCGATCGCGGCCGACCTCGACTTCACCGGCGGGCCCGTGATCGCGCTGCTGAGCGGCCTCGGCGGCACGCCGCTGATCGAGCTGTACGCGGCCTACGGCGAGATCGCCGCCGCGCTCGAGCAGCGCGGCATCACCGTCGCCCGCTCGCTCGTGGGCGACTACATCACGAGCCTCGACATGGCCGGCTGCTCGCTCACGCTCGTGCAGGCGGATGACGAGATCCTGCGGCTGTGGGACGCGCCGGTCAGCACTCCCGCCCTGCGGTGGGGGCGCTGACATGGCGGCCGCGTTCACGACCGAGACGGCCGTCGCCTGGCTGCGCGGGTTCGATGAGAAGGTCGCCGCGCAGGCGGAGTACCTGACCCAGCTCGACTCGGCCATCGGCGATGCGGACCACGGCACGAATCTCAAGCGCGGCATGGCCGCCGTCGCACCGAAGCTCGAGGGCGCCGAGAGCCTCTCCGCCCTGCTGAAGGCGGTCGGGATGACCTTCATCTCGAAGGTGGGGGGGGCCAGCGGATCGCTCTACGGCTCGTTCTTCCTCGAGGTGTCGAAGGCCCTGCCGGATGCGGCGGAGGCGGAGGCGTCTGACGTCGAGGCCGCCCTCCGCGCGGGGGTGGCGAGCATCGTCGCGCGCGGCAAGGCGGAGCCGGGCGACAAGACGATGCTCGACGCCCTGCAGCCGGCGCTGGATGCCCTCGGCGCCTCGCTCGCGGGAGGCGGGTCGCTCGTCGAGGCCGCGGGCGCCGCGGCGAAGGCCGCCGCCGAGGGTCGAGACGCGACCGAGCCGCTCGTGGCGCGCAAGGGTCGCGCGTCGTACCTCGGCGAGCGCAGCGCGGGGCACCTCGATCCGGGAGCGGCGTCATCCGCGCTGCTGCTCGAGGCACTGGCCGAGGCGCTCGCGGCATGATCGGCCTGGTGATCGTCTCGCACAGCGAACCGCTCGCGCAGGCGACGGTCGACCTCGCGCGGCAGATGGCGCAGGGAGAGCACCCGCCGATCCGGATCGCCGCCGGCGCCGAGGGGGGCTTCGGCACGGATGCGGCCGCCATCGCGGCGGCGCTCGACGAGCTCGCCGACACCGACGGAGTGCTGGTGATGACCGACCTCGGGTCGGCGGCCCTCAGCACCGACCTGGCGCTCGACCTGCGGGAGAGCACTCAGCCGGTGCGGATCAGCGACGGGCCGCTCGTGGAGGGGACGACCGCCGCGCTGGTGCGCGCCGCGACGGGCGGCACGCTCGACGAGGTCGCCGCTGAAGCCGCGAACGCCCTTGCCGCCAAGCGGAGGGACGAGGACGAGCCCGAGGCCGCCCCGCCCGAGCCGGAGGCGTCCACCGCGCCGGACGAGGCCGCCGCCGAGGTGACGATCCGCAACCCGCTCGGCCTTCACGCCCGTCCGGCTGCCACGTTCGCGCGCGCCGCCGGCGGGTTCGCGTCGGACATCCGGATCACCGATGTCACGGCCGGTCGCGGGCCCGTGAACGCCGCGAGCCTGGTGTCCGTGCTGGCGCTCGGCGCCGTCGGCGACCACGTGGTCCGGCTCGAGGCCCGCGGCCCCGAAGCGGCCGAGGCCGTGCGGACGCTCGAGGGGCTGATCCAGGAGGGGTTCGGCGAGCTGCCCGAGGGCTGACCGCGCGGGATCAGTCGACGGCGTCGGCCTTCTCGAACGTCTCGCGGTACGCCTCCAGGTCGATCTCCTCGGTGGTCGCCGTCCTTGTGCCGTTGTAGACGTCGCGGTCGATCTCGTCCGTGTTCTGCGCCACGAGCATCGCCACGAGCGTGTCGCCGTTCACGTTCAGGAAGGTGCGCAGCACGCCCGTGAACCAGTCGACCGCGATGAGCAGGCCCACGGCCTCGATCGGCAGGCCGACCGAGGTCGCGAGGAACATCGCCACGACCGGGAAGCCGCCGGGCACCGTGATCGTGCCCATGTTCAGCAGGATCGAGAGCACCATCCCGAGCACGACCTGCCCGATCGTGAGTTCGACACCGCCCGCCTGCGCGAGGAACAGCACGACGATCGTGTAGTTCAGCACCGCACCGCACGAGCCCATCGTCATGCCGATCGAGAGCGTGAAGTTCGCCACGCGCTGGCTGATCCCGACCTTCTCGACCGCGTTGCGCAGCACGGTCGGGAACGTCACGGCCGAGCTCGTGGTGGTCACGGCGACGACGGTCTGCTCGGCGAGCTTGGCGGGGAGCTTCCAGGGGCTCAGGCGCGTGCGGGCAGCCACGACGGCGACCATCAGCAGCAGGATGATCACCACGCCCACGAGCGTCGTCCCGAGGTAGGCGAGCGCCGAAGTGACGACCGCGAACCCGACCCTGCCGGCGAGGTCCGCGAGCAGGCAGAACACGCCGATCGGCGCGATCCGCATGACGATCCGGATCATCGTGAGCACGATCTGCTGGAGCTGGTCGAAGAAGTCGAGCACCGTGCGCTTGCCGGTCTTCGCGACGAACGTGTTCAGCGCCGCACCGAACAGCAGCGCGAACACGATGATCGGCACCATGGCGCCGCTCGCCATCGCCTCGACGACGTTGGTCGAGACGAAGTTCAGGATCGTCGTCTGCCAGTCCTGCGCGCCCGCCGCGGCCGATTCTTCGAGAGCCGGGTCGATCTCGCCGTCGAACGCCATTCCCGCGCCGGGCCGGAACAGGGTCGCGAGGCCCCACGCGAGCGCCGCCGAGACGACGGAGAAGCCGAGGATCCAGCCGAAGGTGGCGCCGGCGAGGCGTCCGGCGCCCTTGCCGGTCATCGCGCCCGTCGCCACGATCACCGAGGCCAGCACGAGCGGCACGATCGACATCTGGATGAGCCGGATGAACAGGTCGCCGACGAACTTCAGGTTGCCCGCCCACTCCCCCACCACCAGGCCGAACACGATGCCGAGGATCGCCGCGATCAGGATCTGCACGGCCGGGGATGCGAGCGCCTTCTTCATGGCGCGACGCTATCGCCGCCCTGTTTCCTGCGGCCGCCGTCCGCGTGTCGACCGAGTTACCGCGGTTCGCACCGGAAGTCGCTCCCCCGAACCACGGATCCTCGGCCGTTCCCCCACGCGTCGTTCCGAGTTCACCCGGATGCCGCAAGGTGCAGGAGGTCTCCTCCTCTCCCGAAAGGACCCGCCGTGGTTCGCCGTTCCCTCGCGGGCTTGCTCCTGCTCGCCGCGCTGCTGATCCCCGCCGCGCCGGCCGCCGCGCACAACTACTCCGCGACGGCCTACGCCGACGTCAGCGAGCCTGAGCCCGGTCTCGTGCGCACGGTGCTCGACCTCGAGTACGTGCTGCTCGTGACCGACGGCGGGCGCGAGATGGGCGACCCGGATCTCGAGTCCGCCGCCTACCAGGACGTGCTCGCGACCGGGCAGGATCCCGCGAAGCTGACGCCGCGGATCCTCGAGCAGTACACCGACACCGTCGCCGGCTACGTGCTGCCGCGGTGGATCGTCGCGCCCGCCGAGGAGGGCGCCGAGGCGTGCCCCAACACGCTCGCGGCGCCGTACGAGATCGCGCTGATCGAGAACGTCCCGCACGCGCGCATCGTGATCGAGTCGGACTGCCGCGGCGAGGTGAACGAGCACGCCGCGACGTACCGCATCTCGACCGAGCTGTTCCCCGGCACCGCTCCCGGTGGAATGACGACGACGATCGTCTCCTACGACCTCGGCTCCGGATCCGGCGTCGCCGAGCTCGACACCGATGCCAACCCCACCTTCACGACGACCCAGGACTGGGGCTCGCGGATGTGGGAGTTCTTCGTGCTCGGCGCCGAACACCTGCTGTTCGGCATCGACCACATCCTGTTCCTGTTGGCGCTCATCGTCGGATCCCGGCGGCTGCGCGACATCGTGCTGTCGGCGACCGCGTTCACCGTCGCGCACTCGGTGACGTTCATCCTCGCCGCGCTCGGCGTCGTGAGCGTTCCGGGGGCGATCGTCGAGCCGATCATCGCGCTGTCGATCGCCATCGTCGCGCTCTGGCACCTGTGGGGAGTGTTCCGCCGCCGCGGCGCTGGCGCCCCCCAGCCGGTCCCCGCAGCGCCCGCGTCGTCGCCCGCCGTAGGCTCGACCCCGGCGCCGTCCGGATCCGTCGCCGTGCTGGAGCGGGTGGAGGTCGAGACCGACGTCGCGGCCACGCGCGGCTCGGCGGGCTTCGCACGGGCCGACTGGGTGCGCACCGCGGTGGTGTTCCTGTTCGGCCTGATCCACGGCGTCGGCTTCGCGGGCGCGCTCGGCATCTCCGAGCCGTTCTCGTGGGGCCTGCTCGGCGCACTCCTCGTGTTCAACGTCGGCATCGAGGTCGTGCAGCTCGGCATCATCGTCGTCGTCTTCCCTCTGCTCGTGCTGCTGCGGCGGCGCATCCCGGCGGTGGGGCTGTGGGTCGGCATCGCGGTCGCCGCGGCGGTCGCCGTGGTCGGCCTGTACTGGTTCGTCGAGCGCCTGGCGGCCGGCGGCTGAGGTCGGGATGACGGCCGCGCCCCTCGCCCGCACGACCCCGACTCCCCGCGTCGTCCACGGGGACTCCGGCACGGTGCCCGCCTCGTCCGCCCGCGAGATCGCCGACGATCTGCGCCGGCGCATCCTCGACGGCGAGTTCGTCACCGGCACGCGCCTTCCCAGCGAGCATGCGCTCGCGGAGGACTACGGGGTCTCGCGGGCGAGCATCCGCACGGCCCTCGCGTCCGTCGCACGGAGGGGGCTCATCGAATCGCACCGCAACGCGGGCTGGTTCGTGCGGCTGGTGGATCAGGTGCAGGGGCTCGACAGGGTGCGCTCGTTCACGCAGTGGGCGCTGGATCGCGGCATGCGGCCGGGCGGCGAGATCGTCGAGCGCACCCGCGGCGACGCCACCGTGCGCGAGGCACGGCTGCTGCGCATCCCCCTCGCCGAGGAGGTCGTGCGCTTCACCCGCATCCGCACGCTCGACGGGCGCATCGTGATGGTCGAGCGCTCCACCTGGGCGCCGTGGGTGACGCCGGTCATCGAGGCGGTGCCCCGCGACGTCGTCTCGACCACGACCGCCCTCGCCGACGCCGGCATCCGGGTGGTGCTCGGCACGCACCGGATCTCGGCGGTGTCCGCCTCGAGTGAGGACGCCCGCCTGCTGCGGGTGCGGCGCTCGAGCGCGCTGCTGGCGATCCACCGCTCGATGTTCGCGCCCGACGGCCGCGCGGTCGAGTTCGGCGAGGACCGGTACCTCCCCGGCGAGTTCGCGTTCGAGGTGACGGCCGCCGACCGGTAGGCGCGGCCCCGGCGGAGCCCATTGTTCACAGTGGGCTCGCCGATCCGGGACGCCGCCGCCCGCCGACACCGCGACGACAGCGGCCGTTCATCCGGAGGCAATCGGCCGGCGGTCCCCTGGTCTCGATCGCTTCGCGACCAGTCCCCGCTCGACCACTCTCCCCGACCGATTTGGAGTTCGTCGTGACAATATCCGCCCCCTCTCCCCGGGTGCGCTCCCTGGCCGGCCGCGTGCTGGCCCTCGCCGCGGCATCCGCCGTGGTCGCCTCGCTCACGTCGCTGCCCGCGCAGGCGGCCACCGGGGCCGAGACGCCGGTGGCGACGCCGGCCGCCGCCGGTCCCGACACCACCGCCCCCGTGCTGTCGGCCGTCGAGATCCCGCAGACCGCCGAGCTCGACCGCGAGCTCGTGCTCCCCGCCGTGACGGCCACCGACGACTCGGGCGAGACGCCCGAGGTCGTCGTGACCGCGACGGGCCCGGATGGCGTCGACGCCCGCCTTCACGCGAACGCGGACGGCGCCTTCCCGCTGACGCCGGGTGCCGCGGGCGAGTACGTGATCACGTACGCCGCGATGGACACCGCCGACAACCTCGCGCAGGCGACGTACGAGTTCACTGTCGATTCGCCCGTGGCGGCCGCCGCCGCGGACGACGTCATCGAGTTCCCCTCCGACGAGACCGGCAGGATCACGTTCGGCGCGCTCGGCGACATCCACAACAACTGGGCCGAGCTCGACGAGGCGTTCGCCTTCTGGCGCGAGCAGGATGTCGACTCGACGCTGTTCGTCGGCGACCTCACCAACAACGCGACCGCCGCCGAGTTCCAGGGCCTGCGCGACACGCTCGACCGCAGCCAGCAGGGGCTGCCGGTCATCGCGTCCCTCGGCAACCACGACGTGGGCTCGAATCTGTCCGGCTACAACCTCTTCCAGTCGACGCTCGGCCAGGCACCAAACGCCGACTACGTGATGAACGGCTACCACTTCATCACCGTCAGTCCCGGATCCGGCCCGCTGAACGAGGAGACGATGTTCCCCTCGAACAGCAACGGCAGCGACTACGCGTACGCGGCCACGTGGCTCGAGACGCGCCTCGCCGCGGCGGTCGCCGAGAACCCTGAGCTGCCGATCTTCGTGCTCGTCCACTCGCCGCTGCGCTGCACCCACTACGTCTCGAACGAGTGGTACGGAACGGGTCTCGCCACCGGCTGCGGCGACGACTTCCAGTCGCTGTTCGAGGCGTACCCGCAGGCGGTCGTCTGGGGCGGGCACATCCACACCCCGAACCACATCTCGTCGTCGATCTGGCAGGGCGTCGAGGGTGCGGGCGGCTTCACGACGGTCAACGCGCCGCCACTTGCGTACTACGAGTTCGAGCGCGGCGTGGCGAACACCGACCCGTACAGCAAGGTCGTCAGCGACTCGACGCCGGATGACGCGGGCGACAACCGCGAGACGGCGATCGTCGAGGTCACCGGCTCGCGCGTCACGATCAAGACCTACGACCTGCTCGCGAACGCGTGGGAGGACCAGGTCTGGACCTGGGATGTGAAGGACAGCATCGACGAGTCCCTCGCCTTCGAGCAGCGCTTCCCGCTGGGTGACGCGCGCGCCGACAAGACGTCCGCGCCCGTCTGGCCCGCGGGTGCCGCGGTGACCGTCTCGGACGCGTCGCAGACCGAGGCGATGGTCACCTTCGGCCAGGCCCAGGTCGCGCCGAACGAGGTGGGCGACATCGTCCACAAGTACCGGTACGAGGTCGCCGACACCGCGACCGGCAAGGTCGTGAACACGTTCACGCAGTGGTCGGGCTTCTACAGGATCCCGATGCCGACCGAGCGCAACCACATCGTCTGGAACCTCGAGCCCGGCAACGAGTACGAGGTGCGGATCACGCCGATCAACACGTGGGGCAAGGAGGGCGCGCCGCTCACGACGACGTTCGCCACGCCGGGTTACGACGTGGTCGTCTCGGTCGCGGGCTCCGGCACGGCTGCCGCGGATGTCGCCGATGCGAAGCCGGGCGACACGGTGACGCTCACCGCGACTCCCGCCGCGGGCGAGACCTTCCTCGGCTGGGATGTCGTGGAGGGCGATGTCGAGATCGTCGACGGCACGTTCACGATGCCCGCCGGGCACGTGTCGATCGAGGCGGTGTTCACGGGATCGTCCGGGTCGACCGAGACCCACACCGTGACCACGCAGACCCGCGGCGGCGGCAGCGTCACCGCGGATCCGGCGGAGGCGACCGCCGGTCAGCTCGTGAAGCTCGTGCACGAGGCGGACACCGACGAGAAGCTCTGGGGCTTCGAGGTCGCCGTCGAGGGGATCGATGCGCCGGCCGGCGAGATCCGGGTCGGGCGGAACGGCAAGTTCGAGATGCCCGAGCGCGACGTCGTCGTGACCGGCGTGTTCGGCCACCCGCGCGACTACGCCATCCTGTACGACGGAAACGGCGCGACGGCGGGCGAGACCGCGATGACCGAGCTGTCGACGAAGCGCCCGGGCGCGCTCGCGGCGAACGGCTTCGAGCGCCCCCTCTTCCGGTTCGCCGGGTGGAACACGGCGGCCGACGGATCGGGCACGAGCTACGACGCGGGGGCCGAGGTGGCGCCGCTCGCGCCGGCGCAGACGACTGTGACGCTCTACGCCCAGTGGGTCAGCCTGTCGGCCGAGCTCGTCGACGAGTCCTTCGACGGTCTCGCCGCCTCGCTCAAGCCCGGCACCCAGCACAACCCGGGCGTCGTCGGCTGGACGAACCAGGGCCCCGAGGGCTGGTCGGTGACCAACGCGGCGGCGATGCCCGCCGGCGGCATGAAGGACCTGCGCGGCTGGACGTTCGTGACCCGCGACTTCTGGCTGGCGGAGGACCAGGAGCGCTCGAGCTTCACCGGGCAGTCGGGCGTCTTCGCGGTCGCGGACGGCGACGAGTGGAATGACGCCTCCGGCGCCGGCCAGATGGACACCACGCTGAACGCCCCCGCGCTCACGCTGCCCGAGGGCGCCCAGCAGGTGCGCGTGCAGTGGGACAACTCCTACCGCCAGGAGAACCCGCAGACCGCCGAGGTGTTCATCGAGTTCGACAGCGGCGAGCGCGCCACCCTCGTGAAGTGGGGCCCGGGATCGCCGGAGAAGGCCGACATCGACAGCCACCGCGACGAGTTCGTCGACGTGCCCGAGGGCGCGACGTCGGCCACCGTGAAGTTCCGCTACACGGCGGGCAACAACTGGTGGTGGGCGATCGACGACGTCGAGATCGACGCGATCCTCGCGGGCTGACCGGCGGGCTCCCCTCCCCCACCCGCCAGCGAAAGGGCCCGCGGTTCTCCGGAACCGCGGGCCCCTTCGTGTCCCGGATGAGCTGGGTCGCCGGGGCGGCCGCTCAGTCATCGGATCGGCGTGACGGGTGTGGCACCCGAGCCTCAGCAGGCCACACCATCACCGCGCGTCCGACGACTGCGCGTGACCTCCGACGACTGAGCGGCCGCCGGGCAGGGGCCGGATGCGCACAAGGGCGAAGAGGATCGCGCCGCTCGCGATCGCGGCGGTGACGACGGTCGTCCCGGCGGCGAGCAGCAGCACCACGGCGGCCAGGCCCAGCAGCACCGCCTGCACCGTCCGGCGGTGCGATACCACGGCCGGCGGCGTGCGGTGACGCTCGATCCCCGCGAGGAGCACGGCGACGCCCGCGGTCAGGACGACCACAACCGCGACCCACAGCGGGCGCGTCGCCCACCACCCGGCGCTCGACGGCTCGGGAAGGGCGATCCCCGTCGCCATCGACGCGAGCACGGAGGCTCCCGCCATGACGAGAAGCAGCGGCATGTGCCAGAGGTAGATCGTCATCGTCCGCGCGGTGACGAACCGCGTGAACGCCGCGGCGGTCCTCCGCGCGCTGAACCGCTCGATCCGGTGACGCATGAGGGAGAGCACGGCGGTCTGCGCGACGCCGACGAGCAGCAGCACGGCGGTCGGGGGGTTGAGGTTCGCGATGAGGTCCGGGGAGTACACGCCGGCGAGGAAGAGCGCCGCGAGCAGCGCGACCGCTCCCGTCGCCGCCGCGACGCGCGCACGCCGGGCGAGCGCGTCGATCCGCCCGTCGGCGAGCAGGAACCCGAGCTGCTGCAGCGCGAGCCACAGTAACGCGAGGTTCAGGAAGCCGATCGCCTCGACGCCGCTGACGGCGCGGAGGCCGTCGACCGCGACCGCGGCGGCGACAAGCGCGAGGATCGTCCGCCCCGGGGCGCGCTCGTGCGCGGCATGCAGCACGGGAAGCAGCGCCTGGCACAGCAGGTACACCCCGAGGAACCACAGCGGCTGCGCGTAGCGGAAGCCGGCGATCTCGACGAGTTCGGGGGCGACGTCGGAGAAGGTGAGGGCCGCGAGGGCGACGGCGACCGCGGCGATCGAGACCACGGCGGGAAGCAGCAGCCGGCGCACGCGCCCGGCGACGAACTCTGCGCGGGTGCCGCCCCGGGCGCGGAAGCGGCGGAAGGCCGTCGCGCCCGAGAACCCGCCGATCACGAAGAACAGCGGCATCACCTGCAGGGCCCAGGTGAGCGGCGGGAACCACGCGGCCCCGTCGGCCGCGTTCTCGAACACGGGTCCCGCCGGATCCACCGTCACGCCCACCATGAGGGCGTGGAGCAGCACAACGAGGGCGACGCACATCGCGCGGATCAGGTCGATTCCCGCGTCGCGTTCGCCGGCGGGAGCCGGCCCTGCGGGGGCGGGGGCGGTGCGCAGCGGCGGCGCCTGGATGATTGCCATCGGGTCCTCCTCGGTGGGTTCGCGAGAAGGCTAGAAATGCGGTGCCGGCCGGCACATCACACGGCGGTGTCGTCCCACCCCCTACGGCGGGATGAGCGGAACGGATGGATCAGGACGCCGGCTCGGCGAGGCCGCTGTCGTACGCGAAGATCACTGCCTGGACCCGATCGCGCGCGCCGATCTTGGCGAGGATCTTGCCGACGTGTGTTTTGACCGTCTGCTCGGCGATGAACAGCGTCGCGGCGATCTCGCCGTTCGAGCGCCCCTGCCCGATCAGCACGAGCACCTCGCGCTCGCGCTCGGTGAGCTCGGAGAGCACGGCCGCGGCGCGGGGCGCCCGCGGCTTCTGAGCCGCGAACTGCGCGATCATCTTGCGGGTGACGCTCGGCGAGAGTAGCGCGTCGCCGGCGGCGACGATCCTGACGGCGTTGACGAGCTCATCCGGCAGCGCGTCCTTCAGCAGGAAGCCGCTGGCTCCCGCCCGCAGCGCGTCGTACACGTAGTCGTCGATGTCGAAGGTGGTGAGCATCAGGATGCGCGGCACGCGCGCGGCGGGGTAGTCGGGCCCGAGGATCCGGCGGGTCGCCTCGATCCCGTCGAGCTCGGGCATCCGCACATCCATCAAGATCACGTCGGGCTCGAGCCGCGCCGAGAGCGCGACCGCCTCGCGTCCGTTCGCCGCCTGGCCGGCGACCTTGATCCCCTCGTGCGCGTCGAGCAGGGCGGCGAAACCCGCGCGGACCATCGCCTGGTCGTCGGCGATCAGCACGCTGATTGTCATCTCGGCTCCTCCTCGAGGGGCAGGGTCGCCTCCACTCTCCACCCTCCGTCGGGGTCGGGGCCCGCAGACAGGGTGCCGGAGACCAGCGCCACGCGCTCGCGCATCCCCTGCAGGCCGTGACCGGATCCGGGATCCGCCGCCGACACGGTGACGGCGTCGTTGCTCACCAGGATGACGAGGGCGCCGGGGATCTCGCCCACTGTGACGGCGATCCCCGCCCCCGGCGCGTGGCGGACGGCGTTGCTCAGCGCCTCCTGCACGATCCGGTACGCGGTGATCTGCACCGCGGCCGACGGTTCGCGCGACGGGGGCATAAGCGACAGCCCCACCCGCACGCCCGCGCGCCGGATGCTCTCGACGAGAGCCGGGATGTCGGCGATCCCCTGCCGCGGGGCGAGCTGCGGCTGCTGGTCGTCGGTGCGCAGCACGCCGAGCAGGCGGCGCATCTCGGTGAGCGAGCCGCGCGCGGTCGCGGCGATGTCCTCGAACTCCGCGGCGACCTCGTCGGCCAGCCCCGGGATGCGGTAGCGCGCCGTCGACGACTGCACCTGGATGACCGAGAGGCTGTGCGCGACGACGTCGTGAAGGTCGCGGGCGATGCGGCTGCGCTCCTCGATCAGCACCCGGCGCTGCTGCTCGATCGTCGTCAGCTCGCGCTCGCGGCGTAGCTGCCGGCTGAGGCGCATCCTGCCCGACACCAGCACGGCGACGAGGTACGTCGCAGCGCCGATCGAGGCGGTCACGATGAGGTCTGCCGCGGCGGCGTTCGCGCTCGCCGCCTCGGTGAGCATCAGCGGCGCGGCAAGCGAGCCGCCGACTCCGATCGCCAGGGGGAGGACGCCGAGGCGCCAGCCGTGTCGCAGGGTGACGACGAGGACGAACAGCGCGAGCGCGATGAGGGCCGGCACCGACCAGGGCCACGGCCAGAACCGGTCGCGATCGGGCGAGATGACGAGGGGAAGCAGGAACGCGGAGACCGCGAAGACGGCGATGGCGACGCGCGGGTAGACGAGGGCGGCGAGCGGCGCCGCGCACATTCCCGCGCCGAGCAGCATCGCCACCGGCAGCGCCACGCCGTACAGCACCGCGTGCACCGGCACGAGCACCGAGTACAGCCCCACCGTGACGATCGCGAGCCAGATGAGCGCCGCCCGCTCCCCGCGGCTGCGCTCGCGCCAGGGCTGGATCACGGACATCCTGCCAGTGTGGCCGATTCGCGCACGACCGGGGCGGATGCGTCCTCGTCGGCGGATGCGCCGCGCGGCGCGCGTGCGCGGCGGGCCGCCGCGATGCGGTCGATGACGAGCCCGATCACCAGCGCGACCACCACGCCGATCGCCGCGGACAGCACGGGCTGGCCCTCCAGCCACTGGCCGGCGAGCAACCCGATGCCGGCACAGTAGGCGGCCCACGTCACCGCGGCGAGCGCGCTCAGCGGGACGAAGCGGCGGCGCGGGTAGCGGAGGGCGCCCGCGGTCATGTTCACCGCGACGCGGCCGACCGGGATGTACCGGGCGCCGAGGATCAGCGGCGCGCCGCGCCTGTCGAGGCCTTCACCGGCGCGCGCGATCATGGCCGCGACGCGGGGCCTGCGCATCCATGCCCACCGCCGGACGCCCACAGCGCGGCCGACGGCGTAGGCGAGGTTGTCGCCGATCATCGCGCCCGCCGCGGCGAGGACGCACAGCAGCAGCACGGTCGGCACGGCGCCCGTCGTCACCGCGACGGCCGCCGCGGCGATGAGCACCGTCTCGCTCGGAATGGGCGGGAAGAACCCGTCGAGCATGGCGATGGCGAACATGACCAGGGGCAGCCACGGTGACGCCGTCGCCATCAGGATGAGTTCGTTGAGGTTGTCCACCCGTCGAAGCTAGGTCTCGGCCCCCGGGCACCACATCGGCCGGGGGTATCGACCCGCGTCATACCTGGGAGGGATCTTCCGCGGCCGACATCGAGGCCTCGCGCGAACTCGGCGTCACGACCGACATCGCCGAGGCGGCCGCCTGAGCTGACCGGCCGGATGCCCCGACCGCGGGCGGGGCATCCGGTCCGGGCTCAGCGAGCGGGCGCGATCCAGACCGTCGCCTCGCCGGGCACGACCCCGTCGCCGCCGTCGCTCGAGAGCACGACCTCGACGTCGGCCGGCAGGTCGAACGGATCCGTGCCGAAGTTCGTGACCACCTGCCAGCCGTTCGGCCGCCGGAACCACAGCACGTCGTCGCGCCCCGTCTCGATCCACTCGAGCTGCTCGGCCGTCTGCAGCTCGTGACGCAGGGCGAGCGCCCGGCGGTACAGCGAGAGAGTGGAGGCGGGGTCGGCGTCCTGCAGCTCCACGGCGACGTCGCGGAACCAGCCGGGCTGCGGCAGATGCGCGCCGCTGGAGCCGAACCCGAGCGACGGACCGGATGCCGTCCACGGCAGCGGCACGCGACATCCGTCGCGCCCGATCTCCGCTCCCCCGGTGCGGAAGAAGGTCGGATCCTGACGCTCCTCCTCGGGGATGTCCGCGACCTCGTGAAGCCCGAGCTCCTCGCCCTGGTAGAGGTACGCGGAACCGGGAAGCGCGAGCAGGAACAGCGTCGCTGCCTTCGCGCGACGCAGGCCCCCCGGCCGGTCGAGCTGCGCCTCGTCGCCGCCGTTGATCAGCCAGTCGCCGCCGTGCCGGGTGGGCGAGGTCGAATCGGCCGGCGCCGGCGGCAGGCCGTAGCGCGTGGGGTGGCGCACGACGTCGTGGTTCGACAGCACCCAGGTGCTCGACGAGCCCGATTCGGCCGCGAGCGCGAGGTTGTCGCTCACGATGCGCCGGAACTGCGCGGCGTCGAAGTCGGCCTCGAGAAGGTCGAAGTTGAACGCCTGGCCGAGGCTCTCGGGGCTCGCGTAGCGCGGCACGCGGTGAGACGGCACCCAGGCCTCGGCGACCGCCGTGCGGGGCGGGTCGTACGAGTCGAACAGCGCGCGCCACTCGGCGTAGATCTCGTGCACGTCGTCGCGGTCGATGATCGGGTGGTTGCCGTCGATCGGCAGCAGCGTGAGCTCCTCGCGCGTCGGCAGCGGCTCCGTGAGGTCCTTCGTCAGCATGTGGGCGACGTCGATCCGGAAGCCGTCGACCCCGCGGTCAGACCAGAAGCGCAGCGTCTTCAGGAAGTCCTCGCGCACCTCCGGGTTGTCCCAGTTGAGGTCTGGCTGCTCCTTGGCGAAGTGGTGGAAGTACCACTGGCCGTCCTCCACCTGCTGCCACGCGGGCCCGCCGAACACCGAGAGCCAGTCGGTGGGCGGCTCGGATCCATCCGGCCCCTTGCCGTCGCGGAAGATGTAGCGCTCCCGCGCGGCCGATCCGCGCCCGGCGGCGAGCGCCTCCTCGAACCACTCGTGCTCGTCCGAGGTGTGGTTCGGCACGATGTCGACGATGACCTTGATGCCCCGCGCGTGCAGTGCCGCGACGAGGGCGTCGAAGTCATCGAGCGTGCCGAGGCGGGGGTCGACGTTGCGGTAGTCGGCGACGTCGTAGCCGCCGTCCGCGAGCGCCGAGGGATAGAAGGGGCTGAGCCACACCGCGTCGATGCCGAGCGCGGCGAGGTAGTCGACACGGGACAGGATGCCGGGGAGGTCGCCGATCCCGTCGCCGTCCGCGTCCGCGAAGCTGCGCGGGTAGATCTGGTAGACGACGGCGTGACGCCACCAGGTGGCCGCCTGATCCGCATCGGGGGTCTCGGTCGAACGCACGTCGGTCATGAAGCGGATGACTCCTTCGGTCTGGGTCGGAAGTGCGGATCGGGGGTTCGCTTCAGCCCTTGACCGCGCCCTGGGTGACACCCTCCATCACCCATCGCTGCGTGAACAGGTACGCGACGATAGCGGGTGCCATCGCCATCAGGTAAGAGGCGAACGCGACGTTGTAGTTGTTGCTGAACTGGTTCTGGAACAGGTTCTGCCGAACCGGCAGCGTCTGCAAGGCCGGATCGGAGATGATCAGCGACGGCATCATGAAGTCGTTCCAGGCGTACAGGAACGCGAAGATGCCGACGGTGGCGCTCATCGGCGCGAGCAGCGGGAAGATCAGCCGCCAGAACGTCTGCCACGTGGTCGCCCCGTCGATCCGCGCGCTCTCCTCGAGCTCGATCGGGATCGACCGCAGGAACGCCGTGAACAGCAGCACGCTGAAGCTCAGCTGGAACATCGTGGCGAGGATCACCACCCCGAGCGGGTTGTCGAGCCCCACGCGCCCCGTCAGCTGGATCTGCGGAAGCGCGACCACGGGGAACGGGATGAACATCGCCGCCAGCAGGTAGAAGAACGAGTAGCGGAACAGGCGGCGATCCCAGTTGCGGACGATCGCGTAGGACGCGAACGCGGCGAGCAGGATGGTCAGCGCCACCGTGCCGGCGGTGACGAACAGCGAGATCCCGGCTCCCACGGGGAACTTCGTGAGGTTCCAGGCCTGCACGAATCCGTCGATGCTGAAGGGCGCCGGGAGCGAGAAGGCGTTGCCGTCGACGGCCTGCCCTGTCGTCTTGAACGCCATGCTGATCGTCACGTAGAGGGGCAGCAGCACCGTCACGCTGCACAGGATGAGCAGGATGGTGCCCGGCCAGTTGACGCGCTCCGCTCGTGTGTGCGTCGCGATGTCGCGCGTGGTCGGGCCCTGCGGCGTGGTCGAGGTGGGGGCGGACATCAGAACGCATTCCTTCCGCGCGTCAGCGAGAGCTGGAGGAGGGAGATCAGCACGGCCACGATGAAGAAGATCGTGGCGTTCGCCATCTGGTAGGCGTAGTCGCCACCGTAGAAGCCCTGCACGATCGTCATCGCGACGCTGCGGGTCGCGGTGCCGGGGCCGCCGCCGGTGAGGCCGACGATGATGTCGTAGGCGTTCAGGAAGTTCTTGAAGCCCAGGATCACATTGATCACCACGTAGCCGGCGACGAGGGGCACCGTGATGCGCAGCAGCTGCTGCGCCTTCCCCGCCCCGTCGATGTCCGCGGCCTCGTACACCTCGCCGGGGATGGAGAGCAGGCCCGCGATGTAGATCAGCAGCGTCCCGGGAACCGCCTGCCACGCGGTCACGATCACGATCGCGACCCAGGCGAGATCCGGATTCGCGAGCAGGCTCTCCGACAGCCAGGGGATGCCCATCGCCGCGCCCGCCGCGGGGAGCGAGTTCGAGAACAGGAAGCTGAAGACGTAGGCGATGATGATGCCCGAGATCACCATCGGGATCACGAAGATCGTCCGCAGGCCCGTCTTCATCCGGATCCGCGAGGTCAGTCCGACGGCGAGCAGGAACGCCACGACGTTCACGACGATCACTGTCGCGATCGAGAAGCCGAAAGTGAAGAGGTAGCTCTGCAGCACCGCCGGATCGCTGAACAGCGCGATGTAGTTCGTCAGCCCGTTGAAGCTCCACTCGCCGATGCCGATCGAGTCGGTGAAGCTGAAGAAGATGCCGATGACGCCCGGCACCGTGATGGCGAGGGAGAACAGCACGAGGCTCGGCAGCAGGAACAGGTAGTAGATCGGTTCGACGCGGCGCTTGCCTCCGCGCGTGGCGCCGGTCACCATCGACTGGGTCACTTGTCCGCCCCTTCCGCCTCGGTCCGCGGCGCGGGCGCACGGAACGCCACGCGCGCCCAGTCGGCATCGAGCGTCCGCAGCATCCGGTCGATGTCGGATCCGAGCACCATCGCCTGCGCGTAGTTGTTGACCGGGATGGTGCGGGGCATGAGCACGGATGCCCCCTGATAGATCCGACCCTCGTTGTAATAGGGGATCATCCCCTCGATCCGCGGATCGTCCGGCGGCGGCGCGTCCTTCGTCGGCGTGAAGCCGAGCTGCGAGGCGTTGTAGGCCTCGATGTTGTCGGGCTCGAACAGGAACTCGAGGAAGTCGCGGGCCGCATCCTGGTGCTGCGACTCGGCCGGGATCATCGCCGCGAGGTCCATGTTGACCCGCACCGCGAGGTCATCCGGATCGTCCGTCATCGGCAGCGGGAAGGTGCCGAGATCGACGTCCTCGGAGGTCTTCGCGATCTCGGCGAACGCCCACGGGCCCTGCAGGTACATCGCCGCCGCTCCCTGCGCGAACGCGAGGTTGCCGTCGCCGTATGCGCGACTGCGCGCATCGTCGTTTGTGTACTCGGTGAGCTGCATCATCCGGTCGATCGGCTCGGCGAAGTCCTTCTGGAACGAGACCTCGGAGTCGGGCCCGACCTCGGTTCCCTGCGCGGCGAGGCGGTCGAAGAAGTCGATGACGTCGAGCGAGCCGCCGATCGCGTAGTCGTACCAGCCCTGGCCCACCGTCCAGTCGTCCTTGAACGTGCCGTAGATCGGGGTGACGCCCGCCTGCTCGAGCGCGTCGCAGGCTGCCAGCAGCTCGTCCCAGGTCTGCGGGACCTCGATGTCGTGCTCGGCGAAGATCTCCTTGTTGTAGATGACGGATGCCGCCATCACCGAGTACGGGATGGCGCTCGTACGTCCCTCGCACGATCCGTACTGGGCCATCAGCGGCTCGAGATCCTCGCGGCTGTTCGCGGCCGCCTCGGTGTCGGACAGGTCGATGAGCGCGCAGCGCTGAACGTAGCGCGCGGTCTCGTAGTTGTAGTTGGACAGCATGATGTCGGGCGGGTTCCCCCGCACGAAGCTCGCCGACACGACGTCGATGCCCGAGGTGTCCATCTCGACGCGGACGCGATCCTGCGAGCCGTTGTACTCGGCGACGAGCTCGTTCATGAAGTCGAGGGCCTCGCGCTTGCTGAAGGCGAACCGGATGGTCTCGCGCCCGTCGGCCGAGCATCCCGCGAGCAGCGCGCCGCTCAGGGCGAGCACGGCAGCCGCTGCCGCCGCACGGATGAATCGAGTGGATCTCGAAGACACATCGTCCCCTTCGCCGCGTATCGCCCGGCGGCCGTGCCGGGTGGAGCTGCTGGCCGTCGAGTTCGACTCTGCTCGCGGCGATCCGCGTCGGCAAGACCGTTGACACGGGCGACGTGGGCGTGGCAAGGGCGGTGTTCTTATGGCCACTTCGGATCTTTGTTCGATTTCGCGGCCTCGGCGCTCTTCCCTTTGTCGTACCTTTGCACTATCATTGGATCATGGCGGCGACCCCGTGGTTCGAAGACCCGTCTCGCGATCCTCGCGAGGCGGTCGCCGCCGCGCTCGCCGCCCTCGAGGGAGCGTTCGGTCAGGTCGGCGGGCTGCCGGATGCGGATCTCGTCGCGTTCACCCGAGAGTCGGAGGGCCTCGGCCGGGTCGTGGATGCCCTGCGCGTGCGCGCGGCCGGCGAGGTCGACGCCCGCTCCGACCTGATGGTGAAGGAGCGGCTGTCCGCGCAGCACGGCTGCCGCAATGGGACCGAGCTGCTCGAGCGGCTCACCGGCGCCTCGACCAGGACCGTGCGCTCGCGGGTGCGACTCGACACGCGCACGCAGCCGCGGTTCGCCCTCACCGGCGAGGAGCTGCCGGCGAAGCAGCCCGCGATCGCCGCGGCGCTTCAGGACGGGGCGATCGGCCTCGAGACGGCCGGGCTGATCGGGACGATGCTGACCACGGTGGAGCACCGTGCCGATCCCGTCGCCCTTGCAGACAGCGAAGCGTGGCTCGTCGCCGAGGCCACAGGTCACGAGCCGGCGCGCACGTTCGACGAGGTGAGAGCACAGGTGCTCGCCATCGGGCTGTCACTCGATCAGGACGGTCTCGAGCCGTCCGCCGAGGAAGCCGCGAAGCGCCGCGGGTTCACCATCGGCGCCCTCCGCAACGGCCTCCACCCGGTGCGCGGCGACGTCACCCCGGAAGCGGCCGGCACACTGCAGATGCTGTTCGATGCGCACAGCAACCCCGCCGTCCGGTTCGGCACCCACCCCGCCGACACCGAGGCAGGCGAACCCTGGGGCCCGGACGAGACCGTCCCCGACGACCGCACCCCGGCACAGAAGCGGCACGACATCCTCCACTCCGCCATCCAGACCGCCGCCCGCGCCGAGGACACCCCCTCCCTCGGCGGCGCGGCCCCCACACTGCTCGTCCACGTCGCGGCGGAGGACCTCCTCTCCCCGACCGGCGTCGCGTCGATCGACGGCATCCAGACCCCCGTGCCGGCGAGCCTCGCCCACCGGATCGCCTGCACCGGAGCAGTGCAGAAGATCGTCTTCGACAACGCCGGACGCATCGTCCGCCTCGGCACCAAGGAACGCCTGTTCAACACCCACCAGCGCAAGGCCATCGCCGCCCGCGACGGCGGCTGCGTCATCCCCGGCTGCAGCATCCGGGCGTCCTGGTGCGAAATCCACCACGTCACCGATCACGCCAAGGGCGGCCCCACCCACACCGACAACGGCGTGATGCTCTGCTGGTGGCACCACCACAACCTCGAACGATCCGGCTGGGGCATCCGGATCACCCGCGGCATCGTCGAGACCAAAGCACCACCCTGGATCGACCCCCGCGGCCACTACCGCCCCGCCCCCAACGCCATCACCCGCCGACGCCCGCGGTCCCCTGCGCCACCTCGCGCTCCTGCTCGTTGAGCGGGCCCGCCCCCTCCTGCTCGTTGAGCGAGCGAAGCGAGTCGAAACGCGCCGACCTAGGCACGGCTGAAGGCCGCCACGACGCCCCCCGGCGCTGAAGCAGCACTCTCGGTATGCTCCGCCACATGGCGCGCTATCCCTTGACCGGAGCGCTCCGCTCGGTTGCCGCCGTGACTGCCACGGCGCTCCTGCTCACGGGTTGCGCCCCTTCGGGCGGCCAGCTCCCCGGGACGCCGGGCGCCTCGCCTGCACCCGGTTCGAGACTCGACGTCGCCGGGTACGAGGATTCGCCGGCGCTTCCCGCCGCGGTGCAGGCGTACGCGGCGTCCGAGATCCTCACCGTTATCACGACAGGATCATCCAGCTGTCCCGCGGTCCCCGAGATCACCGATGTCCGGCCAGACGAGCAGCTCGTCATCCTCACGATCAGCTCCTGGCAGGCGGAGTTCTGCACGGCCGACTTGGCCCCGCGCACGTTCACGTTCGACGTGGGTCGCGACCTTCGCTCCTTCACCGTGGAGGTGCAGAACAGCGGGGAGGGCGACTGACTGCGCCGCGCCGGCCTCCGCGCTGACCGCCCGGCCCGCGCGGTCAGATGCGCCCGCACGACCGCCACCCAGGCAACCGGCACCGTGATCTTCGGTCACCGGGATAGCGTGTGGCTATGGCACGAGGCGGGGCGGGGAACGGCATCACCTTGCAGCAGCTGAGGTACTTCATCGAGGTCGCGGCCGAGGGATCCATCTCCGCCGCGGCCGACCTGCTGTACGTCTCCCAGCCGACGATGTCCGCCGCGATGAAGGATCTCGAGCGGCGGGCGGGACGCGCCCTCTTCACGCGCTCGACCCGCGGCATCACCCTCACGACGGACGGCACCGAGTTCCTCGGCTACGCCCGCCAGGTCGTCGAGCAGGCCGAGCTGCTCGAGCAGCGCTATCTCGGGCGCCCGCCGTCGCGACGACTCCTGGGTGTCTCCGCGCAGCACTACTCGTTCGTCGTCGACGCGTTCGTGCGGATGGTGAAGGCATCCGGGGCCGCGGAGTACGAGTTCAGCCTGCGCGAGACCCGCACCTGGGACATCATCGAGGACGTCCGCACCCTGCGCAGCGAGATCGGGATCCTCTACCGCAACGACTTCAACCGGAAGGTCGTCGACAAACTGCTCCGGGAGGCCGGACTCGGCTTCACCCCACTGTTCCTCGCGACCCCGCACATCTTCGTCGCCCGGACGAACCCGCTTGCGGGCCGCGAGCGGGTGACGCTCGACGACCTGGAGGAGCTGCCGCGGCTCACCTTCGACCAGGGGGCGAACAACTCGTTCTACTTCGCCGAGGAGATCCTCTCCACCCGGTCGTCGAAGCAGGACATCCGCGTCAGCGACCGGGCCACGATCTTCAACCTGATGATCGGCCTCGGCGGCTACACGATCTCCACCGGGATCATCTCCGACGACCTGGACCCGTCGATCGTCGCCGTGCCGCTCGATGTCGACGAGCGCATCGAGATCGGCTGGATCGGGCACACGTCGATCCCGCTCACGGGGCAGGCGGAGCGCTTCGTCGCCGAGATGCGCGAGGTCGTCGCGGGCTTCGGCGTGGAGCTGATCGCATAGGGGCAGGCTATATGACGCTGCTAAACATCCCGATGGGGCTATAACCCGCATCGCTGCCTACGCTCGGATCACCATGACGACCTACACGGCGGCGACCGAGCTCACGTTCCGCATCCGAACCACCCGCTTCGACGAGGAGTACTCCCCGTCGTCCGGCTCGCGGATCACCACGAACTTCGCCAACCTCGCCCGCGGCGAGAACCGGCGCGAGAACCTCCGCGGTGCGCTGACGATGATCGACCGCCGCTTCAACGACCTCGCCGACTGGGACAACCCGGAGCGAGACCGGTACACCGTCGAGCTCGAGATCGTCTCCGTCGACCTTCACCTCGATGCAGAGAACGGCGGCCCCGGCTTCCCCCTCATCGAGATCCTGGACGTGCAGATCCTCGACAAGTCGACCGGACGGCGCATCCCCGGCATCGCGGGCAACAATTTCTCGTCCTACGTGCGCGACTACGACTTCAGCGTGGTGCTGCCCGCGCACAAGGCGAGCGGCGCCGCCGGAATCCCGAGCGACTTCGGCGATCTGCACGGCAAGCTCTTCCAGCACTTCCTCGCCTCGGACGCGTACCGCGAGCGCTTCTCCCAGCCGCCGGTGATCTGCATCAGCGTGTCGACGAGCCGGACGTACACGCGGCTCGACAACCGCCACCCGGTGCTGGGCGTGGAGTACCAGCAGGACGCGTTCTCGCTGACCGACGAGTACTTCGCACGGATGGGCCTGCAGGTGCGCTACTTCATGCCCCGCGGGTCGGTCGCGCCGCTGGCGTTCTACCACCGGGGCGACCTTCTCAACGACTACTCCGACCTGGCGCTCATCGGCACCATCAGCACGATGGAGGCGTTCCAGAAGATCTACCGCCCCGAGATCTACAACGCCAACTCCGCGGCCGGCCACGTGTACCGGCCGAGCCTGCAGGATCAGGATCACTCGGTGACGGGCATCGCATACGACCGCGAGGAGCGCAGCCAGCTCGCCGTCACGCAGGGCCGGCTCACCGACGAGCAGTTCATGACGCCCTATCGGCGCGTGCTCGACGAGTGGGCCGCGGCCCACTGACCTGGCCGCCAGAGACACGAAAGACACATCGATGAACTCCCTTCTGCCCACCGCCATCGTCGGCAGCCTGCCGAAGCCCGCCTGGCTCGCGGAGCCCGAGAAGCTCTGGTCTCCGTGGAGGCTCGAGGGCGCGGCCCTCGTCGAAGGCAAGCACGACGCGCTGGCGCTGGCGGCTGACGAACAGCGCCTGGCGGGCCTCGACATCATCGCGGACGGCGAGCAGACCCGGCAGCACTTCGTCACGACGTTCATCGAGCACCTGCGCGGCGTCGACTTCGAGCATCGCGAGACGGTGCGGATCCGCGACCGCTACGACGCGAGCGTGCCCACGGTCGTGGGCGCGGTGAGTCGTGAGAGGCCGGTCTTCGTGGAGGATGCGCGGGCGCTGCGCGCGGAGACGAACCAGCCGATCAAATGGGCGCTCCCCGGCCCGATGACCATGATCGACACGCTGGCGGACAAGCACTACGGCAGCCGGGAGAAGCTCGCGCGCGAGTTCGCGAAGATCCTGAACCAGGAGGCGAAGGAGCTCGAGGCGGCGGGCGTCGACATCATCCAGTTCGATGAGCCCGCGTTCAACGTGTTCTTCGACGACGTCAGGGAGTGGGGCGTCGAGGTGCTCGAGCTCGCCGCCGAAGGGCTGCGTGCCGAGACCGTCGTGCACATCTGCTACGGCTACGGGATCAAGGCCAACACCGACTGGAAGGCGACGCTCGGATCCGAGTGGCGCCAGTACGAGGAATCGTTCCCGCTCCTGCAGCGCTCGTCGATCGACACGGTCTCCCTCGAGCGCCACAACTCCCGCGTGCCCGTCGATCTCATCGAGCTGCTGCGCGGGAAGAGGGTGATGGTCGGCGCCATCGACGTCGCGACGAACGAGATCGAGACCGCAGAGGAGGTCGCCGCCACGCTCCGCGACGTGCTGCGGTTCGTCGACGCGGACAAGCTGATCGCGAGCACGAACTGCGGCATGGCGCCCCTGCCGCGCACGGTCGCGCGCGAGAAGATGGCCGCCCTCTCCGCCGGAGCGGCGATCGTCAGGGCTGAGCTGGCGCGAACGAGCGCCTCCCTCGATTCGACGGTCGGCCAGCACGTCTGAGGTCCCGAGGACGCGTGCCTGGACCGCGACGCCCGAGCGGACACCGCCTCGTCGTCACTGGAAGTCGTTGACCGGGGCCATATCGGCGAAGCGCGAGAAGTGGCCCTGGAAGGCGACCTCGATCGTCGCGGTGGGGCCGTTTCGGTGCTTGGCGACGATCAGATCGGCCTCGCCGGGGCGGGTGTCCTTGTCGTAGACCGAGTCGCGGTGAAGCAGGATCACCATGTCGGCGTCCTGCTCGATCGATCCCGACTCACGCAGGTCGCTGACCTGGGGGCGCTTGTCGGTGCGCTGCTCGGAGCCACGGTTCAGCTGCGACAGCGCGATGACCGGCACCTGCAGCTCCTTCGCGAGCAGCTTCAGCGCGCGCGAGAACTCGCTGACCTCCTGCTGACGCGACTCGACCTTCTTGCCGCTCGTCATGAGCTGGAGGTAGTCGATGATGACCATCTTCAGGCCGGCGCGCTGCTTGAGCCGGCGGCACTTCGCGCGGATCTCCACCAGGGTCATGTTCGGGCTGTCGTCGATGAACAGCGGCGCCTCATGGATGCGGCCGCGCGTCTGGGCGATGTTCGTCCAGTCACGGGAGTCGAGGGTTCCCTTGCGGATGTTCTGCAGCGGGATCGCCCCCTCGGCGCTGAGGAGACGCATCGCGATCTCGGCCTTGCCCATCTCGAGCGAGAAGAACACGGCGGGCATGTTGTGCTTGATCGCGGCGGCGCGCGCGAAGTCGAGCGCGAGAGTCGACTTTCCCATGGCGGGTCGGGCGGCGACGACGATCATCTGCCCGCCGTGAAGGCCGTTCGTGAGTTCGTCGAGCTCGCCGAAGCCGGTGGGAACGCCGGTCATGCCGCCGTCTCGGCCGCCCGCGGCCTCGATCTCCTCCATCGCCGCGTCGACCGCGATCGACAGCGGCACGTAGTCCTCGGTGCGCTCGCTGCCCGTGACGCTGTAGATCTCGGCCTGCGCGTTGTTGACGAGATCGACCGCCTCGCCCTCGCCCGAATACCCCATCTGCACGATGCGCGTGCCGGCCTCGACAAGGCGGCGCAGCAGCGCGCGCTCGGCGACGATGTTCGCGTAGTAGCCCGCGTTCGCCGCGGTCGGAACGATCGACGTGAGCGAGTGGAGGTAGTCGGCGCCGCCGGCCCGCTGCAGGTCGCCGGTCTTGATCAGCTCGTCGGTGACGGCGACGACGTCGGTCGGCTCGCCGTGGGAGTACAGCGACAGCACTGCCTCGAAGATGAGCTCGTGCTTGGGGATGTAGAAGTCGTTTCCCCGCAGCGACTCGATGACATCGGCGACGGCGTCCTTCGACAGCAGCATGCCGCCGAGCGTCGACTGCTCGGCGAGGAGGTCGTGAGGGGGCGTGCGCTCGTGCTCGCGGCGGCCGCCCATCCGCTCGTCGGTGATATCGGCGATCGACACGTGGACTTCCTTCCTGCTGCTCGGGACGCGGGTTCGGGCACGCATCCGCGCTGACGATCCGACCTCAGACGGGGAACGGGGTGGGCCGGATCAGACCCGCCCGGCAAGGTAAGCAGAGGCCTCCGACATCCGCCCGTTCACCGTAGGGTCGCCATTCTCCCCAAGCAAACCCGCCTGTGGATAACTCTGTGGAGACACTGCGGAAACCGCCGACACGGGTGTGGAAACCGTCTGTGGAGAAACGCGACGCGCCCGACGGCTTCAATGTTTTATTTCGCACCTGACCAGGCATTTCGGATTCCCACAGCCTGTGGATGACGTTGTGATTAAACAAGCGCTTGAAGGTTCGCGCGACGCGCCGTGGGTGTGAAGAACTCCGGGGGGATCTCGCACCCCCGCGACCCGATATGTCAAGGGCCGGTGAACGGGATATGACCACAAAGAATGTCCGGATGCCCCTGTGCCGGAGCACATCCCCGGGTACCGCCGGCATGCCCGACGGGCAGGCCACGCCACCGCACAGCCGCCGAGGTCGCACCCGCCGTCTGAGCGACGCCCGCACCCCACGCACGACGAAAGCGGGGCGGATCCAGAAGGATCCGCCCCGCTTCGACAGCGTCGGGGAGACGCTTACTTCTTGAGCGCGACGACCTGCAGCGCGATGACTGCGGTGACGTCGTCGTGCAGACGCACGACGGCCTCGTGGTCGCCCACCGTCTTGATGGCGGCGGGGATGGTGATCTTGCGCTTGTCCAGCGAGCCGAGGCCGGCAGCGGACACCGCGTCGGCGATGTCCCCGGTCTTGACCGAGCCGAAGAGGCGACCCTCGGCGCCCGCCTTGACGGCGAGCTTGACCTTGGCGGCCTCGATGGTGTTCTTCAGGGCGACGGCCTCGTCGTGCGTCGCGATGGCGCGAGCCTCGCGAGCGGCACGGATCGACGCGACCTGCTTCTCGCCGCCGCGCGTCCACGCGGTGGCGAAGCCCTGGGGGATGAGGTAGTTGCGGGCGTACCCGTCCTTGACCTCGACGACGTCACCGGCGGAACCCAGGCCGTCGACCTCAGAAGTGAGAATCAGCTTTGCCATGAGTGCTCCTTAGCGGCCAGCGCCGGCGTAGGGCAGGAGCGCCATCTCGCGCGCGTTCTTGATCGCCTTCGCGATCAGACGCTGCTCCTGCACCGACACACCGGTGATACGACGGGCGCGGATCTTGCCGCGCTCCGAGATGAACTTGCGAAGGGTGGCGACATCCTTGTAATCGATGAGGCCGACCCGGATCGACTTCGCGGGAGCGGCGTTCTTCGCGCCCTTCCGCGGCTTGCGGCGGTCGCCGCTCGACTTTCCAGCCATTGTGCTTCCTTTGATGGTTTCTGCGTTTCGACTCGCTTCGCTCGCTCGACGACCGAGTGAGCGGAGAGCGGGTCGGCAACGCAAGAGATTCAGAACGGGGTGTCGTCTCCGAACGACCCCGGGGTGCTCCATGCGTCGGCGCTCGTCTGCGACCCGGGGGTCGACCACGGCTCCTCCGAGACCTGCTGGCGCGGCTGTCCGCCGCCGCCGAACTGGCCCTGGCCACCGCCGCCGCCCTGGCCGCCCGCGGCGCGGGTGACCTGTGCGGTGGCGTAACGCAGCGACGGCCCGATCTCATCGATCTCGAGCTCGATCGAGGTGCGCTTCTGGCCCTCACGGTCCTCGTAGGAGCGCTGACGGAGACGGCCCTGCGCGATGACGCGCATGCCCTTCGTCAGCGAGCCTGCGACGTGCTCGGCGAATTCGCGCCACACGCTGGCCCGCAGGAAGAGAGCCTCGCCGTCCTTCCACTCGCCGGACGCGCGATCGAAATTGCGCGGCGTCGAGGCGATCGTGAAGTTCGCCACGGGCAGCCCGTTCTGCGTGTAACGCAGCTCGGGGTCGGCCGTGAGGTTCCCCACAACGGTGATGACGGTTTCGCCGGCCATGGGACTTAGGCCTTCGCCGCCGTCTTGCGAGCCGCGCGAGCCTCGGCGCGCTTCGCCTCCGAAGCGACCATCGCGATGGCCTCCTCGGCGCGCAGCACCTTGGTGCGCATGATCTGCTCGTTGAGGCCGAGCTGGCGGTCCAGCTCCTGGGTGGCCTCGCTGGTCGCGGTGAAGTTGACGACGGCGTAGATGCCCTCGTTCTTCTTCTGGATCTCGTAGGCGAGACGGCGCTTGCCCCAGATGTCGATGTTCTCGATGGTGCCACCGTTGTCGGTGATCACCGTGAGGAACTTGTCGACGATCGCGGGAACCTGGCGCTCGTCGATCTCCGGCTGCAGGATGGCCATGAGCTCGTACTGGTGCGTCACTTACCCACCTCCTTCGGACTTGATCGGCTGCCGGGCATTTCCCGACAGCAGGAGGGTGTGTTGCACGTCATGCGGGCGAGCGCGAGCGCGCGCGGATCCGCACAACCTGGACAGCATAGCGGATCAGGCTGGCACGCCCCCTCAGCCGGATCGACGCCGGCGATGCGCGGCTCTCGGACGATCCGGCCTCCCGCGCTACCGTGACAGCGTGAGCATCCCGTCGAGCCCGCCCCCGCGCACGTTCCCGTTCGAGGCGCGCCCGCTTCTCGAGCCGGTGGACAAGCGCGAGGCGCAGCGCTTCCACGAGGAGCTGAAGCGACGCTTCCCCGCGGCGCGGATGAGCGCGGTCACGATCGTCTTCCTGGTGATCGCCGGAGTCGTCTTCCTCGGCGCGCTGCTCCCGATCGTGATCTCGGTCGCGGCGATCGCGGTGACGACCTCGGCCGACAGCGGCGGGTTCGGTCTGCTGCCGCTGCTGCCGGTCCTGTTCATCGTCGGGGTGGTCGGGCTGCTCGTGTTCGTCCTCGTGCGCGCGAACCTCGCCAGGACGAAGGAGCGACGGTACCGCCTCGACCGGTTCGCGCGCGCGAACGCGATGACGTATCGCCCGACGCTTCCCGCCCCGAAGCTGCCCGGCATGATCTTCAACCGGGGAAGCGGACCGACAGCAAGCGACCTGCTCCGCGGCGAGCACCCGCGGTTCGTCGAGTTCGCGAACTACCAGTACACGACCGGGTCGGGCAAGGAGCAGACGACGCACCGCTGGGGCTACGTGGCGATCCACATCGGCACTCCCCTGCCGCACATCGTGCTCGACGCGGTGGGCAACAACGCGCTGTTCGGATCGAACCTGCCCACGCAATTCGCCAAGGCCCAGCGCCTGAGCCTGGAAGGCGACTTCGACCGCTACTTCACGCTGTACTGCCCCGAGGGGTACGAGCGCGACGCGCTCTATCTCTTCACCCCGGATGTGATGGCGCGCTTCATCGACCACGCCGCGCAGCTGGACGTCGAGATCGTCGACGAGTGGCTGTTCCTCTACACGGGGCGCCCCGTCGTCACACTGGATCCCGGCACCTGGGCGTGGCTGTTCTCCGCCGTGTCGGCGCTGATGGACAAGCTCGCCCAGTGGCAGCGCTGGCGTGACGACCGGCTCGCCGCGGAGGCGCAGGCGTGGGCGCAGCGCGATGCCCGGGCCGTCGCTCCGGCCGCAGCCGCGGCGGGCGCGGCGCCGGTTTCGGCGCCCTTCCCGTTCCACACGACGGCGAGCGCCGCGCCTCCCCCGCCGACCGACTGGCTCGGCCCGAAGGGGGTCGCCCAGCCGGGGCGCCGGCTGAAGGGCGGGGTTCCCTGGGCCCTGATCATCGGCGGCGGCATCCTGCTGCTCGTCCTCGTCGGCCCGATGCTCCTCGGCCTCGCCGGGATGCTCGTCTCGCTCGCTCCCTAGCGGCGGCGCGGGACGCCCGGTCGCCCGGGAGAGAAGCGTCAGGGTCCGGATGTCCTCCCCCGAGGCATCCGGACCCCGCGCGGTCGGAAATCGGGCTCCGTTGACCGCACAGCCTGACGCGGAAACCCCCCGGTAACCGCGCCTGACGACGTCTTCACTTGAAGAGACGCGGAAGGGCCGGATCGGTTACGCGACTTCCGGAAGTTTTTTCAGATCTCTTCCGGATCCGGCCCGGGATGCCCCTCGAACGGGCGCAGGATGCGGTCGAGGAAGCGGCGGGTGCGCTCGTTCTGCGGGTTGCGGAAGATCTGCTCCGCCGGTCCGCGCTCGGCGACGACGCCGCCGTCGAGGAACAGCACCTCGTCGGCGACCTCCCGCGCGAACTGCAGCTCGTGCGTGACGACGACCATGGTCCAGCCCTCGTCGGCGAGCTCCTTCATCACGACGAGCACCTCTCCCACGAGTTCGGGGTCGAGCGCCGAGGTCGGCTCGTCGAACAGCAGCAGGTCGGGCCGCAGCGCCAGGGCGCGGACGATGCCGACCCGCTGCTGCTGACCGCCGGAGAGCTCGTGCGGGTAGGCGTCGCGCTTCGCAGCGAGGCCGACGCGGTCGAGCAGCTCCTCGGCGCGGGCGATCGCCTCCGCGCGCGGCTCGCGCTGAACCGTCACGGGCCCCTCGATCACGTTCTGGATGACCGTGCGGTGCGGGAAGAGGTTGTGGTGCTGGAACACCATGGCGGAGCGATCCCGGATGGCGAAGCGCTCGGGCTTGGCGAGGCCGCGCGCGAAGTCGACCTCGGGCCCGCCGTCGAACGCGAGCGTCCCGGCGTCCGGGGTCTCGAGGCCGTTCAGCGAGCGCAGCACGGTCGTCTTGCCGGATCCGCTCGCGCCGATCAGGGCGACCACCTCGCCGCGCCGCACCTCGAGGTCGATCCCCTTCAGCACCTCGTGGTCGCCGAAGCTCTTGCGCAGGCCGCGGACGGTCAGCAGCGTGTCGCCGATCGTGTGCTCAGTGCGCGACATAGCGATCCAGCCTCTTCTCGATCCGATCCTGCGCGAACGCCAGCACCGTGCAGAACATCCAGTAGATGAGCGCCGCCTCGAGATAGATCGTCATGAACTCGAACGTGACCGACGCGATCTTCTGCGCCTCCTTGAACATCTCCGTGACCAGGATCACCGAGACGAGCGACGTGTCCTTCACGAGCGAGATGAACGTGTTCGACAGCGGCGGCACGCTCACGCGGGCGGCCTGCGGCAGGATGATCCGCCGCAGGGTCGTGACGTTCGACATGCCGACCGTGTACCCGGCCTCCCACTGCCCCTTCGGCACCGACAGGATCGCGGCACGCACGACCTCGGCCGCGTAGCCGCCGACGTTCAGGGACAGCGCGATGATCGCGCTCGGCCACGAGTCGAGCGTGACCCCGAGCGAGGGGAGGCCGTAGAAGATCACAAAGATCTGCACCAGCAGCGGAGTGCCGCGGATGGCCGAGACGTACGCCCGCCCGATCCACGACAGCGCGCGGTTGGGCGACAGCCGCAGCAGCGCGATGCCGATCGCGATGGCCATGCCGAGCGCGAACGACGCCAGCGCGAGCGGGATCGTGGCCGTGAGCCCGCCCCGCAGCAGCGGCCAGAACGAGTCGACGATCAGCTGCCAGTCCATCCGGCTCCCTTCCTCCCCCGAGCATGTCCCACTTCGCGCCGCTTACAGAACGACCGTGTCCCACTTGATGCCGGAATCACGCGCGGATTCCGGCACGAAGTGGGACACGGCCCGCGGCGGGAGGATTACTTCGAGACGTCCTCGCCGAAGAACTGCTCGCCCAGCTCGGCGAGCGTGCCGTCCTCGGCCAGCTCGGCCAGGGCGCCGTCGATCGCCTCGGCGAGCTCGGCGTTCTCCTTCGTGAACACGAAGGCCATCTCGCCGGCCTCGGGCGTCTCGGCCGCGATCTTGATCGGCGCGTCCGGGTGCTGCTTGGCGTAGTCGAGGAACGTCAGCTTGTCGTTGATCGTCGCGTCGATGCGGCCCTGCTCGAGCAGCGCGATCGACTGCGCCCAGCCCTCGACCGCCTGCACGTCCGCGCCCGACTCCTCGGCCAGCGCGCCCCAGTTGCTCGACATCGACTGCGCGGTGGTCTTGCCCTCGAGGTCGTCGAACGACGTGATGTCGGTGTTGTCCTCGGGCACCACGATCACGCCGGGCGACACCGTGTACGGCGTCGAGAAGGCGTACTTCGCCTTGCGCTCGTCGTTGATCGTGACCTGGTTCGCGATCGTCTCGAAGCGACCGGCGTCGAGGCCCGCGAAGATCGCGTCCCACTGCGTCTCCTCGAACTGCACCTCGACGCCCAGCTTCTCGCCGACGGCCTTGGCGACCTCGACGTCGTAGCCGGTGAGCTCGCCCGCGCCGTCCTCGTGGTAGCTGAAGGGAGGGTAGGTGCCCTCGGTCGCGACGATCAGCGTGCCGTCGGCGAGCGCGGCGGGTCCCTCGGCGGCCGGGCCCTCGGCGGCGGGCTGCGAGCAGCCGGCGAGCGCGAGAAGCGCGACGGATGCGGCGGCGACGGTGGTGATGCGGGTGAGGCGCATGGATGGATCCTTCGTGAGGAGAGAGGTCGGGCGACAGGCCCGATCATCTAGCTCAGCACGCGGGCCCAGGAGTTGTCGAACCCGGGAGACGCCGTGTTTCTTCCCCCGGCGGGAAACCCTCGGCCGGAACTCAGGCGGTGGCGAGCGGCCCTCACGGCCGAGGGAAGGGGCCGGACCGCACCGAAGAGGGGGCGGCGCTACGCGGTCGGAGCGGCGCGGGCCTCGTCGCGGCGGCGGATGATCTCGCGGCGCACGCGGGACGTCAGCAGCGACGGATCGCCGAGGACGGGCAGCGACGCCCAGTCGTCGGGGTCGTCGACGCCGAGCGCCGCGAGGTACGCGCCGGCGCGCGCCGCGGGAGTGCCGCCGCGCAGCCCGAGCGCCGCCATGAGGGCCGAGGGCTGCGCCGCGCCCGCCGGGGCGAACGCGTCGTTCGCGGTGCCGGCGATCCACACGATCGCCGCCGCGGCGAGCTCGGGCTTTCCCTTCGCGAACAGCCGCGGGTCGGTCTCCACCAGCAGGTCGGCGATCCGCGTGGCCGCGATCGCGAGCTCGGGATCCTCGAACAGCTCGGCGGACGCGCGCTCGACGAGCCCCTGCACCGCATCGAGGCCGCGACGGACTCGGTCGTCCAGCCCGCGGTGATCCGGCACAACGCGGGTCATCGGCACGGCGTCGAGGGCGTCGAGGTGCCGGCGCCCGCCGACCCGGGCCGCGAGCACCGAGAGCGCGCCGCCGTCCTCGGCCGGCGCCTCGTCGTCGAACTCGAGCAGGTCGAGCAGGGTGTCGGCGAGCTCGTCGACCGTCTCGAGCGATCGCGCGGTCAGCCCGGCCGGCACCCCCGCGCGGGCGTGGCCCTCATCGATCAGCGCGCGCAGCGCCGCAAGCACGCCCTCCGGATCGGCCTCGGTGGCCTCGTCGAACGGCAGGATCTCGATCAGCAGCGCCTCGACGAACGTGTCGCTCCAGATCCGCGGATCCCCGGCGCCGCTGTGCTCGCGGTTGAGGGAGATCAGAAGGCGTGCGTGCGCCTCGCCCTCGGGAAGCCGCCCGGCGACGGCCGCGACGAGCTCGTCGTCCAGGGCGGCATCCGCACCGGCCCGGGCGAAGCCGGATCCGCCCTCGGGCAGCGTCCGCAGCAGCCACGCGAGCAGCGGGCGCGACGCGGGCCAGGTCGCCGTCACCAGCGGCGGCTCCAGCGCCAGGTCCTCGGCCATCGCCTGCTCGACGCGCGCGCGGGCATCGGCGGCGGAGATCTCCACCCTCGGGTACTCGTCGGCGTCGACGCCCCTGCTCCCCGCGGCGAGCGCGGCAGGGAGGGTCTCGGGCGCGATGAACGCGTCGCCGAGGACGCCGCCGCCGTCGCGGTCGATGAAGACCGTCGCGGTCGCGGGCGTGCCATCCGCGAGCGTCGCGCCGATGAGGATCGTCGCGTCGGCGCCGAGCACGTGGTCGAAGGCGGCGACGCTGGTGACGTCCGCCGCGTCCGGGGAGTCAAGCCAGGCCGGCAGGCTGCGCCAGCGGCCGCCCACCTCCGACCGGATGCGCTCCGCGAGAGCGGTGTCGCCCGATCCGGCGCCGTCGAGCAGGATCGCCATGGCCAGCAGCAGCGCGTCGCTCTGCCGCACGGCGTCGGCGAGCGTGCGGTCGACCATCTCGGCGAGGGTCGGCATCCCGCTCACGGGGTTCCCCTCGCCGTCGAGGGGGCGTCGCAGCATCTCGAGCACGGTGCTCGCATAGGCGAGCAGGTCGAACGCGTCTCCCCGGAGCGCCTCGTCGACGTTGCGGATGAGATCGAGGTCGCGGCGGGGCATTGTTCGAGGGTATCCGGCGGCTCCTGAGTGGCCGGGCGATATGCCGCGCGCGGATAGACTTGGTTCCCGTCCGGCCAGCCGCCTGAGGAGCCACCGCGTGACCACCCCCACGATCGACACCGTCGCCAACGCGGCCGCAACGCCCGAGCGCGAGCAGCCCTTCGAGGCGCTGGGTCTGAAGCCCGACGAGTACGCGAAGATCCGCGAGATCCTCGGCCGCCGCCCCACCTCGGGCGAGCTGGCGATGTACTCCGTGATGTGGTCGGAGCACTGCTCCTACAAGTCGAGCAAGATCTACCTGCGCCGCTTCGGCGAGAAGGTCTCCGACGAGATGAAGAAGCGCCTTATGGTCGGCATGGGCCAGAACGCGGGCGTCGTCGACGTGGGCGAGGGCTGGGCGGTGACCTTCAAGGTCGAGTCGCACAACCACCCGTCCTACATCGAGCCGTTCCAGGGCGCCGCGACCGGCGTCGGCGGCATCGTGCGCGACATCATCTCGATGGGCGCCCGCCCGGTCGCCGTGATGGACCAGCTGCGCTTCGGCGCCATCGACCACCCCGACACCGCGCGCGTCGTGCACGGCGTCGTCTCGGGGATCTCGTCGTACGGAAACTGCCTCGGCCTGCCGAACATCGGCGGCGAGACGGTCTTCGACTCGGTCTACCAGGCGAACCCGCTCGTCAACGCGCTCGCGGTCGGCGTGATGCGCCACGAGGACATCCGCCTCGCCAACGCCACCGGCGCCGGCAACAAGGTCGTGCTGTTCGGCGCCCGCACGGGCGGCGACGGCATCGGCGGCGCGTCCATCCTTGCCTCCGACACCTTCGCCGACGGCGGCCCCACGAAGCGGCCCGCGGTGCAGGTGGGCGACCCGTTCGCCGAGAAGGTGCTCATCGAGTGCTGCCTCGAGCTGTACAAGGGCGACCTCGTCGAGGCGATCCAGGACCTCGGCGCCGCCGGCATCTCCTGCGCGACGAGCGAGCTCGCCGCCAACGGCGGATCCGGGATGAACGTCGAGCTCACGAACGTGCTGCTGCGCGACCCCTCGCTCACCGCCGAGGAGATCCTCATGAGCGAGTCGCAGGAGCGCATGATGGCCATCGTCTCTCCCGAGAAGCTCGACGCGTTCCTCGAGGTCGTGAAGAAGTGGGATGTCGAGACCAGCGTGCTCGGCGAGGTCACCGGCGACGGCCGTCTCGTCATCACCTGGAACGGCGAGACCATCGTCGACGTCGACCCCTCGACCGTCGCGGTCGACGGCCCGGTCTACGAGCGCCCCGTCGCCTACCCGACCTGGATCGACGCGCTGCAGGCAGACTCGGCCGCGTCGCTCGAGCGCCCCACCGAGGGCGGCGAGATCCTGGATCAGCTGAAGAAGCTCACCGCGTCGCCGAACCTCGCCGATGCAAGCTGGATCACCAACCAGTACGACTACTACGTGCTCGGCAACACCGCCCTCGCCTTCCCCGACGACGCCGGCATGATCCGCGTCGACGAGGAATCGGGCCTCGGCGTCTCGATCGCCACCGACGCGAACGGCCGCTACTGCCAGCTCGACCCGTACGCGGGCGCGCAGCTGGCCCTCGCGGAGGCGTACCGCAACGTCGCCGTCACCGGCGCGATGCCCACCGCCGTCACCGACTGCCTGAACTTCGGCTCCCCCGAGAACCCCGAGGTCATGTGGCAGTTCTCGCAGGCCGTCGACGGCCTGTCGGACGCGTGCCTCGAGCTCGGCGTGCCGGTCACGGGCGGCAACGTGTCGTTCTACAACCAGACGGGCGACACCCCGATCCACCCGACCCCGGTCGTCGGCGTGCTCGGCATCATCGACGACGTCTCGCGCCGCATCCCGAGCGGATGGCAGGACGCGGGCGAGAACATCTACCTGCTCGGCACCACGGACCTCGAGCTCGACGGATCGGCGTGGGCCGGCACCATCCACGGTCACCTCGGCGGACGCCCACCGAAGGTCGACCTCGCCGCCGAGCGCCGCCTCGCCGGGCTCATCCAGGCCGCGAAGGACGAGATGCTCGTCTCGAGCGCGCACGACCTGTCGGAGGGCGGCCTCGCCCAGTCGCTCGTCGACGCGGTGCTGCGCTTCGGCGTCGGCGCCCGCGTGTGGCTGCGCGAGCTCATGGAGCGCGACGGCGTCGACGCCGCGACCGCCCTGTTCTCGGAGTCGACGGGCCGCGTCATCGTGACGGTTCCCCGCGAGGAGGACGTGAAGTTCCGCGGCCTGTGCGCGGGCCGCGGCTACCCGGTGCTGCGCATCGGCGTGACCGACGCGGGTTCGGTCGAGGATGGGCCCGCGCTCGAGGTGACCGACCTGTTCACGGTGCCGGTCGCCGAGCTCCGCGCCCTGTCGACGGGCACGCTTCCCGCCGCCTTCGGGCCGACCGTCGCCGAGCCGGTCGCGGTCTGAGATGACGGATCCCGGCGTGCACATCAACCACTCGGAGCTCGAGCCCGACGGCGAGGCCTCGGACCACTGGAACGAGCGCCGCAACCGCCGGATCCGCGCGGTCGCGTGGGTCGTCATCGGCGCGCTGCTCGTCACGGGCGGCGGGGCGACAGTGCTCGCCCTGCTGTTCGGCTGATGTTCGGCCGCCGCGCGGAGCCCCCGCTGCCGACGCAGCCCTGGGCAGGCGCGGGCACGACGGCCGAGGCGGTGACGGTCGAGCTGCCGGTGCTGTTCGGCCGCAAGCCCGTCGGCTGCGTGCGCTTCGCCGAGGGCGAGACCTTCCGCGCCGACGACATCCGCGACGCCGTCGCCGGACGCGCGCGCATTCTCGAGACCGTGGGCGGCGATCCCGTCGCGTTCCTGTTCCGCGCCGACGCCCCCTCCCCGGACTCATCGATCGCGCCGCTCGCGGCGGGGCAGGATCCCGATGCGTGGCTGCTCGCGCACACGACGGGGTATGACGGGGCCGCCGCATTGAGCACGGTGCTCAGCCCGACGGAGTTCGCGGCCCTCGGCGCCTGGCTCGGCGCACAGTCAGCGGCCTAGAGTCTGAGCGTGGGCGAGATCATCGGAGCGATCGGCGACTTCATCGGCGCCAACTGGTGGCTCTGGTTCGTCTTCGGAGGCTCGATCGTCGGCGGCGTCCGAGGCATCCAGTCGTGGTCCGCGCGCGCGGCGAAGCGCCGTCACAAGCGCCGCCTCGAGATCATCCGCGCGAAGGCCGAGGCGAAGGCGCTTGCGGCGGCCGCGCTTCCGGCCGGTGTGGAGGAGGCGGACAAGCGCACGCGCGCCGACCGCCTCAAACGACTTATGGACGCGCACGACGACGTCACGCGGCGCTGGCTCGAATACGAACTCGACGTCGCGAAGCTCATCGCGTTCCCGACGATGAGCGACGGGCGCGAGGCCCTCACGGCGGCGTTCCTGCGCGCGAAGAAGGTCGCCGACGGGCTGCGTCCCGCATCCCCCGACGCCCGGATCGATGCCGAGGCGCTGTCCGAGTACCGCGACGCCGTGCACGACTACGAGGTCGCCTTCGACGTCGCCGAGCAGGATGCCCGCCGCGTGCGCGACAGCGGATTCACCGAGGCGGAGCGCAAGCGCCTCGAGCGCGCGCGGCAGCTGCTGCAGGTCGCGGTGGATCGGTCCGCCACGGCGGCAGAGCGGCAGATCGCGTACAAGCGCGTGCGCGACGAGCTCGACGGGCTCATCGCCGTCTCCGACGAGGCGATCGAGGTGCTCGAGCAGAAGGTCGCCGCGCCGCTCGAGCAGCGCCGCCCGCCCGAGCCCGCCTGACCCGCCGCCGCTGCGGGTCGCCGAGCAGGCATCTGTCCCGCGAGCGGGCATACGCGCGCGTACCTGATCGCGGTGGCGATGCCTGCTCGGCGACGGAGCGTCGGATGTTCCCCCTAGCGTTGACCTGATGTCCGAGATGCTGCCTCCCGATCCCTCCCTCCCCGACGATCGGGCGGGGGCGCGGACGAGCGCATCCGGGCTTCCCGCGTGGCGCCGGCTCGACTGGCGGCGCCTGCGGGGCGTCGCGTCGTTCCTGGCGATCGTGCTGCTTGTCGCCGGCGCGACCGGGCAGGCGGCCGGAACCGTCATCGCGGGCCGCCTCTCGGGAGACCCCACGGTCGACGCGCTGATCCTCTTCGCCCTGTGCGTGGTCGGCGGCGCGATCGTCGACAGCGTCGGCCAGGTGCTGTGGGCCGGCGTCGTCGACCGCGCCGAGGGACGCCTGCGCGGCGACCTGCTGACGGCGGCGATGAGCCAGCCGCTCGCGGTGCTGTCGGAGCAGGCGGTCGGCGAGGTCATGGACCGGGTGGATGACGACACCCGCGCGGTCGGATCCCTCGTGCGGCGCCAGCTCTGGGGAGTCGGGCGCACCCTCGCGGGCGTCCTGCCGCTGTGGATCGTCGCGAGCATCACCTGGTGGCCCGCCTGGTTCATGTTCCCGGTGCTCGGCGTTGTGGTCGCGCTGGTGTCGCGGCCGCTGCTGCGCGAGATCGCGCGGCGCAAGGTCGTCGAGGAGGAGGCCTGGACGGATCACGCCGCCGCCTTCGAGGAGGCCGTCGCGGCGCGCAACGACCTGCGCACGAGCCTCGGCCAGGCGTTCGCCGTGCGTCGCCTCGCGCAGATCTCCGCGGTCGTCCACGCCCGGCTGCGGGCCCTCACGGGGCTCGAGATGCGCCTCATCTATCGCGCGGAGGTGCTGCTTCACGCGCTGCTGGGCGGCGTCGCCGTCACGGGCGCCGTGCTCGCGTTCGGCGGCAGCCTGCCCGTGCAGCAGCTCGTCACGCTGTTCCTGGCGACCGCGCTGCTCGTCGGATCCGTGTCGAACCTCGTCCACCACCTGCCCGACATCCAGGAGGGGATCGGCGCGCTGATCCGCATCCGGCAGATGCTCGAGGTCGAGCCCGAGCCTGTCGGCGGCCTCGACGTTCCCGCGGGCCCCGTCGCCCTCGAGGTGCGCGGGCTCGACTTCGCGTACGAGGAGGGCGCCTTCGCCCTGGCGGACGTGTCGCTCGAGGTCCCCGCCGGGCAGACCGTAGCACTCGTCGGGCGCACCGGATCGGGCAAGTCGACGCTCGCGGCGCTCGTCTCCCGGGCGCAGGAACCGCCGCCCGGCACCGTGTTCCTCGGCGGCGTGGATGTGCGCGACCTCGACCTGCAGAAGCTGCGCGCGACGGTCGGCGTCGTGACGCAGCGCACCGAGATCCTCTCGGGAACCCTTGCCGAGAACATCGCCCTGTTCTCGCCCGTCGACCGGGGCGAGATCGAGGCCGCGGTCGTCGAGCTCGGCATCGCCGACTGGGTCGCAGGCCTGCCCGACGGCCTCGACACCGCGCTGGGACCCGGCGGCACCGCGCTGTCCGCGGGCGAGGAGCAGCTCGTCGCCTTCGCGCGGCTGCTCGTGCGTCACGTCCAGGTCGTTGTGCTGGACGAGGCGACCGCGCGCATGGATCCGCTCACCGAGGCGCGCGTCGTCGCCGCCTCCGAACGTCTGCTCACCGGCCGGACGGGAGTGCTCGTCGCCCACCGCCTCACGACGATCGAGCGGGCTGACCTCGTCGCCGTGCTCGACCACGGGCGGGTCGTGCAGCAGGGACCGCGCACGACGCTCGCGGTGGCCGACGGGCCGTTCCGCCGCCTCCAGGAGGCCGCCGCCTCGGACGGCGTGATCGACGACGCGGTGCCATCCGACGCCGTGCCATCCGGCGACGCGGATGGGCCCGGCCAGGCGTTCCCCGCGCAGGAGGCGCCGGCGGACGACCCCGTGGCCGACGTCGCCGCGGGCGTCGGCACACGCCGGCGCACCGGAACACCGCCCGACCTCCCCGAGCCGGGCGACGGGCCGTCGCTCGCGCGCGGCATCCTGCATGTGCTGTTCGTGCGGCCGCAATGGGGTGTCGTGGGCGCCGCGCTGTTCCTCGTGGCCTCGCTCGCCTCGGCGCAGGGAGCGCTGACCGGGTTCCTGTGGGGTCGGACGGTCGAGGCGCTCCAGGCGGGCGACCTGCCGTGGGGCCTGCTCGCCGCGCTTGTGCTGCTGGTGCTGATCAGCCCCCTCGCGCTCGGGCGGGCGATCTACCTCTACCCGAGCTGGTGGATCGAGAACCTGCTGCGGGTTCGCATGCGGGTCATGTACGGCCAGACGCGGCAGCACCGGCTGCCGACGACCCCGGCGGGCGAGATCGTCGCCCGTGCGATGGATGCCGACCGCTACGTCATGTACGCCGACCGCTGGGTCGACTTCGTCAACGGCCTGATCATCGCGGCCGTCACGGCCCTCGTCTCGCGGTCCTGGCTCGCGGGCGGCGTGCTGCTCGCGGTGATGGTCGTCTCGGCGCTCGCGGCCGCGCTCGGCCGGCCGATCGCCGGACGGTCGGCGACGCGCTCCTCCGCCGCCCGCGCGCGGTTCGGCCGTTCGCTGGTCTCCGCGCTCGATGCGGCCCGCACCGTCAAGCTCGCCGCCCGCACCCCCGAGGTGCACAGGCACCTGCAGGAGGTCGACAGCGGCCGTGTGCGCGCGGCGATCTTCGAGCACCGCGTCCAGGCGGTGCTCGACGGCGTGCCGATCGTCACGCTCCACCTCGGCGCCGTGGCCGCGTGGGCGGCGTTCCTCACGGACATCTGGAACCTCGCGACCACCCTCCTCGTCGCGAACGCCGTGACCGGCTTCGGCTGGTTCGGCGTCGTCGCGGGCGCCGTCGTCACCGAGGCGCCGGGCACGCGCAGCTGGCAGCAGGCCACCGCGCGCTTCGCGGGCGGCGTGGATCTCGTCGACCCGGTCCCGGGCGTCGACCTCGTCGCCGGCACCGCGCCCGAGCCTCCCGCCGTGCGACGGGAGCCGCTCGAGACCCTCGAACTCGCCGGCGTCACCGCCGTGCACGACGACGGAACCCTCGGAGTCAGCGGCGTCGACCTCACGGTCCGGCGGGGCGAGCTCATCCTGCTGCTCGGGCAGGTGGGATCCGGCAAGTCGAGCCTGCTCGCCGCGCTCGCGGGACTCATGGAGCACACGGGCCGGATCCGGTGGAACGGCACCGACATCGCCGACGCGCAGGCGTTCCTGCGACCCGGCCAGGTGGCGCACGTCGCCCAGGTCCCCCGCGTGCTCAGCGGCACCTTCGCCGACAACGTGCGCCTCGACCACGAGCGCGACGTCGAGGGACCGATCGACGGCGCCCGGCTCGGCCAGGATGTGTCGGAGGCGGGCGGCGCGCACGCGCTCGTCGGGCACCGCGGCGTGCGGCTCTCTGGTGGGCAGGTGCAGCGCCTCGCCCTCGCCCGGGCGCTCGCCACCGACGCCGAGCTGCTGCTCGCCGACGACGTCTCCTCGGCGCTCGACGCCCGCACCGAGATCGAGCTCTGGCAGGCGCTCCGCGACCGCGGTACGACCGTCATCGGCGCCACCTCGAAGCGGGCCGCCCTGGCCCGCGCGGATCGGGTCGTCGTGCTGTCCGACGGAGCCGTCGCGGCCGTGGGCCCCTGGCGCGACCTCGCCCCGCGGTGGAGCCACCTCGCCGGCTGACCCCGAACCCGCTCCTTCTCGCCCACCCCGCAGCCGTTGTCGTGCGAGCCCGGCGACTTCGACATCCGGCCGCCTCTTGAGATCTCTTCGCCCCGGGCTGTCGAATCGACGGGAGCGCGTTCGTCGCTCTGATGAGGATCGCCGCCGGGGCGACCGACAGGAGGCAGGATCATGGCGCAGTACGCGATCGTCGTGTGGGGTCCGAGCGAGAGCCGCCCTCACGGCGGCTACGGCGACGAGCAGACCCAGCGCGACACGATGGCGGCGATCCGGGCGTTCAACGACCGGCTCCGCGAGGCGGGCAACCTCGTCTTCGTCGGCGGGCTCGAGGGATCCGAGGCGACGACCGTCGCGGATGCGCGCGGTGCGGAGCCCGTGATCTCGGACGGGCCCTACATCGATGCGAAGGAGGGGATGAACGGCCTCTGGATCATCGAGGCGTCCGACCTCGACGAGGCGCTCGGCATCGCGACCGAGGCGTCGCGCGCGTGCGACAGGCCGCTCGAGGTCCGTCCGTTCGCGGGCGCATGAGCGACGCCGCCGCCGAGGTCGCCCGGATCCATCGCGAGGAGTGGGCGCGGATCGTGGCGGGCCTCGCGCGGCGCTACGGAGACCTCGACCTCGCCGAGGAGACGGCCGCCGAGGCCTTCGCCACGGCCGTCGAGCGCTGGCCCGTCGACGGCGTGCCGCCGAACCCGGGCGGGTGGATCACCACCACGGCCCACCGCAAGGCGATCGACCGGCTGCGCCGCGAGGCGCGTCGCCACGACAAGCACCACGAGGCTCTTATGCTCCAGGACGACTCCCCGCCCAACCCGGTCGGAGCCGTCGAGGACGACCGGCTGCGTCTTGTGTTCACCTGCTGCCATCCCGCCCTGTCGATGGAGGCCCGCGTCGCATTGACGCTCCGTATCGTCGGCGGACTCACTGTGCCGGAGATCGCTCACGCCTTCCTCGTCCAGGAGACGACGATGGGCCAGCGGATCAGCCGCGCCAAGGCGAAGATCAAGGCAGCCCGTATCCCGTATCGCGTTCCCGAGCGGGAGGACCTCCCCGGTCGCGTGGCGGGCGTGCTGGCCGTGCTCTACCTGATCTTCAACGAGGGCTACCTCGCGTCCGGCGAGCAGTCGGATCCGATCCGGCGCGACCTGACCGGGGAGGCGATCCGGCTCACCCGGCTCATGCGGGAACTGCTTCCGGAGGGATCCGGCGAGCACGGCGAGGCGACAGGGCTGCTGGCGCTCATGCTGTTGACCGAGGCGCGCGCCGCGGCGCGGGTCTCGGCCGACGGGGAGCTCGTGCGCCTCGACGAGCAGGATCGCGGCGCCTGGGACCGCGCGCTCCTCGAGGAGGGGCTGGCGCTGGTCCGCGACCGGATGAACGCCGCACGCGGCGCGCACAGCCCCGGCCGGTACGAGCTGCTCGCGGCGATCAACGCCGTGCACGTGTCGGCGCCGGACGCCCGCGACACCGACTGGTCGCAGATCGTGGCGCTCTACGGCCTGCTCGAGCGGATCGATCCCAACCCGATCGTGACGCTCAACAAGGCGATCGCGGTCGCCGAATTCGACTCCCCCGAGGTCGGCCTGGCGCTCGCCGAGCGCCTCGCCGACCGGCTCGAGGGCTACCACGCGTTCCACACGACGCGCGCCGAGCTGCTGCGCCGGCTGGGCCGCTCCGGCGACGCGCGCGCCGCCTACGACCGGGCGATCGAACTGGCGGGGAACACCGCCGAGGTCGCCCACCTCATCCGTCGCCGCGGTCAGCTCGCGGCGCAGCACGACACCCCCACGAATGGAGAAGCATCATGACCAGCAAGTACCTCGTGCTCCACATGACCGACTCGACCGGATCGCGCCTGGAGCGCGAGGAGGACAAGCGCATGCTCGAGAGCTGGGCCGGCGAGGGGGAGGCCGCGGGAATCCTCGGCCCGGGGGCTCCGGTCGCCGGGCCCGAGCAGGCGAAGTCCGTCGCCGTGCGCGACGGGCGGACGCTGATCACCGACGGCCCGTTCCCCGAGTTCAAGGAGTGGTTCGCCGGCTACGACCTCATCGAGGCCGACTCGATCGATGAGGCCGCCGCCTACATGTCGAAGCACCCGACGGCGGTCTCGGGCCGGATGTACATCCTTCCCGTCGTCCGCCTCCCCTGGGAGGAGGAGTCGTGAGCACCGGGATGCCGCCGGTCGCCGATCAGGCGACCTGGCAGCGGGCGCGCGACGAGCTGCTGCTGCGCGAGAAGGCCCACACCCACGAGGGCGATGCGATCGCGGCCGCCCGCCGGCGCCTGCCGATGGTCGAGATCGACGCCTCGGTCGAGGTCACCGGGCCCGACGGTCCCGTCCCGTTCGTCTCGCTGTTCGACGGCAGGGACGAGCTCGTCGTCTACAAGCACATGTGGCACGACGGCGCTCCGCATCAGGGGCAGTGCGAGGGGTGCACGGTGTCGGCCTGGCACCTGCGCGACGCGGTCTACCTGAACGCGCGGGGAGTGTCCTTCGCCATCCTGTGCGAGGGCCCGTGGGACGAGATCGCGCCGTTCCTGGGGTTCATGGGCTACACGCAGCCCTGGTACTCGGTGCGCGGGCTCGGCTGGCCGATCGGCGGCGAGATGGGCCACTTCACCGTGTTCCTCCGGCGGGGCGACCGGGTGTTCCTGACGTACGACACGACGGGGAGGGGCACAGAGATCGCGGATGGCCAGCTGCAGCTTCTCGACCTGACCCCGTACGGGCGCGGCGAGGCGTGGGAGGAGGTTCCGGACGGCTGGCCCGAGGGACGGGAGGCCTGCTGGTACTGGCGCACCGACGACACCGGAGCGGGCGGAGGCACCCCGACGAGCCGGCCCGCTCCGCAGTGGACGCGGCCGGGCGCGGATCCGGTGACGACGCTCGGCCGGCACGCGCATCACCACTGACGCGATGCACCGCGGACGGAAGAAGCGCGGAGGGGCAGGGCCGTCCATCCGCGGTGCTAGCGTGTGGCCGTGACGAACGCCGCCATCGAGGTGCAGGGGCTGCGGAAGAACTACGGCCGCACCCCGGCGCTGCGCGGCATCGACCTCCGACTCGAGCCGGGCACGGTGCTCGGCCTCATCGGTCCGAACGGCGCGGGCAAGACCACGACGCTGCGCATCCTGCTCGACCTGCTGCGGCCCTCGGACGGCGCGGTGCGCGTGCTCGGCGAGGATCCGCGGCGCGGCGGGCCCGCCCTGCGACGCCGGATCGGCTACCTCCCCGGCGACCTGCGGCTCGACGGGCGCACCACCGGGAAGCGGATGCTGTCGTTCTACCGCAGCGTCTCGGGCCCCGTCGCGCGCGGCAGGGAGGACCAGCTCGCCGAGCGGCTTGGCCTCGACCTCTCCCGCCCGATCGGCACACTGTCGAAGGGAAACCGGCAGAAACTCGGCCTCATCCAGGCGTTTATGCACGACCCCGACCTGCTGATCCTCGACGAGCCCACGAGCGGTCTCGACCCGCTCGTGCAGCGGACGTTCCTCGAGCTCGTGCGCGAGGCGCGGCATGAGGGCGCGGCGGTGCTGCTCAGCTCGCACGTGCTGAGCGAGATCCAGCACGTCGCCGACGACGTGGCGGTGCTCGCCGAGGGCCGGATCATCGCGACGGGAGACGTCGCGGCGCTGCGCCGCGGGGCCGCGCGGCGCATCCGGGCCGTCTTCGGCGGCACCGACTCCGACGCCGTGTGGGACCAGGTCTGGCAGCTGCCGCTGCGCGAGACAGCTCTCAGCGACGAGAGCGACGGGGTGCACCTCGAGGCGCTCTACGACGGGGATCTGGATCCCTTCATCAAGACGATCTCGTGGCTCACGACCCTCGAGCTGGACATCCAGGAACCCGACCTCGAGGACGCGGTGCTGCAGCTCTACAGCGGCTCGCACGCCCCCGCGGAGGGCGAGGCGCCGCTCGATCTCGCGACCCTGTACGGCGAGGCCGGGCGCACCGAGGGCGAGGAGCGCGCATGATGCCCGTCCTGCTGCGCGAGCTCGCCGGATCCTGGCGCTCGACCTCGCTGTGGGCGCTCGCGATCGTGGCCATCCTGACCCTCTACCTGCCGCTGTACCCGAGCCTCACCGGCGGCGACATGCAGCAGCTGCTCGACTCGCTCCCGCCCGACCTCGTCGCCACCCTCGGATACGACGACATCACCTCCGGCGCCGGCTACGCGCAGGCGACCTACTTCGGGCTGATGGGCTTCTTCCTGATCACGGCGGCCTCGGTCACGTGGGCCTCGCAGGCGATCGCGGGCCACGAGCAGTCGGGGCGCCTCGAGCTCGACCTCGCGCACGGCGTCGGCAGGGCGCAGTATGTCGCGGCGCAGTCGCTCGCCCTGATCATCCGGGTGCTGATCCTCGTCGCCGTCGGCGCGGTCACCGTGCTCGGCTTCAACGACTCGGCCGAGCTCGGTCTCGAGCCCGGGTCGGTGCTGGTGGCAAGCGCCGCCCTGGCGGGGCTCGCGCTGTTCTGCGGCGTGTGGTCGCTGCTGGCGGGTGCGGCGATCGGCGGGCGCGCGCTGTCGGCGGGCATCGGCGCGCTCGTCGCGGTGGCGGGATACGCGCTCAACGCCGTCTCGCGGCAGAACCCCGACACCGAGTGGCTGGGCGACGCGTCGCCCTACACCTGGGCCTTCGGCGACGACCCGCTCAAGGGCGGCGTGACGATCGCCGACCAGTGGCAGCTGTGGATCTTCGTCCTCGTCTTCCCGCTCACCGCGATGCTCGCCCTGCGCGAGCGGGATCTGCGCGGCTGATGAGCGCGCGCAGGGTCATCCTGTTCCACGGCACGGGAGCCACGCCCGAGGCGTGCTGGTATCCCTGGATCGCCGAGCGCCTCCGCGCCCGGGGCTACCTCGTCGAGGTCCCCCACCACCCGGGCATCAATGTGGAGCCCATCGCCGAGTTCCTCCCTGGTCTGCTCGCAGCGCACACGTTGGACGACGAGACCATCCTGATCGGGCACTCGGGCGGCGCGGCTCTGCTGCTCGCCGTGCTCGAGCACCTCGACGTCGTCGTGCCGCAGGCGATCCTCGTGGCGGGCTACGCGACGCCGCCCAACGACGAGGACGAGCCGGTGCTGCAGGAGACGTACGACTGGCACCGCATCCGCTCGCACGTGCAGGATCTGTGGTTCCTCAACTCCGTGACCGACATGTTCGGCTGCGATGCGGATCACGGCCGGGCGATGTTCGACCGCCTCGGTGGCACGCTGGTGATCCGCGACGACGACCACTTCGTCGACGACACGCTGCCGCTGCTCGACCGGATCATCCCCGACCCCGCCTGACCGGCGACCGACCTGCCGCATGTCGGTGGCCGGTGGGAGCGTTGATGCATGGACACCATTCAACGCATCCGGCCGGACGGCCTCGTCGTCAGCCCGGCCTTCAGCCACGTCGCGGTCGTCCCTCCCGGAGCCACGACGATCTACGTCGGCGGCCAGAACGCCGTCGACGCGGATGGCGCACTCGTCGGGGGCGACGACGTCGCGGCCCAGGCGATCCGGGCGGTCGAGAACGCCACGACCGCCCTCGCCGCCGTCGGCGCGACGCCGGCCGACGTCATCCAGTGGACCGTGCTGTTCGTCGACGGCGTCGACCTCGGCGCGGCCTACGGAGCCATCGCGGGCCGCCTCGCCTCCCCGGAGCCGCCCCTCGTCACCGCCGCCCGCGTCGCCGGTCTCGGTGTGCCGGGCGCGCTGATCGAGGTGAGCGCGGTCGCGGCCGTCATGCGGTGACCGCGGGGCGGGTCACTCCCCCGCGACGGCGCGGCGGGCGCGGGCGGCGGCCTCGCGGGCGATCTGCGGGGCCAGGCCGACGTGCCCGGAGGGATCGAGCAGCTGGCGGATCCGCATCGGCGGCAGCGCGGCCGTGACGCGCGGATCGGACACGAGCAGGCCCTCGAAGTCCTCGCCCTCGGTCGCGCAGCGCATCGCCGCCTCGTAGACGATGCGGTGCGCCTCGTCGCGGCCGATCTCCTCGCCGAGGGCGAGCATCACGGCCTCCGAGCCGATCAGGTTTCCGCTCAACTCGAGGTTGCGGCGCATCCGCTTGGGGAACAGCTCGAGCCCCTCGAGGATGACCTTCACCCGCATCAGCAGGTCGCCCATCGCGATGAGCGTCTTCTGCATCGCGGCGTCGAGCTTCGCCGTCGCGCCCCCGTCCGCCTCGTGCGGATGGATGACCGCAGCGACCGCCTCGGGCGCCGTCGAGCGCACGAGCGCGGCGAGGTCGAGCACATCCGCCGACAGCTTCGGGTTGCGCTTGTGCGGCATCGTCGAGCTGCCGACGGATCCCTCGGGGACGGGCTCGGAGACCTCGCCGAACTCGGTCTGCATCATCGTCTCGACCTCGATCGCGATGCGGGCGCAGGACGCCGCCACGATCGCGAGGTCGGAGATGTAGCCGGACTGCGGCGAGAGCAGGGCGCGGGAGGCGACGGGCATCGGCTCGAGGCCGAGCAGGTCGGCAACCCGGCGCTGCACCTTCGGCCCGACGTCGCCGAGCGAGGCGAAGCTCCCCACGGCGCCGGCCATCATCACGCGCAGGCACGGCCGCACACCGTGCTCGATGCGGTCGAGCCCGCGCAGCAGGTCGTCGATCCACGTCGCCACCTTCAGGCCGAACGTGATCGGCACCGCGTGCTGGCCGTGCGTGCGGCCGGGCATGATCATGGTCGCCGAGCGCTCGGCGAGGTCGGCGAGCGCGGCGAGGCATTCGATGATGAGCCGGCTGACGATCGCGTGGGCGCGGCCGATCAGGATGGCGTGCCCCGACTGCATGATGTTCTGGCTCGTCGCGCCCCAGTGCACCCATCCGCCGGCGCCCTCCCCCGCCGCCTCGGCGAGCTCCTCGATCAGGGGTACGAGCGGGTGGCCCTGAACGCGCATCCCCTCGATGACCTTCTCGGGGTCGAGGTGCGAGAGCCGGCCGACGTGCGCGATCCGGCGCGCCGCCTCCTCGGGGACGATGCCGACCTCGGCCTCCGCCCGCGCGAGGGCGACCTCGACGTCGAGCCACGACTGCCACACGCTCTCGGTCGTGTAGAGCGCACGGATGCCGGCGTCCGGCACCGAGTAGTCGGTGAACCGCCCCGCATCCCCCGCGACCTCGGCGATCGTCAGGTCGCTCGCGAGGGTGCCGAGCGACGAGATGGCCGGATACGGCGGGATCGGGGTCGGTGCGGTATCGGGCATGGCGTCATGCTACGGCGGTGCCCGGCTCGGCGGCGGCCGTGGGGACGGCGGTCCCCGGCACTGCCGACCCGCGGCGGGGTCCGCGCTCGATCAGGTTGACAAGGACGAGCACCACGAAGATGATCGCGATCTGCAGCGCTCCGTACGCGGCGGCCGATCCCAGGTCGGCCGAGTACAGCCGGTTGTAGATCTCGATCGACATCGGCGGGTAGCCGACCGGATAGACCACCGCTGACGCGACGTACTCGCCGACGCCGTCGATGAATGCCAGCAGCGCGCCGGCGAGGATGCCCTTCCAGACCAGCGGCATCACCACAGTCATGATCGAACGCATGGGCGACGCTCCGAGTGACTGCGCGGCCTCATCGACGGAAGGATCGATCGTGTCGATCGACGCTCCCGTCTCGCGGAACACCAGGGGCACGTACCGCACGAAGTAGGCGACCGGCAGGATCAGCAGCGAACCGACCAGCACCAGGCCGAAGTTCGTCCAGCTCGGTGCGGCGAACGCCGTGACCACGTTCACGCCGATGACGGTGCCCGGCAGTGCCCATGGCAGCATCACCATGGCGTCGAGCAGGCCTTTGCCGCGCGCGAGCGGCCAGCGGGAGATCACCCATGCGGCCGATGCACCGATCACGACCGCCACGATCGTGGCGTAGAACGCCATCTGCAGCGACACGTTGATCGGGAACAGCGACTCAGGATCGGTGAAGATCGACACGTAGTTCTCAAGCGTGTACTCGGGCGGCAGGACCTGTGTGGTCCAGGTGCGGTTGCGCGAGAACGAGACGAGCACGATCACTGCCACCGGGGCGATCAGGATCAGCGCGAGCGCGAGGCTGCCGAACCCGGCGAGCGCCGACGCCCATCCTCGCGTGCGCGTACGCGTGCGCTGGATGCCCTTGGAGAGGCTGCGGTACGTCTGTCGACCCTGGTACCACCGCATCAGGAACAGGAAGCCGATCGAGACGACCGCGAGCACCGTCGACTGAGCCGCGGCGAGCTCGTAGTTTCCGCCCACGCGGGTCGAGACGATCTGCATCGTCAGGGTCGGCACGTTGTACAGCTGCGGCGCGGTGAACGACGCCATCGACGTCATGAACGTCAGGAGCGCGCCCGCGACGAGCGCGGGAGTGAGCATCGGCAGCACGACCGTCGCCCACACCCTCCACCTCGGCGCTCCGAGTCCCGCGGCGGCCTCCTCCAGCGAGGTGTCCATGCCGGCGAGCCCGGCCGCCACCGACAGGTAGAAGTACGGGTACATGGTGAGCACATGCACGAGCAGCACGCCGCTCACGCCCGTGACCGACACGGCGGCCGCCTCGACGCCCAGCACTGTCTCGACCGCGCGCGGGAAGATGCCGGTCTCGTTGTACAGCAGCGTGAACGCCATCGCGCCGATGAGCGAAGGCAGCGCGAGCGGCAGCACCGCCAGCACGGACAGCAGGCGGCGTCCGGGAAAGTCGAACCGCGTCAGCAGCACTGCGAGAGCGGTACCGACGATCGCGCACAGCACGACGGTGGCAAGCGACGTGCCGACCGACAACAGCAGCGCGCGCTGAGACCCGCCCGAGATGAAGTTCGAGTAGTTGGCCAAGAAGCCGCCGCCGCCCGTGCTCTGTGCGGCGGTCTGCAGCATCGGCAGAACGACGAAGAACGCGATGACGGCGAAGACCGGCAGGGCGAGGAAGACGATGGACCGCTCGCCGGGCGTGAGCCGGCGCCTTGTGCGCCCCTCCGTCGGCTCCCCGGCAAGCGCGACCACCTCAGTCTCCGTCGGCACGGTGTGCGACATCACGCGGCCTCGATGGTCGACTCAGGGATCAGCCAGCCCGCCCGCGGATCGACGACAAGCCCGATGCGAGCGCCCGTCTCCACATCGACATCCGGCGTCGAGACCGCGACGGTCGCGCCCGCGATCTCGACCTCGAGCATCGCGATCGCTCCGAGGAACTCCTTCGAGGCGACCACGCCGTGCAGCGCCGCTTCGGCCTCTCCCACCACACGCAGCACCTCGGGCCGCAGGGACACCTCCACCTGCTGCCCCGTTCCCACGACGGCGTCGGCCTGGCGCCGCACGATGAGGTCGGCGTCGCCGACGCGGACCGTCGCCGTGGCACCCGCGACCTCGCGGACCACGCCGGGCACCACGTTGCTGCGGCCGATGAAGCGCGCCACGAACGCCGTCGCCGGCTCGTTGTAGATGCGGCGAGGGGTGTCGACCTGGTGGGCGCGTCCGTCGGCGAGCACCGCGATCCGGTCGCTCATCGCCATCGCCTCGGCCTGGTCGTGCGTGACGTAGATCGCCGTGGTCGCCGCCGCTTTCTGCACCTCGCGGATCTGCATGCGCGTCTCTTCGCGCAACTTGGCGTCGAGGTTCGAGAGGGGCTCGTCGAGCAGCAGCACCTCCGGCTCGATCACGATCGCACGCGCGAGCGCCACGCGCTGCTGTTGGCCGCCCGAGAGCTGGTCGATGCGCCGCTCGCCGTAGCCGTCCAGGCCAACGCGTTCCAGTGCCTTGTCGACCCGGCGCCGTCGATCGGCTCCAGCGATCCGGCGGAGCTTCAGCCCGTACGCGACGTTGTCCGCGACGCTCAGATGCGGGAACAGCGCGTAGTTCTGGAACACCATGCCGATGCCGCGCTTGTGCGCGGGCATACGCGTGACGTCCTTGTCACCGAAGCGGATCGCCCCGTCGGTGGGCGACACGAATCCTGCGATCATGCGCAGCAGCGTCGACTTGCCGCAGCCGGACGGCCCGAGCAGGGTGAAGAACTCGCCTGCCCTCACCGTGATGTCGACGCTGACCGTCGGGGCGGCGTCCGGTCGCTCGCCGTACGTCTTGCTGAGACCGTCGAGATGGATCGGGAGCACGTCTTCCTCGCCTTTCGAAATGCATGCGGGGGCCGGCCGGGCAGGACGCTCCCGGCCGGCCCGCGGATCAGCCCTGGTTCTTGATGTTCTCGAGCCAGTAGTCGATCCACTCGGTCTCGTGCTCGGCGACCAGCTCCTTGTCGTACTCGAACTCCTCCAGCGTGAGGTCCGCCAGCCACGCGGGCGGGTTCTCGATCTCGACGGTGGGGATCTGGAACGCGTTGTTCACGAGCCAGTCCTGGGTCTCCGGGCTGAAGAGGAACTCCGCGAATGCTTCGGCGCCCTCCGGGTTCGGCCCGCCGGCCACCTTCGCGATGCCGTCCGTGTTGATCGGCGATCCCGAGGCGGGCTCGATGATGCCGAACGCCGCACCCTGCTCTGCCTGGGCCAGGATGTCCTGGTGGTTCCAGAGCGTGATCGGGGCCTCCTGACGCTCGAGCCGCAGATACAGGTCCTCCGGGTTGGCGGCGTAGTCCTTGGTGTTGGCGTCGAGTGCGCGCAGCCACTCGTAGCCGCCCTCGGGATCGCCGTCCTCCTCGAAATGACGGGCGATCATCGCCGCATAGATGCCGCGCATGGTGCCGGATGCGGCGACGTCGCGGATCAGGATCTGGTCCTTCCACTTCGGGTCGATCAGCTCGTCCCAGTCCTTCGGAGCCTCCTCCTCGCTGAGCATCTCGGTGTTGTACGCGATCAGCTGCAGCTGGCGCATCTCGGCGACCCACTTGTCGTCGTCGAACTGGAAGTCGTCCTCGACGAGGTCGAGAACTCCGTCTCCCCAGGGTTCGATCAGGTCTTCCTGCGCGGCGGGGGTGAACAGCGACGGCGTCCCGCCCCACCACACATCCGCCTGGACGTTGTCCTTCTCGGCGCGGATACGGTCGGCGACCTCGGCGGCGCCGAGGGTGACGAGCTGCACGTCGTATCCGCTCGCCTCCTCGAACATGGGGACGATCTCATCCGTGATGGCCGAGGGACGCGGCGAGTAGATGGTGACGGTGCCGAGGCTCTCGCCCTCGCCGCCGGAGCCGCCGCTGCCGCTCGGCTGCTCGAGCCCGCAACCCGTCAGTGCAAGGCCCAGCACGGTGATCGCCGCGCCCGCGGCGAGGATCCTACGGTTCATTCCAGGTGCCCCCTTTGGCGCATGGTCGTGAGGCGGCCCCGCGCGATGCTGCGCGGAGGGCTGTTGATGGATCGATCCACCACCTCGCCAGCAAATGTGCCAGAGGGCGCGCGGGGACGTCAACCGACACGGTCGAGATCACGACGGGCGGGACTCAGGCGCCCCGCGTTCGGTCAGTCGTGCGTGCCGCACGACTCCCGCACGATCAGACGCGGCGGCTGCAGGTGCGAGACGGGCGCGCGGTGGTGCTCGAGAGCGGCTACCAGCTCCTCCGCCGCCTGACGGCCCAGGTCGAAGCCGTCCGTCTCAACCGTCGTGAGTGAAGGGATCCAATACCGGGCCGCGGCGACGCCGTCGTAGCCGATCACGCGTACGCGGCCGGCGAGACCCGCGTCGTGCAATGCGCGCGCGAGCCCCATGGCCGCGGCATCTCCGTGGCACAGCACGCCGTCGGGCAACGGGCCCCCGGCCGCGATCATCGCGAGACCGAGCTCGAAGCCGCCGTCGCCGCTGGGCTCGCCCGCGAGGTCGGTCAGCTCGATATCAGTGCCCCGCGCCGCGATGGCCTCCCGCATTCCGCGCATCCGGTCTCGGCGCGAGGCGACCTCGGGCCAGCCGCCCACGTACGCGATCGTGCGGCAGCCGTGGTCGAGCAGATGCTCGGCGGCGAGCCGGCCGCCCATCACATCATCCGGCCCCACGTAGGGCCGCTCCTGCCCGGGGATGTAGCGCGACACCAACAGGCTGGGCACCTCCCACGCGTCCAGCACGTCGATGAGCTCGGGACCGCTGCCCGTGGCGGGGATCAGCGCCACGCCGGCGACCCTGTGCTCCCTCAGAGTGCTGACGGCTCGCTGTTGGCGGTCGAGGCGGTCCATCGTCGAGACGACGAGCGAGGTGTAGCCGGCCTCGGTGAAGGTCGACTCGAGGCCCAGGAGCAGGTCGCCGAAGTGCGGGCGGTGGATGTTCGTGACCACCACGCCGATCGAGCGCGATGTCTTGCGGCGCAGCGCGCCGGCTGCCTCGTGATACACGTACCCGAGCTCAACCATCGCGGCGCGGACGCGTTCGCGGGTCTCGGCGGATATCCGTCCCGTACCCATGACGACATTCGACGCGGTCGTGCGCGAGACGCCGGCCGCCATGGCCACGTCCCGCAGTGTCACACGGCGGCTCATGTCGCCACGGTATCCGAAGGGCTCTCACCCCTTGACACCCGCCCGGTTTGGTGGTTCATTACTCAAGTAAGTAACCAGACCACCGGAGGATCGGATTGATCGAAGAAGGCAGACCGCTGTTCGTGCAGATCGCCGAGCAGATCGAGGACTCCATCGTCGACGGGAGCCTCGCCGAGGAGGCGCAGGCGCCGTCGACGAACGAGCTCGCGGCCTTCTACCGGATCAATCCGGCCACCGCAGCGAAGGGAGTGGCGATGCTCGTCGACAAGGGCGTGCTGATCAAGCGCCGCGGCATCGGCATGTTCGTCGCCGACGGCGCCCGCGAGCTGCTGCTGCGCGAACGGCGCCAGGCGTTCGCCGACCGCTACGTCACCCCCCTCCTCGCCGAGGCTCGGAAGATCGGCCTCGGCACCGACGACCTCGCCGCGCTCATCCGCGAGCACGGCGCAACGACCACCACCGAAAGGCGATCATGACCGCGGTCATCGAGGTGAGGAACCTCACCAAGCGATACAGGGACACGCTCGCACTCGACGACGTCAGCTTCGACATCGAGCGCGACACGATCTACGGCTTCCTCGGGCGCAACGGCGCGGGCAAGACGACGGCGATGTCCATCCTGACGGCGCAGAACTTCGCGACCTCCGGCACCGTGCGCGTGTTCGGCGAGCACCCGTACGAGAACGCGCGCGTGCTGAGCCGCCTCTGCTTCGTGCGGGAGAGCCAGAAGTACCCCGACGACGCGACGCCCCTTCACGCCTTCGCCGCCGCGCGGCTGTTCTTCCCGAACTGGGATCAGGACTTCGCGACCGAGCTGATCGCCGACTTCCAGCTGCCGGTCAAGACGCGCATCAAGAAGCTCTCGCGAGGCCAGCTCTCCGCCGTGGGCGTCATCATCGGCCTGGCGGCGCGCGCCGAGGTCACGTTCTTCGACGAGCCGTACCTCGGCCTGGACGCGGTCGCGCGGCAGATCTTCTACGACCGCCTGCTCGCCGACTACGCGGAGCGCCCCCGCACCGTGCTGCTGTCGAGCCACCTGATCGACGAGGTCGCCAACCTCATCGAGCGGGTGCTCGTGATCGACCAGGGCCGGATCGTCATGGACGAGACGACCGAGGACGCGCGCGAAAAGGCCACGAACCTCGTCGGCGATGCCGCCGCGGTCGAGCCGTTCATCCGCGGACGCGACGTCATCCACCGCGAGAGCCTCGGCCGGGTCACGTCCGTCACGTTCCTCGGCGCCCTGTCGGCCGCCGAGCGCGCCGAGGCGCAGGCCGCCGGCCTCGACCTCGCCCCCGTTTCGCTGCAGCAGCTCATCGTGCGCAGCACCCAGCACACCCCGGCGGCCGCGCCGGCTTCGACCGAGGAGGTGGCGCGATGAACAGCCGCGTGCTGAACGTCGTCCGACTGCAGTTCGTGAACAAGGTGACCTACCTGTGGATGCCGCTGATCGTCCTCGGCGGATCATTCCTGATCTCGTTCCTGATCTTCGCGATGATCCCGATCGACGAGCCGAAATACGGAGGCGGAAGCCAGGCGCCGCTGTGGGCGTTCCTCGCCGTGGGCATCCAGGCGATGACGCTGTCGTTCCCGTTCTCGCAGGCGATGAGCCTGACGCGCCGGGAGTTCTACCTCGGCACGCTCGTCGCGGCGGCGATCACGGGCGTCATCCTGTCGACGGTCTTCGTCCTGATCGGCCTGCTCGAGCAGGCGACCGAGGGCCTCGGCGTCAACGGCTACTTCTCCTACCTTCCCGCGGTCTGGGAGGCCGGATGGTGGGGCGCCTGGATCACATACTTCGTGATCACGATGTTCTTCTTCGTGATCGGCTTCTGGTCGGCGACGATCTACAAGCGCTGGGGGACGATCCTGCTCACGGTCGTGCTTGTCGGGCTCGGCCTGCTGCTGGTGGGCGCGGTGTTCCTGATCACGCGCCTCGAGGCGTGGCCCGCGACGTGGACGTGGCTCGTCGAGACCGGGCCGCTCGGCCTCGCGCTGTGGGCGGTGCCCGCCATCGCCCTGATGGCGGCCGGCTCGTACCTCACCCTGCGGCGGACGATCGCCTGACCGCTATTCGGTGCGGAAGGCTTCGTGGTGGCGGATGACCTCCGCCACCACGAAGTTGAACCATTTCTCGGCGAACTCGGGATCGAGGTGGGCGGCCTCGGCGAGCGCGCGCAGGCGCGCGACCTGCTGCTCCTCGCGGCTCGGGTCGGACGGCGGCATCGCGTGCCGGGCCTTCAGGCGGCCCACCAGCTGCGTGGCCCGGAACCGCTCCGCCAGCAGATAGACGAGAGCGGCGTCGATGTTGTCGATGCTCGCGCGCAGGCGCAGCAGGGTCTCCTGGGGGTCCTCGGCGGGCACGTCCGTCATGGACACGAGGTTACCGGTGCGCAGGATCCGAGGGACCACCGAAGTCCCTTGCGAGCGAAGCGAGCGTGGAGCGAAGCGACCCCGCAGCGCGAAGCGCTGCCGCAATGGAGCGAAGCGACAGTGCCTCGCTCGCGAGGGCGCCGCTCGCGGCCCCGAGTGTGTGAGCCGCTCTTAAAAGGAAGGCAGGATGTGCTGCGGGCTGGGCACCGCGAGCCGGTGCCGCACCCTGCCCGGCACTCCGGTGCGCTCGTCGATGCCGAGCGAGGCGATCTCGTGCGAGTCCTGGCCGGCGACGAGCAGAGTGTCGCGCAGCACGACGTGGTGACGCGGCTTGCGGATGCCCGACTCGGCGAGCGCGACGTGCTCGATCCGGTCGCCCTGGTCGCGCACGCGCAGCACGGCGATCGTGTCGCTGCCGCGCAGGCCGGCGTAGAGGAACTGGCCGTCGCGCGAGCGGGTGAGTTCGGCGGCGCTGTCGCCGGGCAGCGATCCCGGGGACGCGGCGATGCCGGAGCGCAGCGCCCAGCGGCCGTCGGGGCCGGCCGAGAGCACGAAGATCTCGCAGGTGTGCTCGGTCACCACGTAGAGGTGCCCGCTGGGGTGAAGGCTCATGTGGCGCGGACCGGTGCCGAGGGGGAGCGCGACCTCGTGGTCGAGCGTCATCCCGCGCGGCGAGGTGCGCCAGATGCGCACGAGGTCGTAGCCGAGGTCGGTCGTGGCGACGAGGCCGCGGGGAAGGAACACCGTGCAGTGCGCGCGCGGGGTGCGCGGCTCGGTCGGCTCGGCGGAGGCGGCGCCGCCGAGGTCGACGCCGCCGGCGAGCGCGGCGGCCGGGGTGTCCCGCGCGCCGCGAAGGATGCCGCGCACCGCGGGATCGTCGAACGGGTTCTTGGACTGCCCGAGCAGGGCCAGGATGTCGTCGAGTCCGGCATCCGCGCCGATGGCCGGCGTCGGGGTGGCGCCGGCGAGCATCGCCGCGAGCTGCGACGCGTCGGCACCGCGCTCGACGAGGCTGCGCAGGTCGGCGACCCCCGGCTGCTCGTCCAGCAGCGCGGACGTGTCGGGGGCGGACGTCCCGCCCGCGTTCTCGCGGTCGTACGGATCGGCCGACGGCTCGGCTTCGGTGCGGGTGCCGAGGCGGCCGGATGCGTCGAGAGCCACGTGGGTCACGACCCCGTTGCCCCAGGCGGTGGCGATCAGGTGCGAGCCGTCGGGCGCGACGGCCACGTGACACGTGGTCTCGCCGGCCTCGACGGGCGAACCGAGGGGCGCGAGGGTCGCCTCACCGGTGCGGCGGAACGCGGCCACGCGGCCCTGCGCCTCCAGCGCGGCGTACACGACGTCGAGCTTCGGATGCGCCGCGAGCCACGTGGGCGACGGCGCCTCGACCGCGTCGCCCACCAGCGAGAGCGGTCCCCCGGCCAGCGGCGAATCGGGTTCCCCGGCCGTGGCGGCCATGATGCCGCGCGCCTCCGACTTCATGTCGGCCCCGCGGGCCCCGATCCAGAGTCTCATGGGTCGATCCTCGCAGAGCGGTGAGTCCTCGCAGATCCGGTCCTCGACGAGGGGCGGACTCAGACGAGGTGAGGGTCAGGCGATGCGGGCGCTCAGACGAGGTCGTGACGCACGATCACCGCGTCGCGGCCGGGGCCGACGCCGATGACCGAGATGCGCGTGCCGCTCATCTTCTCGAGCTCGAGCACGTAGTCCTGCGCGTTCTGGGGAAGGTCCTCGAACGTGCGCGCGCCCGTGATGTCTTCCTTCCAGCCGGGGAAGACCTCGTAGATCGGCTTCGCGTGGTGGAAGTCGGTCTGGTTCACCGGCACCTCGTCGAAGCGGACCCCGTCGACGTCGTACGCGACGCACACCGGGATCTCATCCAGGCCGGTCAGGACGTCGAGCTTGGTCATCACGAGGTCGGTGATGCCGTTGACGCGCGTCGCGTAGCGGGTGATGGGTGCGTCGTACCAGCCGGTGCGACGCAGGCGGCCGGTCGTGGTGCCGTACTCGAAACCGGTCTTGCGCAGCCACTCGCCGCTCTCGTCGAACAGCTCGGTCGGGAAGGGACCGGCGCCGACGCGCGTCGTGTACGCCTTGACGATCCCGACGATGCGGTCGAGGCGGCCGGGGCCGACGCCCGATCCGGTGGACGCGCCGCCGGCGGTCGCCGACGACGACGTCACGAACGGGTAGGTGCCGTGGTCGACGTCCAGCATCGTCGCCTGGCCGCCCTCGAACACGACGACATCGCCCTTGTCGAGGGCCTGGTTCAGCAGCAGGCCCGTGTCGCACACCATCGGCTTCAGCCGCTCGGCGTACGACAGCAGGTCCTCGACGATCTCCTCGGGCGTGATCGCACGGCGGTTGAAGATCTTCACCAGCAGGTGGTTCTTCTGGTCGAGCGCAGCCTCGACCTTCTGACGCAGGATCGACTCGTCGAACAGATCCTGGATGCGGATTCCCACGCGGTTGATCTTGTCGGCGTAGGCGGGGCCGATGCCGCGACCGGTGGTGCCGATCTGCCGCTTGCCGAGGAAGCGCTCGGTGACCTTGTCGAGCGTGCGGTGGTAGTGGGTGATGACGTGCGCGTTCGCGCTGACCTTGAGGCGCGACACGTCGATGCCGCGGGCCGACAGCGCATCCAGCTCGGCGAACAGCACCTCGAGGTCGATCACGACGCCGTTGCCGATCACGGCGTTCACGCCGGGCGACAGGATGCCCGAGGGCAGCAGGTGCAGCGCGTACTTCTCGCCGCCGATCACGACGGTGTGGCCGGCGTTGTTGCCGCCGTTGAACTTGACGACCCAGTCGGTGCGGTCACCGAGCAGGTCGGTGGCCTTTCCCTTGCCCTCGTCGCCCCACTGGACTCCGACGATCACGATTCCCGGCATGGGTTTCCCCCTGTCTGTGCACGAGCCTTCGGCTCGGTGTGCCCAAGACCTCTCTCCCGCTCTTCGGGCTGCGTTCTGGGCCGGGGCAAGTCTACCGACGGGGCAGGACAGACAGAGGAGACGCCACTTCGGCTCGGTCCGGTCGTTCAGCGGAGTGAGCGCCCGGGGTTGTTAGGCGACGAATCGACCGTCGTGCCCGCTTCGGCGGCTCAGGCCGGGAGCCGGGACGCTGCACGTCACTCAACAGCGAGGACGTAGTGCGCCGCCCTGCGTTCTCCCACCAGCCGCAGAAAACCCCGGTCACGCAGTGAACGGAGCAGGTGCTTCGCAGCGTCCGAGGGAAGTGCGCACAGGTCTGCTGCCTGGGCCCGCGTGATGCTCCCGTGCGAGCGAACGTACGTCAGCACCATCTGCTCCTGCTGGGCGGTATCGAACGAGCGAACACGCACGTACCCCGCGGGGCTGCTGATCTCGCGATAGGTCGCTGCGCTCATGGTGTAGCGACGCCCTCGCCCATTCCCTCGCATCTCGATGAGCCCCTCCTCGACCATGCGCGTCAGCACGGTGCGCGTCGCGATCTGAGATCGCTGTACGAGGTCGGCGAGCTCGCCGACCGTGAGGCGCGGGTCATCCTGAAGCGCATGCAGGACGAGCAGCTCCTCCAATGAGAAGGGCCTCCCCCGTCGCTCCGTATGCGCGACGAGGAAGCGCACGACAGCGAGATCCGCACGGCCCGTCGGCACCGTGACGACGACGTGATGCGCGTCCGTGCGCGAGAAATCAGGAGCCGCTCGGCCGGCGCGAAGGGTCGACTCGAACACGCGATTGATACCGCGCCCCGTCCGCTCGACGATGCCGGCACGGAAGAACGCCTCCGACAGGATGCGACTGCGCGGCTGCGACGTCGACAGCAGGTTGTCCAGAGTGACGCCACGCGGCAGTCCGCCCGGATTCGCGATGGTGAGTTCTTCCTCTGTCAACTGGAGGGAGACCGGGCCCTGCATCGTGTAGTCACGATGCACAAGCGCATTGGCGATGAGCTCACGCGCGGCGACGGCAGGGATCCGTGGAACTGAAACTCGTGTCAGCCCGATGTCGAGTTCGTCCTCCTCGTCGTAGCGCATGAGCTGCGTGTAGAGATCCTCAGCAGCGCGGAACAGTGGCGCGTTACTGAAGACGTTCTGCCGGACGGCCGTGCCCGACAGAACTTGGAAGGCCGTCTCGTGGGTGGGGATGAACTGGCGCAGACGCTCGTCCCGTCCGAAGAGAAGGAGGGCTCCGCGCCGGATGATCGGCGACTCCTCGCTGCCGTCGATGACGCCGAGCGCTTTGCCGATCTCGACGTCGCTCAACGATGCGAGCACCGAGCCCCCGCCGGTCGGCGACACGAGCCGTCGCAAGCGCTCGAACTCGGATGGATCGAGATCGTCCACTTTGGCATCCGGTTCGACGATCGAGGCGTAGTCCACCTCCCCCCGTTCGATCCGCGAAGAGAGCATCTCGTGAGCGAGCAGCGGAAGGCAGGCAGGCCTGCCGTCACCTCCGAGACCACGGCGCGAGTACTGACCAGCGGACGTGCCGGTGATCGAGGCCGCCCGCGGGATCTCGATCACGATCACCGCAGCCCCATCGATCTCGACGACGTCCACGTCGGTCACCACAGGCGGGACAGTCTTGTTCGAGATCAGGGCCTGCAGTCGCAGGGGGTTCGTGACCTCCCCGTGTCGCGCCTGCGCGCCCGTGATCGTGCCGTCGTCCTCGACGCCGATCAGCAGGATGCCGCCTTCGGCGTTCGCCAGGCAGGCGACGACCTCCGCGATCCGGTCATCGCCGAACTTCGGCCGGTCAGACTTGAACTCGACCGCGATCGTTTCACCGCGGCTCGTCAAGTCGCGGAGCTCGTTTTGGTTCACCCCCAAAGTCTTCCAAAGTTTGTGGGCATTAGCAATCCGTTTTGGAAGTCGCCCAAACTTTGGAACGCCTCGCGCTCCCGATATGTATCACCCGCCGCGTTTCGACTCCTCACTGCGCTCGTCGCTCAACGACCGGGGATCGATATCCCGACGGAGGTAGGCTGACCGCGGGGGATGGGCGTGGCGCGTGTCGTCGCGCCTCCCCGTCCATCGAGGGGAGACACGATGAACCAGGCCGCTGCGTCGAACGCCGATGGGCAGAAGGCCGCGCCGACACCCGAGGAGATGGCGCGGGCCGTCGAGGTCATCCGGATCGTCTCCGACTCCTACTCGGCGAAGATGGTGGGCCAGGAGCGGCTGCGCACGAGCCTGCTGATCGGCCTCATCGCCGGCGGGCACATCCTGCTCGAGAGCGTGCCGGGCCTCGCGAAGACGACCGCCGCGTCGACGCTCGCGGACACCGTCGACGCGCAGTTCAAGCGCATCCAGTGCACCCCCGACCTGCTGCCGAGCGACATCACCGGCAACCAGGTGTACGACGCGAGCACCGGATCGTTCCGTACGGTGCTGGGCCCCGTGCACGCGAACTTCGTGCTGCTCGACGAGATCAACCGCTCGAGCGCCAAAACCCAGAGCGCGATGCTCGAGGCGATGCAGGAGCACCAGACCACGATCGGCGGCGAGGTGCACCGCCTGCCGAAGCCGTTCCTCGTGATCGCGACGCAGAACCCGATCGAGCAGGAGGGGACGTACGAGCTGCCCGAAGCGCAGATGGACCGCTTCCTCCTCAAGGAGATCGTCGAGTACCCGAGCCCCCAGGAGGAATTCGAGATCCTCGAGCGGATCGACTCGGGCGTGCTGGACCCGGAGCGCCACGCCCGCAGCTCGGTGACCCTCGCGGACGTGCACCTCCTGCAGGATGTCGCGAGCCGCATCCACGTCTCCCCCGCGATCCGCAACTACATCGTCGGCATCGCGTACGTCACGCGGAACCCCGCCCCGTACATCGGCGAGGAGCAGGCCCGCTACATCAAGTACGGCGCGAGCCCGCGCGCCTCCATCGCCTTCCTGCAGGCCTCCCGCGCGCTCGCGCTGCTGAACGGCCGCGCGCACGTGCTGCCCGAGGACATCCGGGCCCTGCGCCACCTCGTGCTGCGGCACCGCGTGCTGCTGAACTTCGAGGCCGAGGCCGATGGCGTCCGCAGCGAGGAGATCATCGACGCGATCTTCGCCGCCGTCCCGACCCCCTGATCCGGTCCGATCGGCCGCTGCCATGCCCAGCCTCATCACGCGGGTGAAGAGCAAGCTCTTCATCCATTCGTCCAAGAAGTCGCTGCACGCGCTCGACGGCGCGTACGCGTCGCTGCTGCGCGGCCGCAGCAACGACTTCGAGGACCTGCGCGAGTACCAGGCGGGCGACGAGGTGCGCGACATCGACTGGCGGGCCACCGCGCGGCTGAGCACCCCGATGATCAAGCGGATGCGCGCGACCCGGATGCACACGGTGCTGTTCGTTGTCGACACGGGCCGCGGGATGGCGGCGCTGGCCGCCGACGACCGGCCCAAGCGCGAGCTCGCCGTGCTGGCGGTCGGGGCGCTCGGCGTGCTGACGCTGCGGCACGACGACGACTTCTCGCTCGTCTTCGGCGACGCCGAGCGCGTCCGCCGGCTGCCTCCCAAGCGCTCCGAGGGCGCGCTCGAGCACGCGCTGCGCGCGATCGACGGCGCCTGCGCGCCCGACGGCCCGCACAGCGCCCGCGAGCGGCTGCTCGACTTCGTTGCCCGCACGATCTCGCGCCGGATGATCGTGGTCGTCGTCACCGACGAGGCGCCGATCACCGACGAGACCGAGCGGCTCGTGCGCCGCCTGCGCACCCAGCACGACGTGCTGTGGGTCACGCTGCGCGACGCGGATCCGGTGCTCACGACGGCGGACGGATCGTCGCGCCGCGACGTGGACACCGGATGGACCGTGCCGGGGTTCCTTCACGGCGACGAGGCGGTCGTACGCGAGGTCGAGGAGCAGCACCGCGAGGAGGAGACGCGACGCGACGCCCTGCTCACCGCGCTCGAGATCACCCACGTCGAGCTGCGCACCCAGGACGACGCGGTGCCCGAGCTGCTGCGGATGCTGAACCGGAGGGCCCATGTCGGAGCCTGACGAGTTCTACCCGCCGGTGCAGTACGCGCCGTGGTGGATGCTGCTGGCGCTCGGGATCATCGTGCTCGCGATCCTCGCGGTCTGGCTCATCCTGCTGTTCACGCGACCGCGCCGCGCCACCACCGCCGCGGCGCCCGTCGCGGCGGACGCGCTCACGATGCTGCGCCACGAGTACCTCGACGGCATCGGCAGGATCGAGCAGGCCTGGCGGGCACGCGAACTCACAGCGCGGCAGGCGAACCTCGAGCTCAGCCGCACGACCCGCCAGTTCGTCAACGAGTACAGCGGCCTCGAGGCCCCGGTGCTGACGCTCGCCGACCTGCAGGCGCGCGGTGTGCATCCGGCGCTCGTCGACGCGCTGCGCCGCCACTACTACCCGAGCATCTTCGGCCGCGGTCCCGCCGTCGACCCGGCCGCGGGCGCCGAGGCGGCGCGCAGGGTGGTGAGCGAATGGCACTGATCGACCTCGCGAACCCGTGGATCATCCTGCTCGCCCTGCTGGCGGTCATCCTGGCCGTGACGGTCGGCGTGCTCGCGGGCCGTCGCGGCGCCCGCGCGTCGGCCGAGGCCGCGCCGGTGTCGCGGGCCGAGCGACTGCGCAGCCTGCCGGCCGTGCGCCGGGCGACCCGCCGCCGCGCGGCGGCCGTCGCCGGAGCGGTGGCGCTGCTCGCCGGATCGGCCGTCGTGGCCGGCGTCGTCGGCGCGCGCCCGATGGCGGCCCAGACGATCCAGCCGGTCGACACAAGCCGCGACATCATGCTGTGCCTCGACGTCTCGGGCTCGATGAGCGAGGTCGACATCGAGGTGCTCGAGGTGTTCGAGGAGCTGCTCGAGGGCTTCCAGGGAGAGCGGATCGGGCTGACGATCTTCAACAGCTCGCCCGTGCAGATCTTCCCCCTCACCGACGACTACGAGTTCATCCGCGGGCACCTGCAGTCGATCAAGGCCGCCTTCGACGACTACTCGAGCGACATCCCCGAGCACTGGGTCGGCACGCTCAACGGCACCGGCTCCTCGCTGATCGGCGACGGCCTCGTCGCGTGCACCATGCGCTTCGACCACCTCGACGAGGAGCGGTCGCGCTCGATCATCCTCGCCACCGACAACGAGGCCTTCGGCGCCGGCATCGTCACGCTCGAGGAGGCGAGCGTCTACGCGCGCGACGCGGGAGTGCGGGTGTTCGCGCTGAACCCCGTGGAGGGGAAGGACGACGAGATCAGCGCGCAGCTGACCGGCGCCGCCGAGACCACCGGCGGGCAGGCCTACGCCCTGCGGGGCGACACCACCGTCGGCGAGATCATCGACGAGGTGCAGGAGCAGGAGGCCCGCGCGCTGCAGGGCGAGGCGCGCGTGGTGTGGCGCGACGTGCCGGACGTGTGGATCGCCGTGCTGCTGGCCCTGGTGCTGGCGGGGATCGTGCTGCTGTGGCGGGTGAGACTGTGATCCTCCAGCCCGTCCTCCACCCGCTGCTGCTCGTGCTGCTGTGCGCGCCGGTGGCGTTCATCGCGGTGCGCTCTCTGCTGCGGGCCCGCGGCGCCCGGGAGCGGACGTCGTGGGCGCTGCGACTGGCCGTACTGCTCGCGTGCGCGGTGCTCGCGCTGCGCCCCGGCATCCCCGGCGGCGAGACCCAGACCCTGACGACCGACACGGATGTCGTCATCCTCGTCGACTCGACGGCGAGCATCGTCGCGGAGGACTGGGGTGACGGCGCCCCGCGGCTGGATGGGGTGCGATCCGACGTCGACGCCATCGTCGCCGCCTACCCCGGGGCGCGGTTCGCGCTGCTGACATTCGACGCCTCGGCCGAGATGCGTCTGCCGCTGACGACCGACACCGCCGCGCTCCACTCGGCGCTGGAGGTGCTGACCCCGGAGGTCACCCAGCGCTCGCAGGGAAGCTCGATCGGCATCGCCAACCGCCTGCTCGCGCAGACGCTGCAGGCGGCGGCCGCGAGCTCGCCCGAGCGGTCGCGCATGGTGTTCTACCTCGGCGACGGCGAGCAGACCGCCGCCAGCGAGCCCGAGTCGTTCGAGACCAGCGCGGAGCTGCTCGACGGCGGCGCCGTGCTGGGCTACGGCACGCCCGAGGGCGGCCGGATGAAGGTGCAGACCGGCGAGGTCGGCGGCGCGTCCGACGAGTACATCCTGGACGGATCCGAACCCGCGCTGTCGAAGATCGACGAGGCCGCGCTGCAGACGATCGCCGCCGACCTCGGCGTCGAGTACCAGCACCGCACGGCCGACAGTCAGCCCGACCTCCCGGAGGCCCCGACGTCGACCACCACGCGCGCCGAGGGCACGACCGGCGACGTGACCGAGCTCGGCTGGATGCTCGCGCTGCTGATCGTCGCGCTGCTGGCGGCGGACGCCGCACTGGTCGCGACGGCGATCCCGGCCGTGCTGCAGCTGATGCGACCGCGATCCTCCGGGCAGGGAGGTGAGGCATGAGCGCCCCCGCCGACTCCGCCGCGGCCGAGCTGATCGCCGGCAACCGGCGCCGCGCCCGGCTGCGGCGCATCCTGCTGCTGATCGCCGTGCCGCTCTGCGCCATCGCGATGCTGCTGCCGGTGAAGATCGCGTCGATGTACGCCTTCGCGCACCGCGCGATCACGTCGTACGTCGCCGGGGACTTCGCGGGCTCGGCCGCCGCCGCGCAGGGGCAGGGCGTCGTCAACTGGTTCGAGCCGTACAAGGCGCCGTACAACCTCGGCGACGCCCTCGCCGGGGCGGGCGATCTCGCCGGCGCGCGGGCGCGGTTCGAGGAGGCCCTGCCCCTCGCCCCCGGGCTCGAGGCCTGTGCCGTGCACATCAACCTCGGCATCACGATCGAGCGGATGGGCGATCAGGCGAGGGAGGCCGGCGACCCCGTCGCCGCCGAGCAGCTGTACGGCGAGGCCCTGCAGGTGGTCGCCGACACCCCCGACGAGTGCCACTCGGAGGAGGCGGATGAGCAGTCGCCGGATCCGAAGCGCAGCTCGGGACAGAGCATCGACGAGCTCGAGGAGCGGCTGAAGCAGAAGCAGCAGCCCCCGCAGCCGCAGCCGTCGCCCTCCCCGTCGGAGGACCCGCAGGAGCCGAAGCCGTCGGACGAGCAGCTGGAGGACCTCGAGGAGAAGCTGCAGCAGGGCGACGGCGAGCGCCAGCAGTATCAGGGCGACGACGGGCAGTCGGGCTCGGGAACGGACAAGCCATGGTGAACCCCGACGCTGTGACCCCCGACCCTGTGACCCCCGACCCGCCGCAGACCCCCGCCCCGGCGCCCGTGCCGGCCGCGCCCAAGCCGCCGGGGCGCCTCGACGCGCACACCGGGCACCGGTACGTCACCCGTTCGGAGGGGGCACCGCCGCTGCCGCCCGCCGGCGGGTACCGCGGCGCGCGGCGCATCGCCGGCCCGGCGTTCTCGGTCCCGGTGATCGCCGAGGACACGCCCGAGCGGCCGCGTCCCGGCCTCTTCGGCTGGATCGCCCGGGGCGTGAGCGCGCTGTTCGCGCTGGCCCTCATCGTCCTGCTCGCGCTCGGCGCCACCGACGCGATCTATGGCGCGACCGTCGTGGTCCTGCAGCTGGTCGTGCTCGGGGTCATCGTCGCGGCGCTGTTCACTGCACGCGGGCGCACGCTCGGCGCCGCCGGGCTCGCCGTGGCGCTGCTGCTGAACGTCGGCACGGTCGGGGCCCTCAGCGCGATGCGCACCTCGGCCGAGGGCGGCTATGCCGGTACGAAGACCGAGGAGGAGCGACGCCTCGAGGCATACCCCGGGATCAAGGACGAACCCGTGAGCGAGACGCTCGCGCGTCCCTCGCTCGAGGCCGTGCGCGAGACGAGCGACGCGCTGTCGAAGGAGATCCGCGACAGGCTCACGGCCGAGTACGGCTTCACCTGGACCGACGCCCCGCCCGAGGATCTGCGCCCGGAGCGCAACGGGTACGGCGGCGAGTCGATGCTCGTGAGGTACACCTCGACGACCTGGTCGACGAACGAGCCGGTGAGCGGCACCCAGCGGAAGACCGCGGTCATGCACGCGATCGAGGACGTCCTGGCCGAGCACGACTGGTGGGGGATGTACGCGTTCAACGATCCGGAGTCGGGGATGGATCCCGCGCTGCTGGAGAAGTTCTACGGCAGCGCCGACGTCGACACCCAGGTCGGCTGGGAGTGGTACACCGAGGATCCGTCGGGAGAGATCGCGATCTACGCGACGATCACCGACCTCGCCAACGACACAACGGGCGAGTGGCGCACGGACGCCGAGGCCCAGTCGGCGAAGACGGGCGAGCCGCTCGAGGGCCTGCAGATCGCGTTCTACGCGGAACGCCTCCTCAGCGAGGCCGATCGCGAGGAGTTCGAGAACCGCATGGCGGAGTACGGCGGCTGACCCCCTCTCCCCCGCCGAATCCGGGATCGAGCATGATGGATCCATGTCGCTCAACAACTCGCGCACCACCAACGGCACCGCGTGGGCCGCGTTCTGGTTCGGTCTCGCCGGGCTCGTGCTCATGCCGATCCCGCTGTTCATCGGACTGATCCTCGGCGGCGGCCTGTCGCTGATCGCCGCCGTCCTCGCGGTCATCGCCCTCCTCAAGGGCCTCAGCCGTCAGGGCAAGGGCATTGCGCCCGTCGTCTTCGCGGGCATCTTCGTCGCCCTCACGTGGGGCGGCATCTCCATCGGCGGCGGCATCGTCTGGTGACCCCGCCGCCGAGGCTCTCTCAGGCCTTGGGCTCGTTGATCGCCTGAGCCTCTTCCTCGGGCGTGTAGCCGCTGTGAAGGTGCACGGGCTCGGCGGCCACTCCCATGCGCTTGCGCTTGCGGGCCGCGGCGGCGAGGTTGAGTCCCTCGACGAGGATCGCGAACGCCATCGGGCCGTAGATGAAGGCCTTGTCGATGTGGATCCCGAAGCCCTCGGCGACGAGGAACACGCCGATCAGCAGCAGGAACGCCAGCGCCAGCATCTTCACCGTCGGGTGGTTGTTCACGAACGTGAAGATGTGCTTGGCGGCGAAGAGCATCAGGCCGAACGACAGCACGACGACCGTGATGATGACGAGCAGGTTGCTCGTCATGCCGACCGCCGTGATGACGGAGTCGAGCGAGAACACGAGGTCGAGCGCCAGGATCTGCGCCAGCACCGAGCCGAAGGTGGCCTTCGCGCCGCCGACGGAGCCGTGGTCGTCCTCGCCCTCGAGCTTGTGGTGGATCTCCGTGACCGCCTTGTAGACGAGGAAGAGGCCACCGGCGATCAGGATCAGGTCGCGCCCCGAGAAGCCGAGGTCGCCGATCGCGAACAGGTCCTCCTCGAGCGTGATGATCCATCCGGCGAAGAGCACGAGAAGGATGCGCATCAGCATCGCGAGCGTCAGGCCGAGGTTGCGGGCCTTCGCCTGCTGCTCCTTGGGGAGCTTGGCGGCGAGGATCGAGATGAAGATGACGTTGTCGACGCCGAGCACCACCTCAAGCACGAAGAGGGTGACGAAGACGAGGGCCAGGTCAGGCGTGAACTCGAGCGCGAACTCCATGCTGCAAGCATGGCGGCAATTCGCTATGGCTCCGCTGAGGAAGCGCGGACGCGCCGCATCCGGACCGCAGGCGGCGAGATCGTCCCGCTGAGCGGCGCGACCCGTCGCTAGGCTGACGCGCATGACGACTCCCCCGGCGAGCGCGGCGCGCCACCTGTCCGGCTGGTGGCCCGTGTTCCGCGCCGCGGGCGCGCTCCTCATCCTGGCGGCCATCGTCGCGCAGCTTCAGCGCACGATCGAGATCGCCCTCGCCGCGACGACGCCGCACGGGTCGCATCTGCCGACGGTGATCGCCAACTTCTTCAGCTTCTTCACGATCGAGTCGAACGTGCTGTCGGTGCTGGGGCTCGCCGCTGCCGCGGTGTGGTCGTGGACGCACCGCGGCACCGCCGCTCATCCGCCCCTCTGGCTCACGGTGCTGCTGACGGCCGCGACCGCCTACATGCTCGTCACGGGCGTCGTCTACAACACGCTGCTGCGCGGCATCCCGCTTCCGCAGGGGCAGACGGTGGCGTGGTCGAACGAGGTGCTGCACGTCGTGGGGCCGGTGCTGATGCTGATCGACCTGCTCTTCGCCCCGCGCGGTCGGGCGCTGCGCTGGTCGGCGCTGTGGGTCGTGATCGCCTTCCCAGTCGTCTGGGCCGTCTACACCCTGGTGCGCGCGAACGCGATCATCGCCCCCGCCACCGGCAACGCGTGGTGGTACCCGTACCCGTTCCTCGATCCGCACCAGGTGCCGGGCGGCTATGCGGGCGTCGCGGGCTACATCCTGCTCATCGCGGCGATCATCTCGGCGTTCGCGTGGTTCACGGTATGGTACGGGCGCCGGGCGGGCCGCCGGTTCGACGCCGATGCCGGCATCCTGCCGCCGACGGGGCGCTCGAGCGTCACGCAATAGGATTGGACCCATGTCGAAGGTCCTCGAATCCCTGCCCGTCGGCGAGCGCGTCGGCATCGCCTTCTCCGGGGGCCTTGACACCTCCGTCGCCGTCGCGTGGATGCGCGACAAGGGGGCGATCCCGTTCACGTACACGGGCGACCTCGGGCAGCCGGATGAGGACGACATCGACTCGATCCCCGGCCGCGCGCTGAGCTACGGCGCCGAGGCGTCGCGCCTCATCGACTGCAAGCCGATGCTCGTCGAGGAGGGCTTCGGCGCCCTCGCCTGCGGCGCGTTCCACATCCGCTCGGGCGGTCGCACGTACTTCAACACGACGCCGCTCGGCCGTGCCGTCACCGGCACGCTGCTTGTGCGCGCGATGAAGGAGGACGGCGTCGAGATCTGGGGCGACGGCTCCACCTACAAGGGCAACGACATCGAGCGGTTCTACCGCTACGGCCTGCTCGCCAACCCCCGCCTGCGCATCTACAAGCCGTGGCTCGACGCGACCTTCGTCAGCGAGCTCGGCGGGCGCAAGGAGATGAGCGAGTGGCTCGTCGCCCACGACTTCCCGTACCGCGACTCGGCCGAGAAGGCGTACTCGACCGACGCGAACATCTGGGGCGCCACGCACGAGGCGAAGACGCTCGAGGAGCTGAACGTCTCTCTCGAGACGGTCGAGCCGATCATGGGCGTGCGCTTCTGGGATCCGTCCGTCGAGATCGCGACCGAGGATGTGACCGTCACGTTCGAGGCCGGTCGCCCGGTCGCCCTCAACGGCGTCGAGTACACCGACCCGGTCGCGCTTGTCTTCGAGGCGAACCGCATCGGCGGCCGCCACGGCCTCGGCATGAGCGACCAGATCGAGAACCGGATCATCGAGGCGAAGTCGCGCGGCATCTACGAGGCCCCGGGAATGGCGCTGCTGTTCATCGCCTACGAGCGCCTCGTCAACGCGATCCTGAACGAGGACACCCTCGCGACCTACCACGAGCAGGGGCGTCGCCTCGGCCGCCTGATGTACGAGGGCCGCTGGCTCGAGCCGCAGTCGTTCATGCTGCGCGAGTCGATCCAGAAGTGGGTCGGATCGGCCATCACCGGCTCGGTGACGCTGCGCCTGCGCCGCGGCGAGGACTACACGATCCTCGACACCTCCGGCCCCTCGCTGTCGTACGCGGCCGAGAAGCTGTCGATGGAGCGCGTCGGCGACGCGGCCTTCGGCCCGACCGACCGCATCGGCCAGCTCACGATGCGCAACCTCGACATCGCCGACTCGCGCACGCGCCTCGAGCAGTACGCGGGGATGGGCCTGATCGGCGGCCCGACGGCCGAGCTCGTCGGCGCGCTCGAGCAGGGCGGCGCGGGCGAGATCACGCAGTCGGCTGAGCCCGCGGGCCTCGGCGAGGAGGAGAGCGCCTCCGCGATCGAGGCCGCCAACGAGTCCGCCGCGTTCGACTCCGGCACCGACTGACGCGGGACCACCGCGAGAGCACATCGCCCCCGTGATCGCACATCCCTGAGGATGTGACGTCACGGGGGCGATGCGTTCCGACGTGAGGGATGTGCGCTCGCGGCGCGCCGCTCAGCCCGACTTGCGGCGGAACTCGCGCTTGCCGCCGGCAGCACCGTGCGTGCCGTGGATCGCGCCGGCGCCATGCGGACCGCCGCTACCGGGTGCGCCGTTCTTCGCGGCGCTCTGGGCGTTCTTGCGCTCGAGAGCCTCGCGGAACTTCGCCTTCGCCTCGTCGCTTGCGGAGTTCTTCGATTCTTCAGACATGGGACAAGTGTAGGCGCGCCGCTCGCGGGCGGCGCCGACCCGATCCGCGTCAGCGACGCAGGATGCGGCGCGCGAGCCAGTTGCCGAGTCCCTGCACGACCTGGGTGACGACGATGATGATCACGAGCGCCGACCACGTCACGACCTCGTCGAACTGGCGGAATCCGTAGGCGACGGCGTAGTTGCCGAGGCCCTCGCCGCCGGCCATGCCGGCCACGGCCGACATGTCGATGAGCGCCACCGTGGCGAAGGTGTAGCCGAGGATCAGCGGCCCCGCGCCCTCGGGCAGGATCACCGTGCGGATGATCCGCCACGGTGACGCGCCGGTGGAGCGGGCGGCCTCGATCACGCCCGGATCCACCGTGACGAGGTTCTGCTCGACGATCCGGGCGATCCCGAACGTGGCCGCGAGCGACAGCGCGAAGATGATCGCCTCGTTGCCGATGCCCCGGCCGACGACTGCGCGCGCAAGCGGCTGCATGGCGACGAGGAAGATGATGAACGGAATCGGCCGGATCGTGTTCACGAGCGCGTTGAGGATGCCGTAGACCACGGGCTGCTCGAGGATCGCCCCGCGCCGCGTGACGGTGACGGTCGTGCCGACGACGAGCCCGCCGATGCCGCCGAAGATCAGCGACGCCACGACGAGCCACAGGGTGATGCCGGTCTGCTCGAGCAGGTCGGGGGCGATGCCGCTCAGGCGGTCGAGGATGTCGCTCACGCCGCCACCTCGCTGATCGTGACGCCGCCGCCGATGCCGGCGAGGGCGTCGCGCACCGCCGCATCGTCACCGCGCACGGCGATCGTGAGCAGGCCGTACACGCGGCCCTGGATGTCGTCGACCCCGCCGTGCACGAGGTTGAAGTCGACGCCGGCGCGCGCGAGCGCGCCGAAGACGCGTGCTTCGGAGGCGCCCTCGTCCGTGAACGAGATCGTGAAGAGCCGTCCCTCGTGCTGAGCGCGCAGCGCGGCGAGCGCGTCGCCGTCGGGAAGCGCGCGCACGACGGTGCGCACGAAGCGGCGCGCGGTGTCGGTCTGCGGTGCGGTGAACACGTCATAGGTCGGGCCCTGCTCGACGACCCTGCCCGCCTCCATGACGGCCACCTTGTTGGCGATGCGGGCGATGACATCCATCTCGTGGGTGATCACGACGATCGTGACGCCGAGCTCGCGGTTGACGCGGGCGAGCAGATCCAGCACCTCGTCGGTCGTCTCGGGGTCGAGCGCGCTCGTCGCCTCGTCGGCGAGCAGGATGCCCGGCTCGGCCGCAAGCGCGCGGGCGATGCCCACCCGCTGCTGCTGGCCGCCCGACAGCTGCTCGGGGTACGCGTCCGCCTTGTCGGCGAGGCCCACGAAGTCGAGCAGCTCGGCCACGCGCGCCGCGCGCTGGGCGCGGGGGACGCGGGCCACCTCGAGGGGGTAGGCGATGTTCCCGCTGATCGTGCGGGAGCGCAGCAGGTTGAACCGCTGGAAGATCATGCCGATGCCCTGCCGCACGCGGCGCAGCTCGGCCTCGCGCAACGTCGCGATGTCGACGCCGTCGACCTCGATTGCCCCGGCGGACACGGGCTCGAGGCCGTTGATCAGCCGTACCAGCGTCGACTTGCCGGCGCCTGAGTAGCCGATCACGCCGAACACGTCGCCCTTGTCGATGTCGAGGCTGACGGCGTCGACGGCCGTCACCGGCTGGCCGCCGCGCCGCTGCGGCGGGTAGGTCTTCGACACGTCGGTGATGCGGATGTGGGCCATGGCTCCTCGCGAGATCAATCGGGGGTGCGACGACGGAAGCGCGTGCCGGTGCTCTCGCACCGCGCACGCGCCCTCCTATCGGGGTCACTGACCCTGAATATCCTCCTGCACCTCGGCGAGCGCCGTCTGCAGCTCATCCTTCGGGGTCGTCGCGAAGACGGCCGTGCCGCCCGAGACCTCCTGGACGCCGTCGAGCACGTCCTGGTTCGTCTGGTAGATCTCGACGAGGGTGTTCAGCACCTCGTCGTCGATGTCGTCGGCCTTCACCGCGAAGATGTTCACGTAGGGAAGCGCCGACGGGTCGGCGGGGTCGTCCTGCGCGATCGCGGCGCTGGGCTCGAGGCCCGCCTTGGTGACGAAGTCGTTGTTGATGATGGCGGCGGCGACGTCGGGCAGCGACGTCACGGTGATGGCGGCGTCGACGGCCTTGACCTCGACGCGCGACTCGTCGGCGATCACGTTCTCGGCGGTCGAGAACGAGTTGCCGCCGTCCTCGAGGGTGATCAGCCCGGCCTCCTGCAGCACGAGCAGGCCGCGGGCCTGGTTGGTGGCGTCGTTCGGGACGACGACGGTCTCGCCATCCGGGATGTCCTCGACGCTGTCGTACTTCTCGGAGTACAGCCCGAGCGGGTAGATCGCGGTCGCGCCGATCGGCTGCAGGTCGTCGCCCGACGATGCGTTGTAGTCGGCGAGGTACTGGATGTGCTGGAACTGATTGATGTCCAGCTCGCCCTCGCTGAGCGCCGGGTTCGGCTGCGTGTACTCGGTGAAGTCGACGATCTCGAGCGCGATGCCCTCGGCCTCGACCGCCTCCTCGTAGACGGCCCAGTACGGCTCGCTCGCACCCACCACGCCGAGCTGCACGGGGTTCTCCTCGGTGCCGAGCTCGGGCTCTCCGGCGCCTCCGGTGGAAGAGGTGCACCCGGCGAGGGCGAGAAGACTGAGGGCGGCGAGAGGCGCGATGGCGCGGATGGTGCGGGACATTGGATGCTCCTTCTGGGTGCGTACCCTCCACGCTAAGCAGGCGGTGCCCGGTCGCCCGAACCGAGGCGACACACGCCGCAACACAGGACCGGACGTCGGCCCATCCCCGCGGCGGTCCTACGCCGCGGGTCGCCCGGATCAGCGGAACGGCGCCGCCACCGCGTTGCGGTGGTACTCGAAGATGATGCTCGTGCGGGTGGAGGCCACCGACTGCTGCGCCGAGAGGTGATCGACCACGAACCGGCGGATGTCGCTGGATCCCTCGACCGCGATATGCACGAGGAAGTCGTCGGTGCCGCCGACGAAGAACATCTGCAGCACCTCCGGAAGGCGTCGCACCTCGTCGGCGAACTGAACGATGCTGTCGTGGCGGGATCCGGGGCGAAGCGTCACGCCGACGATCGCCTGCAGGCCGCGGCCGAGGCGATTGTGATCCACGCTCGCGTGGAAGCCGCGGATGACGCCGCGCTCGATGAGCGAGCGGGTGCGTACGAGCGCGGTCGACGGGGCGATGTCGAGCGCTGCGGCGAGGTCGGCGTTGGTGATGCGGCCATCCTGCTCGAGGATCTCGACGATCCGCTCGTCAAGCTCATCCAGTTCCGCGACGCGCAGATTCTTCGGCGGGGTGGGGGATTCCGACCTCGGCACGATCGCTCCTTCTCGACATGGGGCATCTGATCGAAGGATCTTCGCACATCCTCGGCTGACGGCGAAGCAACTGCGATCCTATGGGCATGCGCGTCGGCATCCCCACGGAGATCAAGAACAACGAGTACCGCGTTGCGATCACGCCCGCGGGTGTCGACGCGCTCGTCGGCCGAGGCCATGACGTGCTGGTGCAGGCGGGCGCGGGGCTCGGCTCCCGCATCTCCGACGACGAGTTCGCCGCCGCGGGCGCCCGCATCGTCGAGGACGCCGCGGACGTCTGGGGCGAGGCCGAGCTGCTCGTGAAGGTGAAGGAGCCGATCGCCGCCGAGTACGGCTTCCTGCGCCCCGACCTGACGCTCTTCGCGTACCTGCACCTCGCCGCCGACGCGTCGCTCACGCGCGCGCTGATGGATGCCGGCACCACGGCCGTCGCTTACGAGACAGTGCAGCTGCCCGACCGCTCACTGCCGCTGCTCGTGCCGATGAGCGAGGTCGCCGGGCGGCTGTCCATCGCCGTCGGCGCGCACTCCCTGATGCGCCCCGAGGGCGGCCGGGGGATGCTGCTCGGCGGCATCGCCGGCACCCCGCGCGCGAACGTCGTCGTGATCGGCGGAGGCGTCGCGGGCGAGCACGCCGCCGCGAACGCGCTCGGCCTCGGCGCGCAGGTCACGGTGCTGGATGTGTCGCTGCCGCGGCTGCGCGAGCTCGAGCGCCGCTACGGCGGTGCGCTGCAGACCCGCGCCTCCACGCGCTATGCGGTCGCGGAGGCGGTCGCGGGCGCCGACCTCGTGATCGGCTCGGTGCTGATCCCCGGCGCCGCCGCGCCCAAGCTCGTGACCCTCGACATGGTCGCCGACATGAAGCCGGGATCGGTGCTCGTCGACATCGCGATCGACCAGGGCGGGTGCTTCGAGGGATCCCACTCGACGACGCACGACGATCCGACGTTCGCCGTGCACGGGTCGCTGTACTACTGCGTGGCGAACATGCCGGGCGCGGTGCCCGAGACGTCGACGCGCGCCCTCACCAACGCGACCCTGCCGTACATCCAGCAGATCGCCGGTCACGGCTGGGACGCCGCCTCCGCCGCCGACCCGGCTCTCGCCAAGGGCCTGAACGTCCTCGGCGGCAGGATCGTCAACGACGGCGTCAAGGCCGCGTACGCGAGCTTCGCCCTCGCCCACTGACGCCGCCCGGGTGCCGACCCCCGGGCCCCATACACTCTGACCCATGGCGCACCTCTCGCAGCTCGGCGCCGTGACGGCCGAGCCGCGCGGGGCGCGGACCCTCGGCCGGGCGTACTTCGCGGCGCAGGCGGTCGCCGGCGCCGCGTGGTGGGTGGCGGTGTTCGCGGTGGACGGCGTGCGCGTCGCGACGCTCGGCGGCCTGGATCCCGTCCCGCTCGCGCTGCTCGACGTGCCGCTGTTCGTCGTCGCATCGGCGCTCGCGGCGCTGCGGGTGCGGGCCGCCGCGTGGGTCGCCGCTGCCTGGACCGCGCTCGTCGCGGCAGGCATGGCGCTGTACGCGACCGCGACGACGGAGGCCGGATGGGGCGCGGTGCTGATGATCGCCGCGACCGCCGGCACCCTCGCCTCCGCGCTGCTGTCGACGCGCGGGCGCCTTCCGGGCGAATGGATGCTGATCGGCCCGTTCGCATTCCGCACGGCGCGCCCCGAGGGCCGGCGGGCACTGCTCGGTCTCACCGGCCTGCAGGTGCTTGTCTTCTGGGTGCTGTTCCTGGCGGTCATCCCCGCCGCGATCGTGTGGCTCGAGCACCGCTGGCGGGTCTCGATCCCGGTGCCTCCGGGGGTGCCGATCGCGGGGGCCGTCCTGCTGGTGGCCGCCTCGACGCTCGGGCTGTGGTCGGCGCACACGATGTCGACGCTCGGTCGCGGCACGCCCCTTCCCGCGGCCCTGCCCCGACGCCTCGTTGTCGCGGGTCCGTACCGCTGGGTGCGCAACCCGATGGCGGTCGCCGGCATCGCGCAGGGCGTCGCGGTCGGCCTGATCGCGGGATCCTGGCTCGTCGTCGTCTACGCGATCTGCGGATCCGCCGTCTGGAACCACCTGATCCGCCCGCACGAGGAGGCCGACCTCTCGGCCCGGTTCGGCGCCGAGTACGACCGGTACCGCGCATCCGTCGCGTGCTGGGTGCCCCGCCTGCCCCGCTGAGCGGTATCGGTGCCGAGCGGCCCTTCCGCGCACGGGAAAGGGCCGATCCGCACCGGAACCCGGGTTACTCGGCGTCGCGCAGCTCGTCGACGACGAGCGTCTCCTCGTGGATCGTGCCGTTGCGGTACGCCTGCCGGCCGATCATGTGCGCGCTCAGCGGCGCCGTCGCCATCTGGATGAGCACGACCGGCACGAGCGAGGCGACCGCGGCCCAGGATCGCAGCGCGAGCGCGACCGCGACCGCGATGAACAGCAGCCCGAGCACCTGGGGCTTCGTCGCCGCGTGAAGGCGCGAGGGCACGTCGCGGAAGCGCAGCAGACCGATCGCGGCCGTGACGCAGAGCACGGCACCGAGCAGGACGAGCACGAGCGCCACGATGTCGAGGATCGGATCCATCAGCGGTCCCTCCTCGCGACGAACCGCGCGACCGAGATGGAGCCGAACACCCCGACGGCCGCGATGATCAGCATGATCGGGATGGAACGCGCGTGCTGATTGATCACCATCTCCGCGCCGAGCACGCACAGCACCTCAGTCAGCAGCACATCGCTCGCGACGGCGCGGTCGAGGATCGACGGGCCCACCACGATCCGGACGATCGTCAGCGCGGCCGCGACCGCGAACGCGACCAGGATCACGCCGATCAGGATCGCCTTCATCGTGTCGGGGGTCATCCGGTCGCCTCCTTCCGGGGCGCGCGCAGCGCGGCGAGGTCGTCGCGGGAGCCGACGGCGCGGACGATCCGCTCCTCCCACAGCAGCACGTGGCGGCGCTGCTCCTCGGCGTCGGCCCGGTCGCGGATGCCGAGCACGTGGAGATACAGGATGCGCCGCTCCCGGTCGGCCTCGACGATCAGCGATCCGGGGATCAGCGACGAGGTGACGGCGACGTGGGTCATGATCAGGTCGGCGTCGGTGCGCAGCGGCACCGCGATGATGCCGCTCGTGGTCTCGCCGGGGCGCAGCGCCTGCCACGCGACAGTGACGGCACCGCGCACAAGCTCGCCGACGAACAGCAGCCCGAACACGAGGCCGTACCAGAGGTTCACGCGCCCCGACAGCTCGGCGGCCGGCAGGTGGAAGACCTTGGTCACGCCGATCGCCACGGCGATGCCCGTGATCGCGGCGAGCACCGTGAACTGGCCCCACAGCATCATCCAGAGCACGACGAGCCAGACGAAGAACGGCAGCTGGCTCCAGAAACGGCGGAAGGACGCCTTCGCGGTGGGGCTCATGACGACTCCTCCACCTCGCCCAGGTCGACGAGCGAGACGGGCTCGAGCAGAGCCGATCCGATCCGCTCGCAGATCTCGTACAGCGGCCCGGCGAAGACGGTGAGCCCGACCGACACGGCGACCATCCCCACGGTGGCGGCGGTCATGATGCGCGGGATCACCCGGCGCTCGCTGACCTCCTCGGCCGCGGGAGCGCCGCCGAGGTGCTGGATGCGCGCCTCGGTCTCGACCGAGTCGTCCTCCTCGCGCCAGAACGACAGGTTCCACGCGCGCATCAGGGCGTACAGCGTCAGCAGCGACGTGACGATGCCGCCCGCGATCAGCGTGTACATCAGCGGCGTGCCGACCTGGGCGGCGGCGTCGAACAGCGCGAACTTGCCGATGAAGCCCGAGAACGGCGGCAGGCCGCCGAGGTTCAGCGCGGGGATCAGGTACAGCGCCGCGAGCACCGGAGCGGCGCCGAACAGGCCCTTCACCTTCAGGATCGACGTGCTGCCTGCGCGGCGCTCGATGAGCCCCACGGCGAGGAACAGCGTCGTCTGCACCACGATGTGGTGGACCATGTAGTAGATCGTCGCGCCGATCGCCGCCTCGGTCACGATCGCGAGGCCGAAGATCATGTAGCCGACGTGGCTGACGAGCGTGAACGACAGGATGCGCTTGAGCTCGGCCTGAGCGACCGCGCCCAGCACGCCGACGATCATCGTCGCGAGGGCGATGACGAGCAGCAGCACGTTCACGTCGCTGTCGTTGAAGAGCTGCGTCTCGGTGCGGATCAGCGCGTAGACGCCGACCTTCGTCAGCAGGCCGGCGAACACCGCGGTGACGGGGGCGGGGGCCGTCGGGTACGAGTCGGGAAGCCAGAACGACAGCGGGAACACCGCCGCCTTCACGCTGAACGCCACGAGCAGCAGCAGATGCAGCACGAGCTGCACGTTGTCGGGAAGCTCGGTCATCCGCTCGGCGATCTGCGCCATGTTCACGGTGCCCAGCGCGCCGTAGATGACGGCGATGGCCGAGAGGAACAGCACGGACGACACGAGCGAGACGACGATGTAGACGACGCCCGTGCGGATCCGGGATTCGGTGCTGCCGAGCGTGATCAGCACGTACGACGCGACCAGCAGCATCTCGAAGCCGACGTAGAGGTTGAACAGGTCGCCCGCGATGAACGCGTCGAAGATTCCCGCCGCCAGGATGAGGTACGACGGGTGGAAGATCGACACCGGCGTCTCGTCGTCGCCGTCGGCGGCGCCCTGGCCGACCGAGAAGAGCAGAACCGCGAGCAGGACGACGCTCGACACCGCGACGAGCAGGGCGGCCAGGCGGTCGACGTAGAGCACGATGCCGAACGGCAGCGGCCAGCCCGCCACGGTGACCGCCAGCGGCGTGCCGGCGTCGACGATCACGAACATCGCGACCGCGATCGCGAAGGTCAGGGTCAGCGTGATGATCGAGACGCCGACCTGCAGCCGGCGGCGACGGCCGGCGACGAGCGTGACCGCGGCCCCGATGAGGGGAAGCCCCACGACGAGCGGCACGAGGAGGCTCGGGGTCATGAGCGGTCCTCCTCGTCCTCGTCGGTGTCGGTGCTGCGCCTGCGGTATTCCGATGAGGGAATGTCGACCGGCGCATCCGGCAACAGGCCCAGGGCGCCGGCGCCGTCTATCGCCCGCAGCGGCGAGGCGACCGTGTCGATGAAGTCGGTCGTCGCGTCGTCGCCGGCGGTCTCGGCGAGCGCCTGCTCGGCCTCCACCGAGCGGGCACGCAGCGCGAGGTCCTCGGCGTCGTCCTCGACCGTGTCGGCCTGCCCCAGCTGCCAGGACCGGTAGATGAGCGCGAGCAGGAACGCGCTCACGGCGAACGTGATGACGATCGCGGTGAGCATCAGGGCCTGGGGCAGCGGATCGCTGCGCGGACCGGCGTCGCCCGGATACTCGGCGTCGCCCGCGAAGGGAGCGGAGCCCGGGAAGCCCATCACGATGATCAGCAGCAGGTTCGTGGCGTTCCCGAGCAGCAGGAAGCCGATCAGCACGCGGGTCAGGCTGCGCTCGAGCATTGCGTACACGCCCGCCGCATAGAGCACCGCCATCACGATCACGAGGGTGAGGGAGACGTTCATCGGGCCTCCCCCTCACGCGGCGCGCTGACGCGCCAGGTCGCGTCGGAGCCCTTCATCTGCCTGTCGACCTCGGCGCCGAGGCTGCGCAGCACGTCGAGCACGAGGCCGATCACGACGAGGTACACGCCGACGTCGAAGATCGTGGAGGTGACGAACTCGACGTGCCCGACGATCGCGAGATCCGCCTCGAAGACGGCGCGGGTCAGCGGATCGAGGCCGAAGAACAGCGGCACGAGGGTCGTGCCGACCGCCAGCAGCATTCCCGTGCCGAGCAGCCATCCCGCGTCGGTCGGGGCCGCGACGCCGAGTTCGTACCGGCCGCCCGCGACGTAGCGCATCACGAGGGCCATGCCGGCGACGAGGCCGCCCGCGAAGCCGCCGCCTGGCAGGTTGTGCCCCGCGAAGAGGAGGTAGATCGACACGACGATGATCGTGTGGAACAGGACGCGGACGATCACCTCGAGCACGATCGAGCGCGACTCGGCGCTCATCTTCTGCCCGCCGACGAGCCAGGCCCTCGGGCGCTCGTCCGTGGCCGCGCTGTGCACCTCGATGCCGCCCGTGGTCTCGACGAGGTGCTTGCCGGCCGCGCCGAGGCGCGGGGTGCGCGACTGGCGTCCGCCGCCGGGAAGCCCGCGAGTGAGCCGCTGCAGGGTGTCGCTGCGGTCGGTGACGAACACGAGCGAGGCGACGCCGGTGGCCGCGAGGATCAGCACCGACAGCTCGCCCATCGTGTCCCATCCGCGCAGATCGACGAGGGCCACGTTGACGACGTTCTTCCCATGCCCGATCTCGTACGCGAGCTGCTCCCAGCCCTCCGAGACGGGCGAGTGGATGCGCGCACTCGAGGCGATGACGACGAGCGCGGCCATCGTGAGACCGACGGCGCCGGCGAGGATCGCCCGCAGGACGGGAGCCGCCGTGCCGTTGTGGGCGCCCATCCGGGACGGAAGGCGGCGCAGGACGAGCGCGAACGCGACGAGCGTGACCGTCTCGACGAGCACCTGGGTGAGGGCGAGGTCGGGGGCGCCGATCATGGCGAAGAGGGTGATCATGCCGAGGCCCGTGACGGCCACGAGCACGACGCTCGTGTAGCGCTTGCGCGCTCGCACGGCGATCACGGCGGCCGCGATCATGATCGGCGCGACGGCGAGCTGGACCGGATCCTGCCAGGCGTCCAGCGCGATCCGCCAGTCGGGCGCCGCGAGCAGGGCGACGCCCTCGCCCACGACCAGCACGACGAAGATCGTCGCGACGTAGATCGGCAACGAACCCCGCTGCGTCAGCGTGGTCACCGCGACCGAGGCGCGATCGACGCCGCGGGTGACGGCGTAGTACGCATCCGCCGCCGTGAAGGGCAGCACGCGGCCGGTCATGTCGAACCCGGTCGCGCGGGCGAGCCAGAACAGCGTCGCTCCGCCGGCGAGGGTGACGACCGACAGCAACAGGGCGGGGCCGAGGCCATGCCACAGGGCGAGGTGCGCGGGGTGCTCCGCGACCGGCGTGATCGCGGCGGCCGTGTCGGCATACGGCGCGATGAGCGTGTCGAGCATCGGCGCGACAAGACCGCCGGCGAGGCCCCCGGCCGCGAGCACAAGCGGCACCCCGAGGAAGCCGATCGGCGGGTCGGGCCACGCCGTGCGCGGGCGCTCGGCGCCCGTCCTGTCGCGCTTGGTCCAGAACGCGCCCCACAGGAACCGCGCGCCGTATGCCACCGTGAGCATGGATCCGGCGACAATGCCGATGAGGGCCGCGAGCGCCCATCCGTCTCCCGCACCGGACGCATCGAGCAGGGCGGTGAGCGCGCCCTCCTTCGCCACGAAGCCGAGCGTCGGCGGCAGGCCCGCCATCGAGGCGACCGCGACGGCGGAGATGACGGCCATCACCGGGGCCTGGCGGCCGACGCCCGACAGCTCGTCGATGTCTCGGGTGTTGAGCTGGCGGTCGATCACGCCCACCACGAGGAACAGCGTCGACTTGAACAGAGCGTGTGCGAGCAGCAGCGCGAGCCCGGCAAGTGCCGCATCGCGCGTGCCGTAGCCGATCACCACGGAGATGAAGCCGAGCTGGCTCACCGTGCCGAAGGCGAGGATGCGCTTCAGGTCGCTCTCGCGCAGCGCCTGCACACCGCCGAGCAGCATCGTGAAGACGCCGAGCGTGATGATCACGGGCCGCCACGGATCGGCGTCCGCGTAAACCGGAGCGAACCGGGCGAGCAGGTAGATTCCCGCCTTCACCATCGCCGCCGCGTGGAGGTAGGCGCTCACCGGCGTGGGGGCGGCCATGGCCCCGGGAAGCCAGAAGTGGAACGGGAAGATCGCCGACTTGCTGAGCGCGCCGACGAGAAGCAGCACGAGGGCGACGTTCACCAGCGGTCCGCTGGGCGCCAGCTCGAGGATCGTGCTGAGGCTCGTGGTGTCGGCGGTCGCGGCGAGGATGACGACGCCGATCAGCATCACGAGGCCGCCGAGCGTCGTGACGAGCAGCGCCTGCAGGGCCGCGCGGCGGCTTCCGGCACGCAGGTGATAGTGCCCGATGAGCAGGTACGACAGGATGCTCGTCATCTCCCAGAACATCACGAGCATGACGATGTCGTCGGTGAGCACGAGGCCGTACATCGCGCCGGCGAAGGCGAGCAGGACGCTGGAGAAGCGGCCGAGCCCTTCGGTCTTGCCGCGGAAGTACCAGCGGCAGTAGATCATCACGAGCGCCCCGACACCGCTCACAACGAGCGCCATGACCCAGCCGAGCGTGTCCATCCGCATGGAGATCTCGATGCCGAGCGGTCGGATCCACTCGTATGCCGCGAACGGCATGTCGCCCTGGACGACCCGCCCACCCATCCAGATCGCGTGGACCAGCGCCGCGAGCGGGAACAGCGCGCCCACATAGAACACGCGGGCGCCGAGCGGTTTCGCGAGGAGCGTCAGCAGCAGAGACCCTGCGGCGAACGAAAGAAGGAGAGGCAACATGGGCGTCTCCTCGGGCTCGTCGGGCGAAAGCGGCGGCTCAGGCAGGCGAAAGGGGGTTCACCCACTCTACCTGGGGACTTATGCCCTCCGACCCACGGCCTCGGTCGCCTCGGTCGTCACTTCGGCTCGGGGGCCGCTCAGAGAGGGCACCGAGACGAGGAGATCCCGCGAGAAGAGGAGGATCCGCGCCGGATCATCCTGTTCTCGAGTGATCCTCCTCGTGCGGAGCCGCGCTCGGCTCAGCCCTCCGCAGCGGCGGCCGCCCGCGCGGCCGCGGGAAGCGCGTCGACGATGCGCGAGAGGGCCACGTCGTCGTGCGCGGCCGTGAGGAACCAGGCCTCGAACACGCTCGGCGGAAGCGAGACGCCGCCGTCGAGCATCGCGTGGAAGAACGGGCCGTAGCGGAACGCCTGCTGGGCCTTGGCCCCGGGGTAGTCGCGCGGGGCCTCGGCGGCGAACACGGGGTTGAACAGGCTGCCCGCGCGAGAGATGGCGTGCTCGACACCCGCCTCGGTCAGCGCGGCCGACACCTCGAGCGCCACCCGGTCGGCGGCCTCGTCCACCGCGGCGTAGATCTCGGGCGTCGCGAGCTGCAGCGTCTTGATGCCCGCCGCGACCGACAGCGGATTCCCCGACAGCGTGCCGGCCTGATACACCGGTCCGACCGGCGCGAGCTGCTCCATCACGGCCGCCTTGCCGCCGAGGGCGGCGAGCGGCATTCCCCCGCCGATGACCTTGCCGAAGGTGATGAGGTCGGGCTCGTAGCGCTCCCCCGCCTCGACCTGCAGACCCCAGTACCCGGCCGGTCCGACGCGGAAGCCGGTCAGCACCTCGTCCAGGATGAGCAGCGCGCCGTGCTCGTGCGCGATGGCGGCGAGCCCCGCGTTGTAGCCGTCGGCGGGGCGCACGACGCCCATGTTCGCGGGGGCGGCTTCGACGATGATCGCCGCGATCTGGTCGCCGCGCTCGGCGAAGATCGCGCGCACCGCGTCGAGGTCGCCGTACGGCGCGACGAGGGTCTGCGCCGCGATGGGCGCCGGAACGCCGGCGGTGCCGGGAAGCGCGAGCGTCGCGAGGCCGGACCCGGCCGCAGCGAGGAGGCCGTCCGAGTGCCCGTGGTAGTTGCCGTCGAACTTGACCAGCAGGTCGCGGCCGGTCACGCCGCGCGCGAGCCGGATGGCCGTCATCGTCGCCTCGGTGCCGGTCGAGACGAGACGCACCTGCTCGACCGGGTTCAGACCGCCGGCCGAGACGCGCGCGGCGACCACATCGGCGAGTTCGACCTCTCCCTCGGTCGGGGCACCGAACGACAGGCCGCGGGTGGCGGCCTCGCGGACCGCCTCGACGACCTCGGGATGCGCGTGGCCGAGCAGCGCGGGTCCCCACGACGCGACGAGGTCGACGTACTCGCGCCCATCTGCATCGGTGATGTACGCGCCGCGCGCCGACTGCACGAACCGCGGCGTGCCGCCCACCGAGCCGTACGCCCGCACCGGCGAGTTCACGCCGCCGGGGATGACCTCACGGGCGTGGGCGAACAGGGTCTCGTTGCGATCGGCCATGAGTCCATTGTCTCGCGTTGCGCTGGACGCATCCGCTCCGCCGTGTCCCCAAGATGCCGGAACGAAGCGGCAACTCGGGGACACACCCGCGTTGTGTCCCCGAAGTCGCGGTATCAAGCGACAACTCGGGGACACACCCTCCGCCGTGTCCCCAAGATGCCGGAACGAAGCGGCAACTCGGGGTCACGCGCGCGGATGCTTCAGCCGTTTCGGCTCCCTCGCTGGCGCTCGGTCGCTCAACGACCGGCGGGTCCTAGAGCTCTTCCCGCAGCCACCCCGCGGCCTCGGCGGCCCAGTAGGTGAGGATGGCGTCCGCGCCCGCTCGGCGGATGCCGAGCAGCGACTCGAGGATCGCGCCGCGGCGGTCGATCCAGCCGTTCGCGCTGGCTGCCTCGACCATCGAGTACTCGCCCGAGACCTGGTAGGCCCACACCGGCACGTCCACGGACGCGCGCACGTCGGCGAGCACATCCAGATACGGCATCGCCGGCTTGACCATGACGATGTCGGCGCCCTCCTCGACGTCGAGGAGGGCCTCCTTCACTCCCTCGCGGCCGTTGCCGGGGTCGAGCTGGTAGGTGCGGCGGTCGCCCTTCAGCTGCGAGTCGACGGCCTCGCGGAAGGGGCCGTAGAACGCCCCGGCGTACTTCGCCGAGTACGCGAGGATCAGCGTGTCGGTGAAGCCCTCGTCGTCGAGCGCCTCGCGCACGGCGGCGACCTGGCCGTCCATCATCCCCGACAGGCCGAGCAGCGCCGATCCGGCCCGCGCCTGCGCGAGGCCCATGGCGGCGTACCGCTCGAGCGTCGCGTCGTTGTCGACCGATCCGTCGGCGGTGAGCACGCCGCAGTGACCGTGGTCGGTGAACTCGTCGAGGCACAGGTCGGTCTGCACGACGAGCGCGTCGCCGACCTCGGCGACGACCGCCTCGGTCGCGACGTTCAGGATTCCCCGCGGGTCGTCGGCACCGGATCCGGTCGCATCCCGCGTCGCGGGCACGCCGAACAGCATGATCCCGCCCACCCCGGCCGCCGCGGCGTCGGCGGCGGCACGACGCAGCGAGTCGAGCGTGTGCTGCTGCACACCGGGCATCGACGAGATCTCCGCGGGCTCGGTCAGGCCCTCGCGCACGAACGCGGGAAGCACGAGCTGCGACGGCACGAGATGGGTCTCGCGCACCAGCCGCCGCACCGCGGGCGACTGACGAAGCCGGCGCGGGCGGTGGGTGGGGAAACTCATCATCGGGGAGTCTCCTGCGGCTCCTCCGTGACGGTCTCGATGAGGCCGGTCGGCGAGGGATCCACGCGGATCGTGCCGGTCGCCACGGGCCCCGTCGCCGGGATGGCCAGCGCCTGCGCGGTCAGCTCGGGCACCGGGATCGCCTCGAGCGCCTGGATGAGCGAGTCGATCGTCTGCTCGGGCGCGATCACGTGGATCGGCAGCCCGATGAGGTCTGCATCGTGCGCGGTGCGCGGGCCGATGGCGGCGATGACCGTGCTGTCGGCGATGTGCGGGAACTGCTCGCGCACCTGTTCGGCGACCGAACCGGACGTGACGAGGATGGCGTTGATCCTGCCCGTCACAACGTCGCGCACGACGTTCTCCTTGGCGGGCACACCCACGGTGCGGTAGGCGACGACGCTGCGGACGTCGTGCCCGGCGGCGATGAGCATCTCGGTGAGCACGGGCTTCGCGATCTCGCTGCGGAGCGTCAGGATGCGCCGCGGCTCGGGCTCGAGGCCGTTCATCTGGCGGGCCATTCCCGCGGCCGAGTTGTCGCTCTCGGGAACCAGGTCGACGCGGTAGCCGACCGCGCTGAGCGCGGCGGCGGTCGTCTCGCCGACGGCGGCGATCTTCGTCTCGTCGGGGATCTTCGCGTCGTACGCGTAGAGGACGTCGACGGTCGTCGCGCTCGTGACCGTGAGCCAGTCGAACCGGCCGGCGGCGAGGTCGGCGAGGGCCGCCTCGAGCGTCGCGGAGTCATCGGTCGGGGCGAAGTTGATGAGCGGGGCGATCACGGGGACCGCGCCCTGCGAGCGGAGGGTGGCCGCGACGCCGTCGCCCCAGGGACCGCCGCGCGGCACGAGGACGCGCCAGCCGGTCAAGGGCTTCTCCGGGCGATGAGTGGAAGCTGTGTTCATGAGGGGGACTCTCGGGGTACGAGGTCGGCCGCCCCACGTTCGAGCAGCCGACGAGCGATACCGTCTCCGATATCGCGCGCGTGGTCGATCTGATCCACGCCATCGGCAGCATCCGCACCGTTGCCGCTGCCCTGTCGATGAATATACCCCCGACCCGGCGTGTCGAACGACACGGTCTCGGTGAGCGCGACGTTCACGACGTGCTGGCCGTCCGGGCCGTACACTTCGGCCTGCACGTGAAGCCGGTCGCCCTCGAAGCGGGCGTGGACGCCCACCGGCGCGTGGCATCCGGCCTCGATCCCGCCCAGCACCGTGCGCTCCACGGTCACCGCGAAGCGAGTCGCGGGGTCGTCGAGCCGGCGGATGGCGGCGAGGAGCTCGGGATCCGCATCCGCGCGCGTCTCGACCGCGAGAGCGCCCTGGCCGGCGGCCGTCGGCCAGGCGCCGAGGTCGCGCTGCTCGTAGTGAAGCGGCGTCTCCGGCCCGAGCCGATCGAGCCCGGCCGCGGCGAGGACGATCGCCGAGAGCTCCCCGTCGACGACGCGCTGCATCCGCGAGTCGACGTTTCCGCGCAGATCGTGGATGCGCAGCCCGGGGTTCGCCCGCAGCACCTGCGCGATGCGTCGCGGCGATCCGGTGCCGATGACCGATCCCGCGGGGAGCTGCTCGAGCGGCGTCCCGTCGCGGGTCAGGATGACGTCGCGCGCGTCGGCGCGCACGGGCGTCGCCGCGATCTCGAGTTCCTCCGGCTGGGCTGTCGGCAGATCCTTCAGCGAGTGGACGAGCAGGTCGCACTCCCCCGCCGCCAGCGCCTCGCGCAGCCGAGTGGCGAACACTCCCGTGCCGCCGAGCTGCGACAGCGAGCCGCGGTTCGTGTCGCCCTCGGACACGATCTGCACGAGCTCGACCGGACGACCCGAGACCTCCTCGAGCGCGCGCGCCACGTGACCCGACTGGGTCATCGCGAGGGCGCTGCGTCGTGTGCCGAGGCGGATCGGCGCGCCGGCCGTGACGCCGGTCACTGCAGGATCTCGGCGATCTCGGCGATCTCGACGCGTCGGCCGGTGAAGAACGGCACCTCCTCGCGCACATGACGGCGCGCCTCGGTGTAACGCAGCTCGCGCATCATGTCGACGAGGTCGGTGAGCTCATCCGCCTCCATGGGAAGCATCCACTCGTAGTCGCCGAGGGCGAAGGAGGCCATGGTGTTGGCCGTGACGCCGCGGAAGGCGGCGCCCTTCATGCCGTGATCGCGCAGCATCGCGCTGCGCTCCTCCTCTGGCAGCAGGTACCACTCGTAGCTGCGCACGAACGGGTAGACGGTGAGCCACCCCTTGGCGGGGATGCCGCGCATGTAACCCGGCACGTGGCGCTTGTTGAACTCGGCGTCGCGGTGAACCGCCATCGCGTTCCAGGTCGGCAGCAGCGGAGAGAGCAGGTCGGTGCGGCGCAGGCGACGCACGGCGCGCTGCAGGTCCTCCGGCACGGGGCCGTGGATCCACACCATCAGGTCGGCGTCGGCACGCAGCCCGCTGACGTCGTAGAAGCCGCGCACCGTCACACCGCCCTCGGCGAGGTACGTGACGATGTCCTCGAGCTCGATCGCGTCGGCCGGGCCCACGGGCTGCGCGGGGTTGCGGCGCCACACGGCCCAGAGGCTGTAGCTGTCGCCGCCGACCTCGGGCTCGGCGGGCGTGGCGGAGGGAGCGTGATGCGGGTCAGCCATGGATCCATCCTCCCCCTCGCCTCGGCGGAGGCAAAACGCGGCAGGTCACGACGGGGTCTCACTTCCCTGCCTCGGGCTCGCTCGTCGAACGAGCGGGCCTCCGGCTCGGGTTCTGCCGCCGCGGTGGATCAGCGGGCGATCAGGCGCGCGATGCCCCAGATCGCGGCGCCGACCGCGACGGCGACGCCGACGGCCGCGGCGACCGCGAGCCCCGGCTCGCGGTCGGCGAAGGCGCGGGCCTTGACGGCGCCGGCCTCGAGCTTCTCGGAGGCACGGGCCGGAAGGTTCGCCTTGTGCTCGATCGCGGCGAGCGCGGCCGAGAGCTCCGCACGGGCGCGCTCGACGGGATCCGTGATCCCGCTGGGCACGACGGTGCGAGGCGTCTGGCTCGTGTAGCGCACGGCGTCAGTACTCACTGGCGGCCTCCTTCACGATCTGGATGTCCGTCTTCGCGGCCGAGAAGGGACTCTCCCGCTTGCCGATCTTCTTGTAGAAGGCGAGGCCGATGAACCCGGCGACGATGGCGAGCACCACTCCGACGCCCATCACGATGAGCGCCGACGCCCAGACGGGCAGCCACAGCGAGAGCAGGGCGACGAGGAACGTCAGGAAGAGCGGCACGACCCACGCAATGAAGAACAGGCCGACGAACATCATCCCGGTGCCGATGCCGGCGTCGGTGGCGGTCTTGACGAGCCAGCCCTTGATGGCGTTGAACTCGGCGACGATCAGGTTCTTGACCAGCTGCGGCACGTCGCCGACGAGGGTGAAGAGTCCGTCGTCTGCGCGGTCCCGCACGGGCGAGCCCCGACCGTCGCGCCGAGGCGACTGGATGCTCATTTCGTGCCAGCCACCTTCTTGACGTCGGTGCCGTCCGTGTCGGCGGCCTTCTTGACGTCGTCGGCCGCGTCCTTCGTCGCGTCCAGTGCGGCGTCGAGCTTGCTGCCGGGAGTGCCCTGCTTGTTCACGGCCTTGGCGACGCCGACGGCGCCGTTCCACGCGGCGCGCGGCAGCGCCATGGCGCTGGACGTCGCGAGCTTCTTCGCCTTGCCGACCTGCTCCTGCACCGGGTCCATGTTCCAGACCTTGAGCGCCTGGGTCTTGATCTGCTCGTAGCGCTCACGGCCCGCACGAGTGCCGAGCACGTAGCCCGCACCGAGGCCGATCACGAGTCCCAATTTCCCCCGCATGGGTTCTCCTCACGTCGTAGGGCCGCGCTGCGCGCGAGCCCGCCAATGGATCTGCGAGTGCTGCGTTCGTGTTCGAGAGTAGCCCTGTATTCCGATCTCGGCATCCGGTTGCGGTCGGCAGGGTCACCCGCTAAGGGCGCGTCGCGCACGCGGTTCGGGCGCCGCGAAACGCGGAGGATCCCGCGAGATGCGGAGATCCGCGACCGGATCATCCTCGGTTCGCACGATCTCCTGGCGCGCACTCAGCCGAACAGCGCGCCCCGGCGCACGCGATCCGCCTCCTCGAGGGCATCGGGAACGACCTGGGCGAGCCCGGTCCCCGCGAGCCAGGCGCCCGCGGCACCGAGGGAGGGGACGGATCGGATCACGTCGCGGGTGCGCTCGGTCGCCTCGCGCAGCCCGATCGTCGCCGCGGGCTGCGACTGCGCGAAGCGCGCGATCGCGAATCCGCGCAGCTGCGCGCGCTTGAGCGGCACGCCGAGCAGCGCGGACGCCTCCTCCACCGCCAGCGCGGCGATCTCGTCGTCGCTCATCCCGTCGGTCACGGGCGCCTCGCCCTGCGCGCCGAACGACACCCGGACGACCTCGCGCCGCGAGCCGGCCCGCTCGGCGATCCAGCTCCACTTGGCGCTCGCGTGGGTGAGGGCCTTCGCGCGGAAGGCGCCGGGCACGGTGAGCACGCCGGTGCCGCGCGGCGCGGCCGCGAGCTCGGGGGCGTCGAGCACGAGCGTGACGACGTGCACCACCGGACCCGGGGTGGGCGGCCCGGCCGCGAGCCCGGCCACATGCGGGGCGAGAAGCGTGCGGGCCGCCGACTCCTCGGTCGCCACGATCACGACATCCGCCTCGACCGTCTCGTCGCCGAGGAGGATGCGCCATCCGCCTCCCGCTCGGTCGAGCGACGCGACCGGAGTTTCGGTCCGGATGTCGACGCCCTGCTCGCGCAGCGACGCGGCGAGCGCGTCGACGAGCCGGCCGATGCCGCCGTCGAGGCCCTGGACCGCGGCTCCCGGCGCCTTGCCCTCCCCGGAACGGGCGGCCGTGAGCTCGGCCACCGCGCCCGTCAGCGACCCGGCCCGGGTGAGGGCGGCGTTCAGGCCCGGGGCAGCGATGTCGGGGTCGATGTCGTCGGGCCGCGCCGAGTAGACGCCGCTGGTCACGGGGGCCACGAGCCGGTCGAGCACCGCTGAACCGAGGCGCGAGCGCACGAGGCGGCCCAGGCTGCGCTCGTGGCCGATCGTCAGCGGCGGACGCAGCCGGTCGAGGTACGCGCGCCACGCGCCACCCCAGCCGATCACCCGGCGGACGTCCTCCGCGAACGGGTTCGCCGGGATGCCCAGGATGCCGCCCTTCGGCAGCGGCGCCGCCTTGCCGCCCGGAAGTCCGGCAACCCACGCGCCGGCGCGGTTCGGTTCGACGACCGCGTCGCCGAGACCCAGCTCGTCGATGAGGCGCCGCACGTGCCCGCCGCGGGTGGCGAAGCTCTCGGCGCCGAGGTCGAGCGCGATGCCGTCGACTTCGCCGGAGCGGATGGCGCCGCCGAGCCGATCGGTCGCCTCGAGCAGCGTCACGGTCATCCCGACCTTGGCGAACTCCCGCGCGGCGACGAGCCCCGCGATCCCACCACCGATCACCGCGACGCGGGTTGCGTGCGCGTGCTCGAACAGACTCCCGACGTCGGCGGTCATCTCAGAGCGAGTGGACGAGCTCGACGACGCGCGTCAGGACGGTCGGGTCGGTCTCGGGCGGCACGCCGTGGCCGAGGTTGACGACGTGGGCGCGCGCCGCGCGGCCGCGTTCGACGACGCCGCGCACGTGCTGCTCGAGCACCTCCCACGGGGCGCCGAGCAGCGCGGGGTCGATGTTCCCCTGCAGCGTCGTGTCGGGGCCGATGATCGCCGCGGCCTCGTCGAGCGGCAGGCGCCAGTCGACGCCGACGGCCGAGGCGACCCCGTCGAGCCGCATGTCGCCGAGGAACGGACCGGTGCCGACGCCGAAGTGGATGACCGGGACGGGCAGATCCTGCACCGCGGCCTTCGAATGCGGGGCGACGAAGCGGCGGAAGACATCCGGATCCAGCGAGCCCGCCCACGAGTCGAACAGCTGCACCGCGGCGGCGCCCGCCTCGATCTGCGCTTGAAGGAACGCGCGCGAGACGCCGGAGAGCCAGCCGGCGAGGCGATGCCACGATTCGGGATCCGCCTGCATCATCGCCCGGGCGCGGAGGTGCTCCTTCGAGGGGCCGCCCTCGACGAGGTACGCCGCGAGGGTGAACGGCGCCCCGGCGAAGCCGATCAGCGGCGTCCCGGTCGTGTCCAGCTCGGCGACCGTGAGGCGCACCGCCTCGCGCACGGGATCCGCGGCCGCGGCGACCTCCGCCGGGTCGATCGCGGTGATCCGCGCGACGTTGTCGGCCGTGCGGATGGGAGACGCGAACACCGGGCCGCGGCCCGGCTCGATCTCGACCTCGATGCCCGCGAGGCGCAGGGGGACGACGATGTCGCTGAAGAAGATGCCGGCGTCGACGCCGTGACGGCGCACCGGCTGCAGCGTGATCTCGGCGGCGAGGTCGGGCGTCAGGCACGCGTCGAGCATCCGCGTCCCGACCCGCAGCTCGCGGTACTCGGGAAGCGAACGACCGGCCTGCCGCATGAACCAGATCGGAGCGGTCTCGGGACGGTCACCACGAAGTGCGCGGAGCAGGGGCGCGTCGGCAGAGGGCATTCCCCCATCTTGCCGCGTTCACCTTCAGGATCCCCTGGCCGTCCATCGCGCGGTCCCTCGACGTCGAACCATCCGGGGCGGCCGCCCAGCCGGGACTCAGCCCACGGTTTCGACGCGGCGTAGAATCGGATCGTGCTGCTGTGTGTCACCGCGAGTCATAAGACTGCGCCCTTCGACGTGCTCGAGCAGCTGTCCGCGCCCGGTGCCGACAAGATCGCGCCGCTCATCGCCCCCTCGGTCGACGGCGTCGTCGTGCTCTCGACGTGCAACCGCATCGAGGCGTACGTCGAGACCGACAGCGACGACACCGCCCTGGTGATCGCCGACGCGATGCGCTCCGCCTCCGGACTGAGCCCCGAGGAGTTCGCCGGTTCCTACGCGGTCAAGACCGACGGCAAGGCGGCCGAGCACCTCTTCGCGGTCGCCGCGGGCCTGGAGTCGGTCGTGATCGGCGAGGGCGAGATCGGCGGCCAGGTGCGCCGCGCGCTCACCGACGCGCGCCAGCTCGGCACGACGACGAGCGACCTGGAGCGGATGTTCCAGCGCGCCACCGAGACGCAGAAGGCGATCAAGAACGCGACGGCCCTCGGCCGCGCGGGCCGCTCGCTCGTCCGCCTCGCTCTCGAGCTGACCGACAGCCGCCTCGCCGACTGGACCACCCAGCGCGTGCTGCTGATGGGAACCGGCATGTACGCGGCGGCCACGATCGCCGCCCTGCGCGAGCGCGGCGTCACCGACATCACCGTGTTCTCCGCCTCCGGCCGCGGGGCGAAGTTCGGCGAGAAGTACGGGATCGCGCACACGACCAAGGCGACCCTCGTCGAGACCGCCATCCGCAGCGACATCATCATCACGTGCACGACAAGCGAGGAGCCGGTCGTGACCCCCGCGACCGTCGCCGGGCTCGACAAGCCGCTGTTCGTGATCGACCTGGGCCTCCCCCGCAACGTCGACCCCGCCGTCGGCGAGCTTCCGGGAGTGACGCTGCTCGACCTCGAGACGATCCGCCTTCACGCGCCGCTCGAGGAGCTGCAGGCGACCGATGCCGCCCGCCAGATGGTGAAGGATGCCGCCGCGCGCTTCACCGACGGACGCCGCGGCCGCAGCGCCCAGCCGGCGATCGTCGCCCTGCGCCAGCACGTGTTCGGCCTGCTCGAGGCCGAGATCGGCCGGCGCCCCGAGGCCGAGGCGGCACTGCGCCACCTCGTCGGCACGCTGCTTCACACCCCCACCGTGCGGGCCGCCGAGTACGCGCGCCAGGGCCGGGCCGATGAGGTGTTCGCCGCGATCGAGACGCTGTTCGGCGTGGACGTGCGCCCCGCGGTCGAGGCCGCGGAGGCCGCCGCGCAGCCGGCCGACGCCGCCGCCGAGCCCGCTGCCGCCTGCCCCGTCACGGGCGCGGCCGCGCTGGGCTGATCCGCTTCAGCTCCCTCCGACACGCACCCGTGCCGGGAGCCCATCCATCACGCGAGGACACATCCGCGCGGATGCACTCTCCCTGTCCCCGTGCGCGCTCGCGGATCGGCGTGTGATGTCGACGGGCGGAGATCCGACGGACAATGGATTCATGGCCCTCACGATCACCGGCGACGCCGACGCCGACGCGCTGCTGACAGACAACCCCCTCGCCCTGCTCATCGGGATGCTGCTGGATCAGCAGATCGCGATGGAGACGGCGTTCACGGGTCCCGAGAAGATCCGGCAGCGGATCGGATCCGTCGACTCGCGCGAGATCGCGGCCTACGACCCCGACGCGTTCATCGAGGTCTTCCGGCAGACGCCGGCCGTTCACCGGTTCCCCGGATCGATGGCGGACCGGGTGCGGACGCTCTGCCAGACGATCGTCGACGAGTGGGGCGGCGACGCCGCCGCGATCTGGACACGTCCTTCGAACGGCACCGGCGATCCGGATGGCAAGGAGGTGCTGAAGCGCCTGAAGGCCCTTCCCGGCTTCGGCGACCAGAAGGCGCGGATCTTCCTCGCGCTGCTCGGCAAGCAGTACGGCTTCGCCGGGGCAGGATGGCGCGAGGCCGCGGGCGCCTACGGCGAGGAGGGCTCGTTCCGCTCCGTCGCCGACATCACCAGCCCCGAGACCCTCGCGAAGGTGCGCGAGTACAAGCGGGCGGCGAAGGCCGCCGCGAAGGCTTGAGATGCAGCCGACGGGCGGTGACCTCGGCGCCTTCCTGCTCGGCGTGACGCCCGAGCGCCGGCGCACGGACGCGCAGGAGCTGATCGAGCTGATGCGCGAGGTCAGCGGCCGCGATCCCGTGCTGTGGGGGACGATCATCGGCTTCGGCGCGTGCCACTACGTCTACCCGACCGGCACCGAGGGCGACATGCCCGTGCTCGCGTTCTCCCCGCGCAAGACCGCCACGACGATCTACCTCGACGACACGGGCGCCTACCCGGACGAGCTCGCGCGCCTCGGCCCGCACACCACGGGACGCGGCTGTCTCTACCTCAAGAAGCTCGACGCGGTCGATCTGGACGTGCTGCGCGCCATCCTCACGCGCTGCCTCGCCCGCACCGAGGCGGGCGGAGCCGAGGGCGTGCGGATCACCGTTACCGGCTGATCCGCCCCGTCCTGCGGGATCCCCCGGCTCAGGCCCCGCGCAGGCGCTCGCTGAGGTAGGCGCGCAGGTTCTCGAGCGGCACGCGCTCCTGGCCCATGGTGTCGCGGTCGCGCACCGTCACGGCGCGGTCGTCGAGCGAGTCGAAGTCGATCGTCACGCACAGCGGTGTGCCGATCTCGTCCTGGCGGCGGTAGCGACGGCCGATGGCGCCGGCGTCGTCGAAGTCGACGTTCCACGTGCCGCGGAGGTCGTCGGCCACCTCGCGCGCGAGCGGCGAGAGGCGCTCGTTGCGCGACAGCGGCAGCACGGCGACCTTCACCGGCGCGAGGCGCGGGTCGAGCTTCAGCACCGTGCGGGTGTCGGTGCCGCCCTTCGCGTTCGGCACCTCCTCCTCGGTGTAGGCGTCGATCAGGAATGCCATCATCGAGCGGGTCAGACCGAACGACGGCTCGATCACGAACGGCACGTACTTCTCGCCCGAGGCCTGGTCGAAGTACTCGAGCTTGCTGCCCGAGGCCTTGATGTGGTTCGTCAGGTCGAAGTCGGTGCGGTTGGCGATGCCCATCAGCTCGCCCCAGCCCTTGCCGGGGAAGCCGAAGTCGTACTCGACGTCGATCGTGCGGTCGGAGTAGTGGGCGCGCTCGCCATCCGGGATGTCGAGCTTGCGCATGTGTGACGGGTCGATGCCCAGGTCGAGGAACCAGTTCCAGCACGCGTCGACCCAGTGATCGAACCACTCGGCGGCATCCGCCGGCGGCACGAAGAACTCGATCTCCATCTGCTCGAACTCGCGCGTGCGGAAGATGAAGTTGCCGGGGGTGATCTCGTTGCGGAACGCCTTGCCGACCTGGCCGACGCCGAACGGCGGCTTCTTGCGCGACGCGGTGAGCACGTTCGCGAAGTTCACGAAGATGCCCTGGGCCGTCTCCGGGCGCAGGTAGTAGAGGCCCGACTCGTCGTCGACGACGCCGAGGTAGGTCTTCACGAGACCCGAGAACGACTTCGGCTCGGTCCACTGACCGCGCGTGCCGCAGTCGGGGCAGGCGATGTCGGCCATGCCGTTCTCGGGCTGGCGGCCCTTCTTCTCCGCGAACGCCTCGATGAGGTGATCCTCGCGGTGGCGCTTGTGGCAGTTCAGGCACTCGACGAGCGGGTCGGTGAACGTGGCGACGTGACCGGACGCCTCCCACACCTTGGTGGGAAGGATGATCGACGAGTCGAGGCCGACCATGTCGCCGCGGCCGCGCACGAACGTCTGCCACCACTGGCGGCGGATGTTCTCCTTCAGCTCGGTGCCGAGGGGGCCGTAGTCCCAGGCCGACCGCGAGCCGCCGTAGATCTCTCCCGCCTGGAAGACGAACCCGCGGTGGCGGGCGAGGCTGATGACCTTGTCGAGGCGGGAGGGCTCGGCCACGGTGGCTCCAATGGTCGGGAAGGATCGGGAGGTGGCGCACCGAGAGGCGCGCGGATACCCCAATCCTAGTTCGTGCCCCGCGCGTGCCCGCCGCCGGCGCTGGGATCCCGCGGCCCGGCGCCCTCGCGTCGCTAGAGTGACCGGATGGCGACGGCGCGAGACATCACGACCTTCTTCGACGGCGAGCCGCCCGCCGGGCTGTCGCCCTGGGTCGTACCGCCGGTCGCCGAGCACATCGCCATCGTCGAGCCCGACCCGGCATGGCCCGAGGTGTACGCCGAGCTCGCCGCGCGCATCCGCGCCACGCTCGGGCCCCGAGCGCTCGACATCCTGCACGTGGGCTCGACCTCGGTTCCGGGGCTGCCCGCCAAGCCGATCATCGACATCGACCTGATCGTCGCCGATCCGGCCGACGAGCCCGCCTGGCTCCCCGCGCTCCAGGACGCGGGATTCATGCTGACGGTGCGCGAGCCGTGGTGGTACGAGCATCGGTGCCTGCGTCTCGCGCAGCCGCGCTGCAACCTCCACGTGTTCGGGCCGGATGCGCCCGAGCCCTGGAAGCACCGCGTCTTCGGCGATCACCTGCGCCGCGACGCCGCCGACCGCGCCCTCTACGCCGAGACGAAGCGCGCCGCCGCAGGACAGGCGAACGCCGAGGGCGAGACGGTGATGGAATACAACGCGCGCAAGCAGGCGGTCATCCGCGACATCTACGCGCGCGCCTTCCGCGCCGCCGGGCTCGCCTGACCAGGCCTGTCGGATGTCGGTCCCCGCTGTCAGGATGACGGCATGAGCCTCCCCACCCTCGGTGTCATCTTCCGTCCGCAGTCGCCGCCGGAGGCGCTGCGCGAGATCGTCGAAGCGGTCGACGCGACCGACGTCGCCGAGCTGTGGCTCTGGGAGGACTGCTTCTCGGAGGGCGGCATCGCCACCGCGGCGGCGGCCCTCGCGTGGAGCGAGCGCGTGAAGGTCGGCATCGGGCTGCTGCCGGTGCCGCTGCGCAATCCGGCGCTCGCGGCGATGGAGCTCGCGACGCTCGAGCGCCTCGCACCCGGGCGCGTGATCGCTGGGCTCGGGCACGGCGTGCTCGACTGGATGGGGCAGGTGGGTGCGCGCGCCGAGTCGCCGCTCACGCTGCTGCGCGAGTACACAACGGCGGTGCGGGCGCTGCTCGACGGCGAGAAGGTGGATGCCGACGGCCGCTACGTGAAGCTCGACGGCGTCGCGCTCGACTGGGCCCCGCAGGCGCCGCCCGAGCTGGTGCTCGGCGCCACTCGGGAGAAGACCCTGCGCCTCGCGGGCGAGCTCGCCGACGGCGTGCTGCTCGTGGGCGACACCGACGCCGAGGCGCTCCGCTCCGCACGCGCGATCGTCGAGGAGGGCCGCGCCGCATCCGGTCGCGACGGTCTCCCCCGCGTGATCACGTATGCCGAGGTCGATCCCGCCCAGCCCGACCTGCGCGGTGTGCTTCGGGCGCGCGCGGAGGAACTCGCCGCAGCCGGGGCCGACGCGGTCGCGTTCCACGGCACGTTCGACGCGCCCGATCCGCGGCCCCTGCTCGACGCCCTGGCGTAGTCAGTCGACGTCGGCCGGGCGGGCCGACCAGGTGTCGCAGGCGATCAGCTCGCCGCTGGACAAGCCGGTGGCGATCCACGACAGGTTCGACTCGCCCGTTCCGTGGGTGTCGGTGTCGGTGTCGGTCCGAACTGCCGGGCGAACTCCTCGGCGTCCTGTCCACTCCAGCCCGCCTGATCCCACGCGGCGAGGGCCTGCGCCCCGAGGCACGTCGCCTGCAGCTCGAAACGGCGGTTCGCCTCGAGGTCGTCGACACCGGCGGCGAGGGTGGCGAGTCGCGCGTCCCACAGGCCAGCGAGCCCCTGCAGGTGATGCGCGTACTCGTGGGCGACGACCCACAGCGGCCCGAGGCGCGTGTCGCCGTACTGCCCGAGCACGTGCTGCGCATCGAGGAAGATCGCCGCCGTGTCGACGCAGTACTCGCCCGTCGAGCTGTTCTCGCCGCAGGAGATCTCCGAGAACTCGAGCACCGGGGAGGTGAACTCGAATCCCGCCGCCTCGACGAGCGGCCGGTAGGCCCTGTCGAGGCAGGCGACCGCCTCCACCCCCAGGACGCGCACCTGCGCCTGATCCCGCGGCGAGATCGTCGAGAGCTCACACGAGAACGGGGCGAGGCTCTGGGCCAGGATGGGCGACCGCGTCAGGTACGTCACCGCGTCATCCCGGACCGGATCGAACAGCGTGCCCGAGGGATACGGCACCTCGTGGGCGATGACGAGCGGCGGGGGGAGCCGGCCGGGGACGACGCCGTCGGGCGCCTGCGACTCGGGCAGCCCCGTGGGGCCCGGCGAACCGCCCGCCGCGGACGGCGACAGCGACGGCAGTGCCGGGGCGCATCCGACGAGCACGAGCACCCCGAGAAGCACCAGGGCAGCACGCCCTCCGCGCCGTCGCGGATCCCGCATGCGACTATCGAGCCACGTCGCGCCCGGCGCGTCAACGGCGGCGCTCATCCCCAGGGTGACGCGCCCTCCCCGGGCCGCAGCGGGCGCAGCCGCGCCGGGGGCCAGGGCAGCTCGTGCGTCTCGTACGGCACGTCGATCGCACCCCAGTCCTCGGTCTTCACGACGACCCGTCCCGGCCCGTCGAGCGTCGCCGGCGAGACGTCCACGATCCGGACCCGGACGGCATCCGCGCCGTCCCGCTCGAGCATCCACGGCTCGGCGAGCCAGGAGAGACCGATCGCCTCGAGGGCCTCCTCCGCCTCGACCCAGTCGAGCGGACCGCTCACGTCGGCGCCGAACAGCGAGACCGCGACCCACTGGTCACCCTCGGGGCGGATCCAGCCGATCAGCTCGCGATCCATCCCGCGGCGGTGCGGGATCCAGTCGGGCCCGAGCATCAGGCGCGCACGAACAGATATCCGCGGGCGCTGTCGAAGCCCGCGATCTTCAGCCCGCGGCCGAACTGCTCCTCCATCTGGCCGCGCAGGGCCGTGCGCCATTCATGCGCGGCGGCCGGGTCATCCACACGCATCGTCTCGACGTCGCCCGGGATCTCGACCGTGGCGACGACGTCCTCCTCCGCGGGAGGCTTGGCGATGTCCGCGAGGGCCCACTCCACGTCGAGGCGGTCGCTCTCATCGCCCGCGTCGCCGCCGCCGAAGATCCCGTACTGGTTGACGGCGTAGCCGGTCACCCGCGCGCCGAGAACGGTGAGGAAGAAGTGCGCGTTGCGGGCGACGAGCGGGTCGAACGTCCAGGTGATGTTGCCGACCTCGCGCGAGAACGCCCACTGGCGCTGGTGCTCCTTGAGCTCGCGGCCCCAGCCGCGGCCGCGGTACTCGGGCAGCAGGGCGGTGATGTGCGAGTGCATCGTGCGCCGGCCGGGAGCGCCGAAGAAGGCGATCGACGCGCCGACCATGTGCTGCTCGTCGCCGTCGCCGTCGAACAGACCGACCACGTAGTTGCCCGACTGCTGCAGGGCGCGGAGCGTCCCCGCGTCGATCGTGCGCTCGGACCGACGCAGCGAGTCGAACAGGTCCTGCGCCTGGATGATGAGCTCTACCGTGTCGAGGTCGCGGATGGTTCGCATGGGATCAGTCTCGTGCTTTTCGCAGGCGGTCGCACGCGCGGGCGAGCGGAGGACGTCCGACGGCCCCGGGATCGCGGAAGGCCCACCCCCGGTCCCGCCCGGCCGAGCCCTGCCCCTCTGACCGCCGATAGCCTGGCGAGATGGGTGGACGAGATGACAGACGCGCGCTGACGACCTCCACCCCGAAGTGGCTGACGGTCGGCGTGCTGGCGTTCACGGGCCTCTGCTCGGCCTACATGTTCACGCTCGTCGTGCCGATCCAGGCCGAGCTTCCGCACCTGCTGAACGCCGACCGCGACGACACGGCCTGGGTCGTGACCATCACGCTGCTCGTGGCCGCCTGCGCGACGCCGATCTCCGGCCGGCTCGGCGACATGTACGGCAAGCGCCGGATCGTGCTGGTGCTGATCGGCCTCCTGATCGCCGGCTCTCTCGTCGCGGCGCTTGCGGGTGGGATCGGCGGTGTCATCATCGGGCGCGCGCTGCAGGGCGCCACGACGGGCGTGATCCCGCTGGGCATCGCGATCATGCGCGACATCCTGCCGCCCGCCCGCCTCGGCACCGCGGTCGCCCTGATGAGCGCCACCATGGGGGTCGGCGGCGCGGTGGGCCTGCCGGTGAGCGCCCTGATCGTCGAGCACCTGAACTGGCACCTGCTGTTCTGGCTCGCCGCAGCCCTCGGCGTCGTGGCGCTTGTGCTGGTGGCGCTGTTCGTGCCGCCGAGCACGCTGCGCACCCCCGGCAGGTTCGACTTCGTCGGCGCCGCCGGGCTCGCGGCGGGGCTCGTCGGCGTGCTGCTCGCGATCTCCCGCGGCGCCGACTGGGGATGGCTGTCGCCGGCAACGCTCGGATCCGGGATCGGCGGGATCCTGATCCTGCTCCTGTGGGGCTGGTACCAGCTGCGCTCCGCCGACCCGCTTCTCGACCTGCGCGTCGCCGCGCGGCCGACCGTGCTCTTCACGAACCTCGCCGCGATCGGCATGGGCTTCTCACTGTTCGGCACCAACGTGACGCTGCCCCAGATGCTCGAGCTGCCCGTCGAATCGGGCGCGGGGCTCGGGCAGACGATGTTCGTCTCGGCGCTGATCGTGATGCCGTCCGGCCTCGTGATGCTCGTCATCTCGCCGCTGTCCGGCTGGCTCGAGCGCACCCTCGGCGCGCGGTTTATGCTCGCGTTCGGCACGGGAGCGGTGGGGGTCTCCTACGTGTTCCTGCTGCTGTGGTCGAGCGAGGTGTGGCACCTGCTGGTCGCGAACATCCTGATCGGCGTGGGGGTCGGCTTCAGCTTCGCGGCGATGCCGATGCTCATCATGCGCGCCGTGCCGTCGCACGAGACCGGCGCCTCCAACGGCATCAACGCGCTGTTCCGCTCGCTCGGAACCTCGGTCGCCTCGGCGGTGATGGCCGCGGTCCTCGCGGCGCTCACCGTGAACGTCGGCGGCGTCGCCGTGCCGAGTACCGACGCGTTCGTGGTCTGCTTCTGGCTCGGTGCCGCAGCCGCGGTCGGCGCGTGCGTGCTCTCGCTGCTCATCCCGCGTCACCCGCACATCGAGCACGCGTCGATCCCCGACCGCGACTGATCCGCGTCCTGCCGGTTCCGCTCGGCGACGCGGCGGAGCAGACTGTCGGGACGGAGGTCCGCCGCCGGGCGGGCGGGATGGAGGACGAGGATGTCTCACACCTACAGCGTCAGCGAGATCGTCGGCTCATCGCCGGAGGGAACGGATGCGGCGATCCGCAGCGCCCTCGAGCGCGCGGCCGCGACAGTGCGCAACATCGAGTGGTTCGAGGTGGTGTCCACGCGCGGCCACGCCGACAGCACGGGGGTGCTGCACTTCCAGGTGACCCTGAAGGTGGGCTTCCGCCTGGAGGACCCCGCGTGACGCCCCGGGGCCGCGCGTGAGCCTGCGGCTCGAGGCGGTGGCCTTCGAGGCCGAGGACCCCCGCGCTGCCGGCGCGTTCTGGGCCGGCTTGCTCGGCCGGGAGGCTCTGGAGGAGCCGGGCGGGATGCTCGTTCCGGGTGACGAGACGCAGGTCGGGATCCGCTTCGTCCAGGTGATGACGCCCGACGCCGCCCCCGACCGCCTCCACGTGCACGTGACGAGTGCGACCGTCGACGTCCAGCGGCACACGCTGGAGAGGGCGCTGCGCCTTGGCGGGCGCAGGCGCGGGACGAAGCCGCCGCCGCCCGGGCACATCGTCTACATGTCGGACGCCGCCGGCTACGACTTCTGCCTCATCGAACCCGGCAACGCCTACCTCGACGGCTGCGGGCCTCTCGGCGAGGTCACGTGCGAGGGCACGCGCGCCGGCGCGACCTTCTGGCGCGACGCCCTCGGCTGGGCGGTGGTGTGGGACGAGGGCGAGCAGCTCGCCATCCAGTCGCCACACGGCGGCACCAAGATCGCGTGGGACGGCGAGGACGCGCCGCCCGACGTCGGCGGCACCCGCCAGCGCTTCGACCTGGTCGCCTCCGACGCCGACGCGGCGGTCGAACGCCTGATCGACTTCGGCGCGCGGTTCCTCGGCCGGCGGGATGGCGCCGTCTGGCTGACGGATCCGGACGGCGGCGAGTTCACCGTCCGCCGCGGCTGACCGCGCAGCCCTCAGAGGTGGCGCAGCTCGGCGTCGATCGCGGCCGTGGTGCGCAGCAGCGCGGGAAGGTGCTCGGCGCGCAGCCGTTCGAGCGGCACGAGGCTCGCTGACGTCGGGATGTTCACGGCGGCGACGACGCGGCCGTCGCGGCCGTGCACCGGGGCCGCGACCGAGCGCAGCCCCGGCTCGAGCCCCGCCTCGACGATCGCCCAGCCCTGGTCGGCGATCTGATCGAGCTCGGCGGCGAACTCCTGGTCGGCGGGGCGTTCGGCGAGGGCGGCGAGCAGCACGCGGCCCATGCTCGTGTCGCGCGCGGGGAACCGGGTGCCGATCTGGATCCCGACGCTGAGGATCCTGCGCACGGGCACGCGCGCGACGTAGACGATGTCGTCGCCGTCGAGCACCGCGGCCGACACGCTCTCCCCCACCTCGCGGGAAAGCCGCTCGAGGTGCGGCTGCACCACCTCGGGTAGAGACAGTGCGGAGAGGTAGCTGAAGCCGAGCTCGAGCACGCGCGGGGTCAGCTCGAAACGGCGCCGGCGGCTGCGCACGTACCCGAGGTGCTCGAGCGTGATCAGGAAACGCCGGGCCGCGGCGCGGGTGACCTCGGCACGGGCGGCGACCTCGCTGAGCGTGAGGCGCGGATGATCCGCGTCGAACGCCCGGATGACCGTCAGCCCGCGCGCGAACGACTGCACGTACTCACGGGGGTCGAGGTCGCTCATCCGTGCGGCGTTTCGACTCGTCGCCGGAGCTCCTCGCTCAGCGAACGGAGGGGGTGGAGAATCCTCATCGCTCCAGCACCACTGCGAGGCCCTGGCCGACCCCGATGCAGAGGGTGGCGACCGCGACGCCGCCGCCGCGGCGCTTGAGCTCGTGGGCGGCATGGCCGATGATGCGGCCGCCGGATGCGCCGAGCGGATGGCCGATGGCGATCGCGCCGCCGTGGACGTTCACCTTCTCGGGGTCGATGTCCCACTGCCGGATGCACGCGAGGCTCTGCGACGCGAACGCCTCGTTCAGCTCGACGATGTCGACATCCGCCCACGTCTTCCCCGCCCGGGCGAGGGCCTTGTTCGCGGCCTCGACGGGCGCGACGCCGAACACATCCGGCTCGTTCCCGTGCACGCCGCGACCCGCGATGCGCGCGAGCGGCTCGACGTCGATCGCGCCCTCCGCACCGAGCAGCACCGCCGACGCCCCGTCGTTGATGGACGACGAGTTGCCGGCCGTGACCGTGCCGTCCTTCGCGAACAGCGCCTTCAGCCCGGCCAGCTTCTCGACGGTCGAGCCGTCGCGGATCCCCTCGTCGCGCGCCAGCTCGGCGCCCTCGACCTGCACGATCTCGGCGTTGTACATTCCCTCGGCCCACGCCCTGGCGGCGAACTCGTGGCTGCGCACGGCGAACGCATCCTGGTCCTCCCGCGAGATGTCGTAGATCGCCGCGAGCTTCTCGGCGCTCTCGCCGTTGGAGATCGTCCACTCCGTCGGCAGCGCGCGGTTGGTCATCCGCCAGCCGATGGCCGTGTTCCACATCATCTGGTTGCCGACCGCCGGGAAGGGCTTCGCCGCCTTCTCGACGACGTACGGCGCGCGGCTCATCGACTCGACGCCGCCGGTCAGGATGATCCGGTGATCGCCCGCCTCGATCGCGCGGGATCCCTGGATGACCGCCTCGACGGACGATCCGCAGAGCCGGTTGACGGTCACGCCGGGAACCGTGACCGGGAACCCGGCGAGCAGCGCGCCGAAACGCGCCACGTTGCGGTTGTCCTCGCCCGCCTGGTTGGCGTCGCCGAAGATCACGTCCTCGATGAGCGCGGGGTCGAGCCCGGTGCGCTCGACCGCGGCGCGCATCACCGTGGCGGCGAGGTCGTCGGGCCGCACGCCCGACAGCGCGCCGGCGGCCTTGCCGAACGGGGTGCGGACGGCGTCGTAGATGAATGTGCTTGTCATTGCTCTTCTCCTCTCCCCTCGTTCGTTGAGCGAGGGAGGAACGACCGAGTCGAAACGGCCCGGACTGCCTACGGTGTGGAAGTCGTTCGCGAGTGCTGCGTTTCGATACTTCGGCTCGCTCCGCTCGCTCAGAACGGCGCTCGCCTCTTCGCTCGCTCAACGACCGGTGGGGTGAGGGTCAGGCCGGTGAGCTGCTCGAGCCCGTCGACAGTGTTGTCGCCGAACAGCTCGCGCACGCGGAAGCCGTTCTCGGTCACGTCGAAGACGGCGTGATCCGTGTAGACGCGCGTCACGCATCCGACTCCCGTGAGCGGATACGTGCACTCGGCAACGAGCTTCGACTCGCCCTGCTTCGTGAGCAGGTCGGTCATGACGAACACCTGCTTCGCGCCGATGGCGAGGTCCATCGCCCCGCCGACGGCCGGGATCGCCCCGGGCGCGCCCGTCGACCAGTTCGCCAGGTCGCCGCCCTGCGACACCTGGAACGCGCCGAGCACACACACGTCGAGGTGACCGCCGCGCATCATCGCGAACGAGTCGGCGTGGTGGAAGTACGCCGCTCCCGGCTGTGCGGTGACGGGCTGCTTGCCGGCGTTGATGAGATCCGGATCGATGCGGTCGGGCTCCGGAGCCTGTCCCATCCCGAGCAGGCCGTTCTCGGTGTGCAGGATGATCTCCTGGTCGGCGGGAAGGAAGTTCGCGACAAGGGTCGGGGCGCCGATGCCGAGGTTCACGTACGACCCCTCGGGGATGTCGGCGGCGATGCGCGCCGCGAGGTCGTCGCGGCTGATCCGGGTGGACATGCTGCTCACGCCTCCTGCGTCTCGAGCGGGCGGCCCTCGATGTCGACGCCGCCGACGAAGGCGCCGTCACGCAGCCAGCGGCGCTGTCCGACCGCGACCACGCGGTCGACGAAGATCCCGGGCGTGATGACGGCCTCGGGGTCGAGCGCACCGAGCTCGACCGTCTCGTCGACCTGCACGATCGTGGTGGCGGCCGCGGTCGCCATGATCGGGCCGAAGTTGCGCGCGGTCTCGCGGTAGACGAGGTTGCCCCAGCGGTCGCCCTTGAGGGCGCTGATCAGCGCGTAGTCGGCGCGGATCGGATACTCGAGCACGTAGCGCCGGCCGTCGATCTCGCGCTCCTCCTTGCCCTCGGCGAGCTGTGTGCCCACACCCGTCGGCGAGAAGAACGCGCCGATGCCGGCCCCGGCGGCGCGGATGCGCTCGGCGAGGTTGCCCTGCGGCACGAGCTCGAGCTCGATCTCCCCCGCCCGGTACAGGCCGTCGAACACCCACGAGTCGCTCTGCCGCGGGAACGAGCAGATGATCCTGCGCACGCGCTTCGCCGCGAGCAGCGCCGCGAGGCCCGTGTCGCCGTTGCCGGCGTTGTTGTTCACGATGGTGAGGTCGGATGCGCCGTGCGCGATGAGTGCGTCGATCAGCTCGACGGGCTGCCCGGCCCGTCCGAACCCGCCGATCATGATCGTCGAGCCGTCCTCGATCCCCGCGACCGCGTCCTCGACGCTCGCGACGGTCTTGTCGATCATCCGGCTCCCTTGCTGGTTTCGCGTTGTTCGCTTTGCGAACACTCGTGCGCGTGACGCACACAGCGTAGCCCGCAAGGCCGGGGACGCGCCAGGGCGGGTCGCGTCGCACATTGTCAAGGCGGTTCCGGATGACACCGGGTCCGGATGGAATGCAGGGACACGCGATGCATCGAGCGAACGGAGTGAGCCGAAGTGACCAACGAGCCGACCACCGAACCCCTGACCTTCCAGCCGGGCACGGCGATCGTGACCGCATCCGACTCGGGCATCGGCCGGGCGACGGCCGTGGCCCTCGCCCGTGCGGGCCTCGACGTGGGCGTCACGTGGCACTCCGACGAGGAGGGCGCCCGCGAGACCGCCCGCCTCGTCGAGGCCGAGGGCCGCAAGGCCGTCGTGGCGCAGCTCGACCTGAGGAACGTCCCCGGCTGCGGCGACGTGATCGACCGGCTGGCCGAGGAGCTCGGCGGGGTCGACGTCTTCGTCAACAACGCCGGCACCGGCGACAGCGTGCCGTTCCTCGACGTGGACCTCGAGGGATGGCGCCGCGTCGTGACGACCGACCTCGAGGGCGCGTTCGTCGTCATGCAGCGCGCCGCGCGGCTGATGGTCTCGAAGGGCCGCGGCGGACGGATCATCGGCGTCACGAGCGTGCACGAGCACCAGCCGCTGATGGGATCCTCGGCCTACGACGCCGCCAAGCACGGCCTCGGCGGCCTGCTCAAGACCATGGCGATCGAGCTCGCCGAGCACGGGATCACCGTCAACGCCGTCGCACCGGGGCTCGTCGCCACGCCGATGACCGACATCGACCCGGCGCAGGCCGCGCAGACGCATCGCCCCGGCATCCCGCTCGGCCGCCCCGGCGTGCCCGAGGAGATCGCCGCCGTGATCGCGTTCCTGGCCTCGCCGGCCTCGTCCTATGTCACCGGCGCATCCTGGCCCGTCGACGGCGGCATGCTGCAGATGGGGCCGATGGCGGGCGCGGCCCTGGAGAGCGACGACTGGCGCCGGATCTGAGGCTCTACGCTGGCGGGCATGGCCATCCTGCACACCGTCGTCTTCACGCTCGCCCACGCCGCCGGTTCGCCCGAGGAGGCGCGCTTCCTGGAGGACGGACGGCGCATCCTGACCGGGATCCCCGGCGTGGAGGACTTCACGGTGCGCGAGCAGGTCAGCCCGAAGAGCGACCTGCGCTGGCAGTTCAGCATGCGGTTCGCCGACCGGGCCGCTTATGACGCCTACAACGCCTACCCCGCGCACGTCGGGTTCGTCGAGCAGCGGTGGACGACCGAGGTGGCGCGGTTCCAGGAGTACGACTTCGTCGACCACGCCTGACCGCACCGGCGGTCCCGGCGCGCCAGTGCCCGTGAGGCCGCCGCGACGCGGCTCATAGACTCGACGGAGGGCGCGCACCCGAGCGCCGGATCGGAGAGCGCCCCGACGGTGACAGCCCGCCCGACCCGCAGGTGGCAGCACCTGGCCGCACTCAGCTGGTGGCATCCGGCCGTCACCGGCTGGATCCGCCTGACCATCGCGGCGATCTGCGTGGTCGCGCTCGTGCACCGGCTGTTCTGGGGGCTGAGCTCCAACACGATCGCAGGAGCGAACTTCCTCGCCTACCTGACGATGGAGTCGAACATCCTGTTCGCGTGCGTCTGGATCATCTCGGGCGTCGACGCGCTGCACCGGATGACGGATCCGCCGTGGCTGACGATGGCCCGCACGATCGCCCTCAGCTGGACGACCACGGCGGGGATCGTGTTCGGGTTCCTCGTGTGGCAGGCGGGGGAACGCGCCATCCGGATCGACGTGCCCTGGTCGGACCAGCTGCTTCATTTCTGGGTGCCCGCGCTGGCCCTCGTCGACTGGGCCTTCGCCGCGGGTAGGCGTCCCGCGCCGTGGCGGGTGGTGCCGATCGTGCTGACGTATCCGGTGCTCTGGGGCGCGTTGACGATGTGGCGCGGCTCGGTGATCGGCTGGTACCCGTACTACTTCCTCGATCTGCGCCAGGTGAGCGGGCCTCCCGAGTTCCTGCTCACGAGCGGGGCCGCCCTCGGCGTCTTCGCGATCGTCTCGGTGACGCTCGTGCTGCTCAGCCGGCGCCACCATGCGCGGCGAAGGCGACGGGCCGCGGCAGGATCAGGCCGGGGGGCGGAACAGCTCGAGTGACGCGACCGCCCGCGCCACCGCATCCTCGTCGGACAGCTCCGCGAACTCGCGTGCCGCGGCCCCGCCGATCCGGCCGACGAGGATGTTCTCGCCGGTCGCGGGCTTCAGATTGATCCAGGTGCGGATGGCGGCGTCGCCGTCGACGACGTGCCAGAGCGCGGCGTCGGTCTGCCAGAAGTCCTCGTCGAACCGCAGCCAGATGGTCTCGATGTCGCCCATGCCGAGCGCCGCGATCGCCCCGCGGTGCGAGAACGGCAGCGGCGGCTCGAACTCGATCCCCTCGTCCTGCAGCACGCCGAGCGGCACGGTCAGCACGACCCGGTCGACGGAGATGGCCTCGCCCGTGCCGAGCCGCAGGCTCACACCCGAGTCGTCGTAGACGACGCCCACGACCGTGGTCGAGCGCGCGACCTGGATGTCCTGGACGAGCGACTCGATCAGGGCCGCGGCGTCGGACGTGATCGCGGTCGGCTCCCGGGCGGGAAGCTCGGGCGGGAACCAACTCGAGAGGTCAGCCGCATCGGCTCCGGTGGTCGCGGCGAGCAGCGCCAGGAAGGCGGCGGTGGCCGGCGCCTCGGGATCCGCCCCCGACTCGACGAGCGCCTCCGCGAGCGCGGGATCGGCGGCCCGCGGCTGCGCCCACGCGATCGCGGCCTCGACAGGACCCGCCGGCGGCGCGTCCACCTCTCCGTCGCCCGACATCGCCGCCTCCCCCTCGAGGGGCTCGGTCTCGATCTCGAGCGCCGCGAGCCTCGACGCGAGCTCGCCGTCCTCGTCGGTGAGCAGCCATCCGCCGAGCTGCGGGGGCACGGGCCAGGAGTCGTCGGCGAGCGCGTGGAGCCGGCCGCCCACCCGGCCGCGCGCCTCGATCACGCTCACCTCGAACCCGGACTGCACAAGACGGCGCGCGGCGACCGCGCCCGCGAGGCCCGCCCCGACCACGGCGATGCGCTCGCCCTCCGAGGCGGCCGCCCGCACGTCGTCGGCCACGCGCTCGCCCGAGCGCAGGGCCGCCGACAGCGTGCCGGGCTGGTGCCAGGTCGCCTCACCGGCGAAGAACACGCGGTCGGCCACGGGCTCGGCGAGCGTCGCGCGATCGTCGGTGCTCGCGCCGTGCGGCGTGAAGCTCGCCGCTCCGCGCGCGTACGGGTCGGCCGCCCACGCGCTGCGCGCGAACGCCGCCGGCACAAGCGGTGCGGCCGTCGGGATGGCGGAGCCCGTGGGCGTCGGCGCGGTCGTCGGGGGCGCGGACGAGGGCGGCGGCGCGGGCGTCTCGCCCGTGCAGGATGCGAGCAGGACGGCGACGGCACCGGCGCCGGCGCCGACGAAGAAGGTGCGTCGCGAGATCCCCATCGTCACGCCACCCTATCCGCAGGTCGCGCGCATGGCGCCCGGCCTCACCGGCTCAGCCCGCGCGCCTCCCGAGGCGCAGGAACCGGTCGCGGTGGCGATCTCGGCGGGACGAGGCGTGCTCCGCGGGCCCGGTGGGCCCCGCCACCCGCAGGATGGCGCGCGCGAGCACCGCATCCGGATCCACTCCCGTCCAGCGCAGCGAGCGGCGCGCGCTGTCGTCGGCGCGCATCTCCACGAGCGCGGCGACCTCGCTCTCGGCGCGGGCGGCGATCGGGAACCAGGGCAGCGCGTCGCGCCACGCCTTGAACGCGACGAGCAGCACCTCGTGACGCTGTTCGACGTGCGCCCGCTCGTGGGCGATGACGGCGGCGAGCTCGTCCTGATCCAGCCCGTCGAGCAGCCCCTGCGAGAGCACGGTGACGGATCCGATCCCGCGCGGAAGGCAGTACGCGACGGGGGCGGCGTCATCCAGCACGCGCGTGCGCGCCTGCGTGGGATGCGGCGCCGACAGCAGGTTCAGCAGCGCGAGGTGGCGACGGCGCTGGCGCTCGAACTGCACGACGGTGATCACGAGGTGCACGAGCAGGTACGCGGCGAGCGCGGCGGGCAGGATGTACGCCGCCCAGTCACACGGCAGCAGCGCCCCGCCGAGGAACAGCAGGGCGCCGATCATCGACAGGCCACCGGCGAGGGCGATCACCTGCCACAGCAGCAGCGCCCAGCCCGGCGCCCGGGCCGGCCACGCGGCGCGCGAGAGCAGGATCGGCACGGGCCAGGCGAGCAGGACGGCGATCGCCGCGGCCAGCAGCGCGATCAGCAGCACGGCGTCGATCTCGAAGGCCGCCGGCACGACGTCTCCGCCGACGAGGGGCCGGCGCCCGAGACCTGCCGTCATGCCATCAGGCTGCGCCGGCGAGGAGGCGCCGCAGCACTTCGGCATCCTCGGGCGTGACCCCGCCGACGAAGCGCGCGAGCACGGCGCTGCGGTCGCCGGCGTCGCCGAGCACCTCGTGCATCAGCTCGGCCACGTGGTCGACGCGGCTGGCGGTGGCGCGGTAGCGGTGCGGGCGGGCCGAGCGGTCGGAGGCGACGAAGCCCTTCTTCTCGAGGCGCGACAGCACGGTCAGCAGCGTGGTCGCCGCCAGCTGCCGGCCCTGCTCGCGCTCGAGGTGCTCCTGCACGTCGTACGCGGTGAGCGCGGCCTCGTCGCTGTCCCAGAGGACGTCCATGACGGAGCGCTCGAGTTCACCCAGACTGCTCATCCGCACCTCCACCCGCCGTTCGAGTCCTCTCCCAGGGTACGGGACTTCGCTGCGGCGTAGAACTAGTTCGACATCGAGACGAACTGATTCGACCCCCTGTAGAACTACTTCTACGGTTTGTAGAATCGCTTCGCCGGAGTAGCGTCGGCAACAGGCCGGGACCTCACTGCTCTCCCCCCATTCAGCCGAGGTCCTCGTGACAGGAAGGCTCCCGTGGATCCGCTCGACATCGCCCGCTGGCAGTTCGGCATCACCACCGTCTATCACTTCCTTTTGGTTCCCCTCACCCTCGGCCTCGGCGTCGGGGTCGCGCTCATGCAGACGGCCTGGGTGCGCACGGGCGACGAGCGCTGGCTCCGGATGACCAAGTTCTGGGGAAAGCTGTACCTGATCAACTTCATCCTCGGCGTGGCCACCGGCCTCGTGCAGGAGTTCCAGTTCGGGATGGCCTGGAGCGAGTACTCGCGCTTCGTCGGCGACGTGTTCGGCGCCCCGCTCGCCATGGAGGGCCTGCTCGCGTTCTTCGCCGAGTCGACCTTCCTCGGCGTCTGGATCTTCGGCTGGGGGCGCCTGCGCAAGGGCGTGCACCTCGCGGCGCTCTGGCTCGCCGTCACCGGATCCTGGTTCTCGGCGTACTTCATCATCGTCGCGAACTCGTGGATGCAGCATCCGGTCGGCGTCGAGCTCGACGCCGACGGCCGCCCCGTCATGACCGACATCTGGGCGGTGCTCGGCAACAACACCGCGATCGCCGCGTTCGCCCACGTGATCGCCGGGGCGCTGATGGTCGGCGGGATGTTCCTGCTCGGCATCGCCTGGTACCACCTGTGGCGCCGTCGCCACGACGGCATCGACACGGTGGGCAAGGATGGCCGCGTCGTCGTCGGATCGCATCCGGACATCGCCGGGCGCGACGAGAAGGACCATGGCGTGTGGCTGCGCTCGCTCCGGATCGGCGCGCTCGTCGCGATCGTCGGCTTCGGGGCGGTCGCCATCACGGGCGACATCCAGGGCAAGCTCATGTACGAGCAGCAGCCGATGAAGATGGCGGCCGCGGAGGCGGCGTGCCACACCGGCTCATCCTTCTCCGTGCTCTCGATCGGCGACCCGGGAGCCGTCGACTGCGCAGACGTGCAGACCCTGATCGAGGTGCCCGGCGTGCTGGGCTGGCTCGCCAAGGGAGACTTCGGGGCCGAGATGCCCGGCATCCAGGACCTCGAGCCGCAGTACGTCGAGAACTTCGGCGCTCAGCTTCCCGACGACCCGCGGCTCGGCGACCAGGCCGGCCGCGACATCGAGTACGTGCCGCTGATGTGGGTGACGTACTGGGGCTTCCGGCTGATGATCGGGCTGGGCGCGATCCCGGCCGGCGCGGCGGTGGTGGCGCTCTGGCTGACCCGCAAGGGCACGGTCCCCGCCTCGAAGTGGATCATGCGGCTCGCGCTGCTGGGCATCCTCGCCCCGTTCGCCGCGAACATCGCCGGCTGGATCTTCACCGAGCTCGGCCGGCAGCCGTTCGTCGTCGCCCCGAACCCCGACTACTGGGGGACCGGCGACGCGGTGTTCATGTTCACCGCCGCGGCGGTCTCGCCGGGCACCACCGTGGGCGAGCTGCTCTTCTCGGTGATCTCGCTGACCGCGGTGTACGGCATCCTGCTCGTCGTGCTGATCGGCCTGATGGTCAAGTACACGCGCGGCGGCGTCGCCGGGGCGATGCCCGACATGGAGCACGGGATCGAGCGGACCGACCGCGGACCGGATGAGCATCCGGACGACGACAGGTCTGATGATCGGCAGCCTCCGGCTTCCGATGGCGACAAGAAGAACGACGTCCTGTCGTTCGCCTACTGATCGCGAAGGAGAGTCGGAAATGGAACCTCTGGCAATCGTCTGGTTCATCGCGATCGGCCTGCTCTGGATCGGCTTCCTCGTGCTCGAGGGCTTCGACCTGGGCGTCGGGATGCACATGATCCTCCGCGCGAAGGACGACAAGGACCGCCGGGTCATGCTGAACACGATCGGGCCGGTGTGGGACGGCAACGAGGTGTGGCTCATCACCGCCGGCGCCGCCCTGTTCGCGGCGTTCCCCATGTGGTACGCCTCGCTGTTCTCGGCCCTCTACGTGCCGCTCACGATCGCGCTGCTCGGGCTCATCCTGCGCGCGGTCAGCATCGAGTACCGCGGCAAGGTGGCCGACCCGCGCTGGGCGCGGTTCTGGACGTGGACGCTCGGGATCGGATCGGCCGTCGTCGCGTTCTGCGTCGGCGCCGCGCTCGCCATCACGTCGACGGGTCTGCCGCTCGACGAGTACGGCGACCGCGTCGGGCATCCGTTCGTCTGGCTGACCGTCCCCGCGGTGATCGGCGGGCTCGCGCTCGTCGGGTTCGCGCTCACCCACGGCGCGACGTTCCTCGCACTCAAGAGCGACGGCCCGGTGCGCGAGCGGGCCGCCGCCTTCGCGGCGACCTGGGGACCGCTGGGCCTCCTTCCCGCCGCAGTGTGGGCGCTGTGGGTGCAGTTCCAGCACGGCGGGAACATCCTGTCGTGGGCCTTGGTCGTGCTCGCCGTCGCGGCCGCGGCGTTCGGCTGGTGGAACGCCCGCGCCCGGCGCGAGGGCTTCGCGTTCACGGGATACGCCGCGTTTATGGTGTTCGGCGCGGGATCGATCTTCGCCGGGATGTTCCCGTACGTGCTTCCCTCCACGCTCGACCCGGCCCACGGCCTCACGGTCGCGAACGCCTCCAACAGCCCCTACACGCTGGGAGTGATGACGGTCGTCGCGGCGATCGGCCTGCCGATCGTCATCGCCTATCAGGCGTGGTCGTACTGGGTGTTCCGCAAGCGCGTCGGCCCCGGCGCGATCCCCGAGGCGCACAGCTTCGTCCCCGCCATCCTGCGCGCCAAGTGATCGCGCAGGCTGGCCCCGCGGCTCCGGTGTCCGACGCGGTGTCCGACGCGGTGTCGAACGCGGTGTCGAACGACCCGTGGGAGATCGAGGCCGCGCGCCCGAAGCCGCCCGCCCGGCGGCCCGAGCTCGGCCCGGTGCGGCCGGTCGCGGTGCTGGGCCTCGGGCTGCTCGCGGCCCTGCGCGCCCTGGGTCTTGTCCTCGTCGCGGGCGCCGTCGCCGCCGGTATCGCGGGGCTGCAGCGGGGCGAGGTCGACGCGGGCGGCATCCTGCTGCTCGGCGCGAGCGGGGCGCTGCTGCGATCCGGATCGGGATGGGCGACGGACGTCGTCGCGCGGCGGGTCGCGATCACCGTCAAGCGCACGCTGCGCCGCGACCTGTGGCGCAGGATCGCCGACGGCGACCCCGGCGAGCGCGAGGGCGGGATCGCGGTGCTCGCCACGGACGGGCTCGAGGACCTCGACGACTACTACGTGCGCAGCCTTCCCGCCATGATCGCGGCAGTGGTCGTGCCGGCGATCGTTGGCCTGCGCATCCTCGGCGCCGACTGGCTGAGCGCCGCGATCATCGTGGTGACCGTTCCCCTCATCCCCTTCTTCATGGTGCTGATCGGGCGACACACGCAGGCCCGCACCGACGAGGCCCTCCGGGCGCTTGCCCGGCTCGCCGACCACCTCACCGAGCTCGCGCGCGGCCTTCCCGTGCTCGTGGGCCTCGGCCGTGTGGCCGAGCAGTCCCGCGCGCTCGACGACATCCAGCACGGCTACCGCACCCGCACACAGGAGACGCTGCGCTGGGCGTTCCTCTCCGCGCTCGCGCTCGAGCTGATCGCGACGATCTCGGTCGCGCTCGTCGCGGTCGTCCTGGGCCTGCGCCTGATGCACGGCACGGTCGGCCTGGAGGCGGCGCTGCTCGTGCTGATCCTCGCGCCCGAGTGCTACGCGGTGCTGCGCGATGTGGGCACCGCGTTCCACTCGTCGCAGAACGGCCTCTCGGCGCTCGAGCGCGTGCGGGCGATCCTGGGACGCGGAGAAGTGCCCGAGGCGAGGAGGAATGCGCCCGAATCCTCCTCGTCTCGCGGAGATCTCCTTGTCTCGGTGCGTGGCCTCACGGTCCGGTACGCCGATCGCGAGACCCCCACGCTCGTCGGCGTCGACGCGCGGCTCGAGGGGATCACCGCGATCACGGGCCCCAGCGGCGTCGGCAAGTCGACGCTGCTCGCCGCGCTCGCCGGCACCCTCCCGGCCGATGCGGAGGTGTCCGGATCCATCGAGGGGACGGATCCGGATCACGTCGCGTACGCCCCGCAGGCACCGCGCGGGTTCACCGACACCCCACGCGAGGAGCTCGCGCTGTTCGGCGCGCCGGATCCGGTCGCGGCGCTCGCCGAGCTCGGCCTCGCGCACGTCGCCGATTCGCGCATCGCCGAGCTGAGCCCCGGAGAGCTGCGGCGCCTGGCGGTGGCACGGACGCTCGCGCGGGTCGACCTCGGCGCGACGCTGCTGGTGCTGGACGAGCCGACCGCGCACCTCGACGCCGCCTCGGCCGAGCGCGTGCGCGGCGCGATCCGGGCCCGCGCCTCCCGCGCGACGGTGGTGCTGGCGACCCACGAGCCGGAGACCCTCGCCCTCGCGACCCGAAGGGTGGCGGTCGGGGCGGAGGGGCGTCCGGGCGGTTTCGACTCCCTCGCTGCGCTCGGTCGCTCAACCAGCAACAACGCCCCGATCGAAGCGCAGTCACTCCCGGTCGTTGAGCGGAGCGAAGCGGAGTCGAAACGGGTTGAGCGAGCGAAGCGAGTCGAAACCGACACCTCCCCCACCCCCACCCCCACGGCCCCGTGGCTCATCGGCATCGTGCTCGCGTTCCTCGCAGTGGGGCTCGGGCTCTCGCTCAGCGCCGTGTCGGGCTGGCTGATCGTGCGCGCGAGCGTCGAGGAGTACATCATGTACCTGCTCGTCGCGATCGTCGGCGTGCGGTTCTTCGGCATCGGGCGGTCGATCGCGCGGTATGCCGAGCGGCTGTTCACCCACGAGGCCGCGTTCCGGATGGTCGACGCGCTGCGTCTGCGACTGTGGCACGCGATCGCCGCGCGCGGGGCCGGGTCGCGCCGCCTGCTCGAGGGCGGATCGCCCGTCGACTACCTCGTTGTGCTCGCCGACGAGCTGCGCGACCTGCTGCCGCGCGTGATCCCGCCGCTCGTCGTCGGCGTGCTGTCGATCGTCGGCGTGACGATCACCACGGCCTTCGTCCTTCCACAGCTCGTTGTGCCGGTGCTCGCGACCCTCGTCGCCGCCGCGGGGATCGGCGCGGCCCTCGCGATCGGCGCCGCACGCAGCGCCCAGCGGACGAGGATCACCCAGCGCTCGGCGCTGGTGCGCGGTACGGCCGCCCTGAGCGCCGCGGCCGATGACCTGCGCGCGAACGGGGTCGCCGACCGCGCGCTGGCCGTGCTCGCCGACGCCGATGCGCGCCTCGCCCGCGCGGAGCGCCGTGTCTCGTGGGGCGCCGGCCTCGGGACGGCCGTCGTTGTCCTCGCCACCACGCTGCTCGCCATCGCGACACCGCTGCTGTCCGGGGGATCTCCCGCCGAGCTCGCCTGCGTCATCGCGCTGCTCGCCCTGGCGGCCCTCGAGCCGCTCGCCGACCTCGTCGCCGCCGCGCACCGCCTGCCGGCGCTCGGCGCCGTGCGGAGCCGGATCGCTCCCCTGCTCGAGGAGCCGCCCGTCGCGGTCTCGGGCACGGCGGTGCCGGCAGACCCGATCCGCGAGCTCGCACTGGACGGCCTCGCGGCCCGGTACGGGGAGACGGACGTGTTCGCCGGGCTCGACGGCGTCGCGCGCGCCGGCGAGTGGCTGGTGGTCGAGGGGCCGAGCGGATCCGGCAAATCGACGCTGCTGTCGATCGTGATGGGCGCGCTGCCGGCGGCGGGCGGCTCCGTCCGCGTCGACGGCGTCCCGCTCACCGAACTCGACGCCGCGGCCTGGCGCACCCGCATCGCGTGGTGCCCGCAGGACGCGTACGTGTTCGACTCGACGCTGCGCGGCAACCTGCTGCTGGCCCGCCCGCGCACCGACCGCCCCTCCGACGCGGAGATGACCGAGGTGCTGGAACGCGTCGGCCTCGGCCCGCTGCTGCGCACCCTCCCGCGCGGGCTCGACACCCGCGTCGGCGCGGGCGGGTCGGCGCTGTCCGGTGGCGAGCGCCAGCGCCTCGCGGTCGCGCGTGCCCTGCTGACGCGGGCTCAGGTCATCCTGCTCGACGAGCCGACGGCGCACCTCGACGCGCCGACCGCCGCCGCGATGATGGCCGACATCCGCCGCGCCACGACCGACCGCATCGTGCTGCTCGTCTCGCACCGCGCCGACGACCGGCGCCCCGGCGACCGCGTGCTCGCGCTGCGCTGAGCGAGCCGGAGCAGGCCGGCGCGCAAGCCGGAATCCCGCCGAGCGGGACGCGTAGAGGTACCCATGCCGGCGCGCACCCGGAGGCATAGCCTCCGGGCAAGTGCCGTCCCCCGGCCTTCGACGAAGAAGGGCAACGCATGACCATCTCCCCCACCTCACGACGCCGCGCGGGCATCGCCCTCGCCTCCACCATCGCCCTCGGGATCCCGCTCGCGGCCGGCGCCCCCGCGGTCGCCGATGCGACGTTCCCCTCCCCCGAGGGCCAGACCAACACGTCCGCGATCCTCACCTACGCCGACCTGATCGCCGCGCTCGACCGGATCGAGCGCACGTCGCGCTTCGGCGTCGACGTGACCACCCTCGCCGAGGTCGGCACCGCCGTGTCGACGTCCGAGCAGGGGCGCGACCTCTACGTCGCCACCGTCGGCGAAGGTGCCGAGCACGTGTGGCTGCAGGGACGCATCCACGGCAACGAGCCCTACGGCGTCGACTCGCTGCTCGCCGTGCTCAAGGAGCTGAGCTCCAACGGCTCGGCCGACTGGCAGCTGCTGCGCGAGAAGTACACGTTCCACGTCATCCCGATGTACAACCCCGACGGATCCGAGCTGAACATCCGGCACACGATCATCGAGGACGGCAGCCGGATCGACCTCAACCGCGACTGGCAGGAGGGCGACTTCCTCGCCGCCGAGTCGGAGGCGTTCTACGAGTACTGGACGATGGTCGATCCGGCGTTCGCGATCGACATCCACCATCAGGGCCTGAAGACCGAGTACGGGACGGGCGACCCGGTGACCATGTCGCTCGGCATCTCGCTCGCGCCGGGCGGCCCGACCCTTCCCGGCCTCGAGGGCGGCGCGTACGACGTGCTCACGCGCCAGATGCACGTGCACGCGTACGACGAGCTCGAGGAGGTCGGCTACACCAACGTCGACCGGTACCAGGTGGGCGGCAGCCTCGAGATCGACATCCACGGCGGCGTGGTGTCGGCGATGATGCTCGGCCTGAACCACGACGGTCTGAACCCCGAGGGGCACACCAACCCGGCGATCTTCTTCGAGACCAGCGGCAACACGAGCGAGGGCAGCCTCGGCCAGAAGGCCCGCGGCAAGTCGATCCAGCAGAACGTCCGGGCCATCGAGGCCGTGCTCGTCGGCATGGCCACCGGCGAGGTGCAGCAGGAGGACCCGGAGCGCTGGGACGACATCCCCCACGCCCCCACCACCGGCTACCAGACCGACGACGGGGTCGTGCCGATCGGGTACTGATCACCTCCGGGTCGTCGAGGTGTCGAAGCGGTCACGTCGCCCCGCGGGCCCGACCCGCGGCAGCGCGTGGCCGTTTCGACTCCTCGCTTCGCTCGTCGCTCAACGAACAAGGGGGGATGACGCTGGTCGCTCCATTGCTCGTTGAGCGAGCGAAGCGAGTCGAAACGACCCGGACGCACCGCGGGTCAGACCCGAGGCGGCGCGTGGCCGTTTCGACTCCTCGCTTCGCTCGTCGCTCAACGACCGGAGGGAAGCTCGCCGAAGACCTCGGTCGCGATGCGGAAGGCCGTGTTCGCGGCGGGGACGCCCGAGTAGATCGCCGACTGCAGGATGACCTCGCGGATCTCGTCCACGGTGAGGCCGTTGCGCAGGGCCGCGCGCAGGTGCATCGCGAGCTCCTCGTGGTGCCCGTGCGCGATGAGCGACGACAGCACCGCGACCGAACGCGAGCGGCGGTCGAGGCCGGGACGCGACCAGACATCGCCCCACGCGACGCGCGTGATGAAGTCCTGGAAGTCGGCCGTCAGCTCGGTCTGGTTCGCGGTGGCGCGGTCGACGTGCGCGTCCGAGAGCACCTCGCGGCGCACGGCCATCCCCTGGTCGTAGCGCTCCTCATCCGACAGGCCGGATCCGGCGGGCCTGGTCATCGCGCGCTCCGGAAGAAGTCGCCGAGCACGGCCGCCACCTCGTCGGGGTACTCGGCGGGCGCGAGGTGCGAGGCCCCGTCGATCCGCGCGATCCTGCCGTCGCGGACGCCGTCGGCGATCGTCCGTGCGTGCTCCTCGGGCGAGACGCCGTCGCGCTCGCCGTAGACCGCGAGCACGGGCGTCGCGATCTCCCCGAGCCGGGCCGTCACGTCGTAGGCGGCGAGCGCGTCGCAGCACAGCGCGTAGCTGGCGTCGTCGGCGTCGCGCAGCGCGTGGAGCAGGCGGCCGGTGAGCACCGGGCGTCGCTCGATCGATCCGGGGGCGAACCAGCGCTGGGCCGATCCGACGACCAGCGACGCGGTTCCCTGCGTGCGCACCTGCGCGGCGCGCTCGGCCCACGCCTGCGGCTCGCCGAACTTCGGCGAGGCGCACACGATCGCGGCCGCCGAGACGACATCCGGATGCCTCAGCAGCAGCTCGAGACCCGTCGCGCCGCCGAGCGAGACACCGGCGTAGAGGGCGGGCGCGCCGAGCTCGCGGATGGCCGCGGCGAGCGCGTCGGCGAGCTCGCCGATCGTGAACGGCTCCGTCGCGGGCTTCGCGGCGCCGTGGCCGGGGAGGTCCCAGGTCACCACCCGGAAGCTCTCGGCGAGGTCGGGGACGACGTCCTCCCACAGGATCGTGGAGGTGCCGAGGGAGGGACCGAGGACGAGAAGGGGCGCGCCGTCGGGTCCCACCGGGGCCGTGAACGCAAGCGTCGGCGTTGTCACGTGTCTTCCTCTCCCGAGCTGAAGTGGTCGGCGAACGGATCGAACCCGCGCGGCCGGGGCGGGGGCAGGCGCGAGCCGTCGTCGAACGGATCGTACGGCCCCGGAACGTCGTGCGACACCGGTGCGGTCGGATCGACGACCTCGACGTGCGGCGGGTCGCCGAGGTCGCCGTCGACGAGGCGGGCGGCGAGGCCCGTGTACGCGGCGGGGTCGAGCAGCTCGTCGAGCCCCGTGGGCAGGGCGGTGTTCGCGTCGTTGAGTGCGCTGTGGACGAGCAGCGCCAGGTCGCCACCGAGGGCGGCGCTCCGGACGATGTCCGCAACGCGCTCGGCACCGAGGATCGGCCCGAGGACGATCGAGAGCCGCTCGGAGACGACGAGACCGCGGGTCGACGCGAGGTTGCGGGCGATCGCGCTCGAATCGGCGTGCAGGCCGCCGGCGAGGTCGGCCGCGTGCGCCGCGGCGCCCAGGGCGAGGCGCAGCAGTTCGCGCAGCGTCGGCCATTCGGCGTGCCAGGCGCCGTCGGGGCGCTCGTCGACGGCGAGCGCCGCGGCGGTGTGCAGCGCGGCGCCGAGGTGCGGGGCGCGGATCGCGGCCGAGCGGATCAGCACCGAGCGCGCGGGATTCTGCTTGTGCGGCATCGCCGACGATCCGCCGCCGGACGACTCCGCGAGCTCGCCGATCTCGGTGCGCGACAGGGTGGCGACGTCCGCGGCGAGCACGCCGAGCGCATCCAGCGCCTGCACGAGCGCGTCGCCGAGCTCGGTGACGGGCCAGCGGGACGTGTGCCACGGTGCGTCGGGCGCGGCGAGGCCCGTCGCGTCGGCGAACGCGCCGGGCAGGCTCGCCGCGCGGTCGGGGCCGAGGATCTCCACGAAGGACGCGAGCGTGCCGCCGGCACCGCCGAGCTGCGCGGGAAGGGAGTCGCGCGCGCCGGCGAGGCGCCCGCGGGCGCGACGGATGCCCCGCAGCCAGTTGGTCGCGCGCAGGCCGGTCGTGGTCGGCACGGCGTGCTGGGTGAGGGTGCGGGCCGCGGCGACCTCGTCGCGGTGCTCGCGCGCGAACCGCTCGAGCGCATCGGCCGTGGCGTCGAGCCCCGCGAGCACGTGGCCCGCGGCATCCTTCGCGACGATCATCAGCGCGGTGTCGAGGATGTCCTGGCTCGTCGCACCGCGATGCACCCACGGCTTGGCGAGCGGCCCCGCGATGCGACGCAGCTGCGTCACGAGCGGGATGACCGGGTTGCCGCCGGCCACCGCGGCGAGCGCGAGCGCCCGCACCAGCGCCGCGTTCTCCGGAGATGCCGCGTTCTCCGGAGCGGATCCGCGATCCAGGTCCGGCGAAGCCGGCATCTCCGTCGAAGCCGTACGCAGCCCGCGCGCCTGGTCGAGCAGCGCGGCGCGGTCGGGCGCATGATCGAGGCCCCCGACGGCGCCGTACGCCTCGATCAGCGCGACCTCGGCGGTCACCAGCGCGGCGAGCACCGCGGCGTCCGTGATGGGTCCCTCGTGTCCGGCTGTCACCGGCGAGAGAAGCCCCAGATCGAGGTCGCCGGCGGCGGGCACGTCAGAACTCAAGGAACACGGTCTCCTTCTCACCCTGCAGGTGGATGTCGTGGCGAAGGTACCCGTCGGAGGTGCGCGTGGCGGTGAGCGACGCGCGCTCCGCCTCGCTCAGGCCGGAGAGGAACGGATCCGCGGCACGCAGTTCGTCGTGCTCGGGAAGGTAGATGCGCGTGTGCAGCTTGTCGGGAAGGCCGCGGGCGAACACGACGGCCGCGATGAACGGCGCCCTGCCGGCGATCGGCCCGGGGTTGCGCGTCCAGAAGTGGTAGCGCCCGTCGTCGGTGGTCATCGTGCGCCCGAAGCCGGTGAACGAGAAGCCGTCGCGCTTCAGCGAGCCGCGTGCATCCGGGATCGACCCGTCGACGTCGGCGCCGAAGATCTCGATCACCGCGTCGGGGATCGGGGCGCCCGCCCCGTCGTACACGGTGCCCGACAGGACGATCGCGCCGGGGCTGTGCGGGAACGCGACCTCGTTCATCCGCTCGTACTCGAGACCGAACGCGAAGAACGGGCCGACGGTCTGGCCGGCCGTGGGCTCCAGGACCTTCTCACCGCGCGGCATCAGTGCTCTCCCTCTTCCGGCTCGAACCAGGTGGCATCCGGACCGTCGACGACGATGTCCCAGCGGTAGCCCATCGAGAACTCGGGCACCGTCAGGTCGTGGTCGTAGGCCGCGATCATCCGCTCGCGGTCCTTCGGATCCCGGATCGTGTTGTAGATCGGATCGAGCGGGAACAGCGGATCTCCCGGGAAGTACATCTGCGTGATGATGCGCTGGGTGAAGCCCGAGCCGAAGACGGAGAAGTGGATGTGGGCGGGGCGCCACGCGTTGACGTGGTTCTTCCACGGGTACGCGCCGGGCTTGATCGTCGTGAAGTGATACTCGCCCGCGTCGTTCGTGATTGTGCGGCCGGCGCCGGTGAAGTTCGGGTCGAGCGGGGCCGGGTGCTGATCGCGCTGATGGATGTAGCGGCCCGCCGCGTTCGCCTGCCAGATCTCGATGAGCTGGTTGCGGATGGGGCGTCCCCAGCTGTCGAGGAGGCGGCCGGAGATCGTCATCCGCTCGCCCTGGGGCTCGCCCGAGTGCTGAAGCGTGAGGTCGGACTCGATCGCCGCGACGTCGCGCTGGCCGAACGCCGGCGAGTACAGCTCGATGGTCTCGGGGTCGACGAGCTTCGGGTTCTTGGTGGGATGGCGCAGGATGCTCGACCGGTAGGGAGCGAAATCGCGGATCGTCTTGGGCAGGGTCTCGCCGTCGGCGACGCGCTGCCCGTACTGCGCGTGGAAGTCCTGGATCTCGCGGGTGATCTGGGCCTGGGGCGGGAAGTCGGCCGAGCGCAGAAGCGACTCGGGCGCGGCCGCCTCGGAGGCGGTGTCGGTCATGACGTCTCCTTCGACGAGAGGTCGTCTCAGGGTGACATCGGGCACGAATGCCCTCCCGCGTCATTCCCATTCAGTGGGACACTTTGGTCTGTTTCTTCCACGGAGCGAGAGCCTTCCGGAAGGGCTCAGAAGGCGCGCAGCGCACGGCCCAGGTCGGCCGCCGTCTGCGTCACGAGGGCTCCGAGGCGACGGGTGTCGGCCCCGTCGATCCGCGTCACCACACCCAGCGCCGTGGGAGGCAGGCCGGCCACCGAGCCGACCGGCGCGGCGACCGAGACGTTGCCGAGGGTCATCTCCTCGCGCGTCGTCGCGTAGCCCCGAGCGCGGGCGCGGTCGACCTCGGCGCGCACCGCCTCGGGCTCGGTGATGGAGTGCATGGTCTCGCGCTCCAGCGGCTGCGACAGGAACCTGTCGAGCCAGTCGCCGGTCTGCGTGGCGAGCAGCGCCTTGCCCACGCCCGTGGTGTGAAGCGGCTGGCGGCCGCCCATCCTGCTCAGCGTCGGGATCGACGAGCGTCCCGTGAGGCGCCCGACGTACAGCGCCGTCGCCCGCTCGGGCGCCGGCGCATCCAGCACGGCGAGGTGCACGTTCTCGCCCGTCGCCTCGTACAGCCGCGACATGTACGGCAACGCGGTCTCGCGCAGACGCAGCGAGAGCGGCGACAGCTCGCCGAGCTCCCACAGGCGGGCGCCCACGGCGTAGCGGCGCCCGGGGGTGCGCGAGAGCAGACCGAGCTCCAGCATCTGCGCCAGGATCCGGTGCAGCGTCGAGGAGGACAGCCCGGTCAGCGCACCGAGGCGCGAGGCGGAGAGCTCCGGCTCGTCCGCGGTGAAGCAGCTCAGGATCCGCATGGTTCGCGCGAGCATCCCGTCGGCATCGACAGCCGTCGGCGCGATCTGAATGGTGTCAGTAATCGTGACGGTCGACATGGAGTAACCGTAGCCAGGGCCCATCCGATCCCAGCAGGGGGTTGACGTTTGGCACTTGCCCCGCAAGCCGGTATCTCGGTGTGCGGGACTCCGGACCGCGGTCCGCGACCCCTCGGGACGCCGCCGGAATGCCGCCGATCCGCGTCAGAACAGGGATCGCGGGGCCATCCGGCTACGATCGACGGATGCGGATCGACGGCTTCACCGACCACGCCTGCCTGATCGTCTCCGGGCCCGACAAGGAGGGGATCGTCGCGGCCGTGACGGCCCTGCTCGCCCGCCACGGCGGCAACATCGTCTCGCTCGACCAGCACTCCACCGACCCGATCGGCGGCGACTTCTTCCAGCGCGTCGTCTTCCACCGCGAGGGCCTCGGCGAGAGCCTCGGCGAGCTCGAGGCCGACCTGGCGAGCACCCTCGAGCCGCTCGGGATGACCTGGATCCTGCGCGACGTGTCCATCCCGAAGCGGATGGCCATCCTCGCCTCGATCGAAGACCACTGCCTGCTCGATCTGCTCTGGCGCCACCGTCGCGGGTCGCTGCCCGTGGAGATCCCGCTCGTCATCTCGAACCACACCCACACGGCCGAGGACGTTGCCGCATTCGGCGTTCCGTTCGTCCACGTGCCGTCGCAGAAGGGTCCGGACAAGAGCGAGTCGGAGGCAGAGATCCTGCGCCACCTCGCCGAGGCCGATGTCGACTTCGTTGTGCTCGCCCGCTACATGCAGATCCTGTCGGGCGATTTCCTGCAGAAGGTCGGCGTGCCGGTGATCAACATCCACCACTCGTTCCTGCCGGCCTTCATCGGCGCCAACCCGTACCAGAAGGCGAAGGACCGGGGCGTGAAGCTGATCGGCGCGACCGCCCACTACGTGACCGAGGACCTGGATGAGGGCCCGATCATCGAGCAGGACGTCGTGCGCGTCACCCACGCCGACAGCACCCCCGAGCTGCGCCGCCGCGGCGCCGACGTCGAGCGCGCCGTGCTCTCGCGCGCCGTGCTCTGGCACGCGCAGGACCGGGTGATCCGCAGCGGCAACCACACGATCGTTTTTTAGGAGAGGCTCGCACGCTCGCGCCGACGCTCCGCGCCGGCACTCTCGAGCGAGGCGCTGTCGCTGACGCTCCATCGCGGCGTGCGCTCCGCGCCCGCGTGGTCGCTTCGCTCCACGCTCCCTTCGGTCGCAGCGCTTCGCGCTCCTCGGGACCTCTGAACCTCGATTCGCCGCAATGAGGCTCGGGCGACGGCTTCGACTCGTCGCTGCGCTCCTCGCTCACCCCGTTTCGACTGCGTTCGCAAGCTCACTCCGCTCAACGACCGGTGAGGTGTCACCCCCCACCCGGTCGTTGAGCGAGCGCCAGCGAGTCGAAACGGTACAAGCGTCCCGGCGGCCTGCACCGGATCAGCGCGCGGGCTGCAGCTCCGCCTCGGCGAGCGGCGTCTCCACGAGCACCTCGGTCGCGGCGCTCGCGGCCGGGCGCGACATCAGCGCGATGACGGCGGCGACCGCGGCGAGCACCGCCAGCACCAGGAAGCCGGTGGTGTAGCCCTGCTCGCTGGGCTGACCGCCGTCGGCCCCCGCCGATCCGGTGATGATCGCGGTCGTGAGCGCGGTGCCCACGGCCGAGCCGATCGTCCGCAGGTTGGTGATCATGCCACCAGCGACCCCGGTCTGGTGCGCGGGGACGCTGCCGATGACGAGATTCGTCAGCGCGGCGAAGGTGACACCGAGGCCCAGGCCGAACACCGCGGCCTCGATGGTGAGCAGGGCGAGGCTGCCGTGAAGCAGCGCGATGCCCGCGGTCGCCAGCGAGATGAGCGCCGTGCCGGCGACGAGCTGCGCGCGCAGCGACAGGATGCGCGTGAGCGGTCCGGTCAGGAACCCGGCGACGGCCATCAGCACGAGCATCGGGAGCATCACGAGGCCGGCGGTCGTGACCGTGCCGCCGAAGCCGTAGCCGGTCGAGACCGGCTCCTGGATGAACCGGGCGAAGAAGGCCCACACGCCGAACATCGCCGCGCCGACGAGGATCGCGGCCACGTTCGCGTTCCAGACGCCCGGCAGACGCATCATCCGGACGTCCACGAGCGGTTCGGCGGCGCGCAGTTCGACGGTGATCCAGGCGGCGAGCAGCACGGCGGCCAGGGCGAACAGGCCGATCACCAGCGGCGACCCCCAGCCCCAGGCCGAGCCGGTGCTGAGCGGCAGCAGCAGCGCGACGAGCCAGCCGGACAGCAGGATCGCGGAGGGCACGTTGATCCGTCCGACCCCCACGCGGTCGGCGGCGGGAACCCCGCGCAGCAAGAGGATCGCTCCGATCGTCACGCCGGCGAGCGGCACGATGAACAGCCCGCGCCAGCCGATGGCGGTCGCGAGGGGGCCGGCGAACACCGTGCCGATGCCGGAGCCGACCGCGAGCAGGGCCGACAGGATGCCGATTCCACTCGCGACGCGCTCGCGAGGCAGGACGTCGCGCACGAGCCCGAAACCGAGCGGGAACATCGCGCCGCCGATTCCCTGGAGCGCGCGGCCGACGAGCAGCGTTCCGAGGTTCGGGGCGAGGGCGGCGACGATGCTTCCGACCGCGACGCCCGCGAGGGCGACGAGGAAGATGCGGCGCTTTCCGTGCAGGTCGCCGGCGCGGCCCAGCAGCGGAGTGGCCACCGCGGCGACGATGAGCCAGGTGGTGAGGGCCCACGTGACGCCGACGGCGTCGGTGCGGAGGTCGGTCTGCATGATCGGCAGGACCGGGACGAGCAGCGACTGCAGGGAGGCGAAGGAGCCGATGGAGACGCCGAGCGCGGTGAGCGCCTGGCGGGGCGTGGTCGTGCGGGGTTCGGCCGCGCGGCGGCGGGCGACGCGGCCGGATCGCGACTTCGATGCGCTCCTCAGCGCCGGACGGGACGCGTTCGCCGAGCACGGCCCCGGCGCCTCGCTCGAGGACATCGCGCGGCGCGCGGGCGTCGGCATCGGCACGCTGTACCGCAACTTCCCCACGCGCGACGCGCTGATCGGGGCCGTCTACGTGGCCGAGGTCGAGAAGCTCGTCGCCGCGGCCGACGACGTCGCCGGCCTCGAGCCGTGGTCGGCGATCGAGCAGTGGGTGCAGCACTTCATCGGCTTCATCGGCACCAAGAAGGCCCTGATCACGAGCCTCAACCGCGAGTCGGATGCGCTCATCAGCTGCCGCGGCGCGATGTACAGCGCCGGCGCTCCCCTGCTCGTCCGCGCGCAGGATGCGGGCATCGTCCGCGACGACGTCTCGATCGAGGACGTCATCCGGCTGATCTCGGGCGTCGCCGGGGTCGCGTACGCCGACGAGGCGCAGCGCGCCCGCGTCACCGGCCTCGCGCTCGACGGCCTTCGCACGCGCTGATGCACCCGAGACCGCACGATAGAGTCGCGGCTCGTGGGCGATGACGCGCGGACCGTGGCCGAGGAGCGCACCGAGCGCCGCGTCTCGCTCGGCTTCCTGCTGCTGACGCTCTGCCTGATCGCCGTCAACATGCGCGCGACGATCACCGGGATCGGCCCGCTGCTCGAGCAGCTGACGGCCGACACGGGGGCGCACCTGGCCACGCTGAGCGCGCTGACCTCGGTGCCGCTCGTCGCATGGGCGCTGTGCTCGCCGCTCGCGCACACCGCAGCGCAGCGGTGGGGCCTCAACCGGGTGCTGACCGTCTCGCTCGTCCTGCTCACGGCGGGCACGGTCATCCGGTCGCTGCCCTTCGTGTCCGCCGAGGGCTGGCCGGTCGCGACGCTCTGGATCGGCACGGCCCTCATCGGCGTGGCGCTCGCGGCCGCGAACGTGCTGCTTCCGGCGGTCGTGAAGCAGTCGTTCGGCACGCGCGTGCCTCTGGTCACCGCGATCTACACGGCGCTGCTCGCGGGCTGCGGCGCGCTCGCGTCCGGCCTCGTCGTTCCGATCTCGCACGTCGAGACCGGTGGATCGCCGTGGGGCTGGCGGATCGCCCTGATCGCCGTGTGCGCGACGCTGCCTGTCGCCGCCGCGCTCTGGATGATCCACCACCGGCGGGCAGGGCACGGTCGCGGCGAGAGCCGCGCGGCCGGATCCTCGCGCGGACCCAGCGTCTGGGGCGACAGTGTGGCGTGGCAGGTGGGCGCGTACTTCGGCGTGCAGGCGTCGCTGTTCTATGTGCTGCTGACGTGGATCGCACCGATGGCCATCTCGTACGGCCGGGGCGAGGCGCAGGCGGGCGTGGACACCATGATGTTCCAGCTGACGGGCGTGATCAGCTCGCTCGCGCTGCCCGTGGCGCTGCGGGGGCGCCTGGAGCGCTGGGTGCCGGCACTGCTGCCGGCACTCGCCCTCGTCGCCGTCGCGGGGATGATCCTGGTCCCCGGCGGCATCCTGTGGTGGGGGCTCGCGGGACTCACCAGCGGATCCTCGCTCGCCATGTCGCTGACGCTCATGGCGTCGCGCGCCCGCGACCACCACACGGCATCGGCCCTGTCGGGAATGGGTCAGTCGGTGGGCTACGCGTTCGCGGCGTTCCCGCCGATCGTGTTCGGCCTGCTTCACACCGCCGTCGGCGGCTGGGTCGCGCCCCTCGCGTTCAGCGGCCTGCTCCTGGTCGCCCAGGTGCTGCTTGGCCTCCTGGTCGGCCGCGACCGCTACGTGCTCGACCGCTGAGGGCGTCCGCGGCCCCGCCACATACCTGGGCCGCGCGTGTATCAGGATCGCGGCCGGGTGCTCTGACACCTCGAGACCCGCCGTCGCCGCCGGGTGCCATCCCATCCCCCGGAGGTGCCATGCGACGCGATGCGCCGATCGAGTTCGCCTCCCGGCGGCGGCGGCCCGGTCATTCGAGCTCGGCCATGACGCTCCTCGTGGTGATCGCCACGATCGGCATCGTCGCGTACGCGGGCTTCCTGCTCGATCCCCGTCACCGCGGCGACTGGATCCCGTACATCCTCGTGATCGCGGCCGAGACGATCCTCATCTGCCACGCGCTGCTGTCGATGTGGACGATCCTCGCGGGCGGCGGGGATCCGCGCGACTTCGCGTACCACGTGGCGCAGGGCCGGCTGCTGACGCGCGAGTCCCGGGGCGACGACACCATCCGGCTGCACGGGAAGGAGGTGCTCGTCGACGTCTTCGTGACGGTCTACGGCGAGGACCTCGACACCGTGCGGCGCACGGTGACCGCGGCCGTCGCGCTGCGGGGCAGGCACCGCACGTGGGTGCTCGATGACGGCCACTCGGATGAGGTGCGCGCGATGGCCGCCGAGACCGGGGCCTGGTACGTGCGGCGACTGACCTCGACCGGCGCGAAGGCGGGCAACATCAACCACGCCCTGTCCCTCGCGAAGGGCGACTTCTTCGTCATCTTCGACGCCGACTTCGTGCCGTCGCGGCAGTTCCTGTTCGAGACGCTGCCGTTCTTCGCCGACGAGTCAGTCGCCTTCGTGCAGACGCCGCAGGCCTACGGCAACCTCCACACGGTCATCGCCCGGGGCGCGGCCTACATGCAGACGGTCTTCTACCGCTTCATCCAACCCGGCCGCAATCGCTTCAACGCGGCGATGTGCGTGGGCACGAACGTGGTGTTCCGTCGCACCGCGATCAACGAGATCGGCGGGATGCACACCGACTCAAAGTCGGAGGACGTGTGGACCTCGATCCTTCTCCACGAGCGCGGCTGGCGCTCGGTGTTCCTGCGCGACGTGCTCGCCATCGGCGAGGCGCCCGAGACGATCGAGGCCTACAGCAGGCAGCAGCTGCGCTGGGCGACCGGCGGCTTCGAGATCCTGTTTCAGCACAACCCGCTGAGCCCACGCCGGCGCCTCACGGTGGATCAGCGGATCCAGTACTTCGTCACCGCGACGTTCTACCTCACGGGCATCTGCCCGCTCCTGCTGCTGGTGGTGCCGCCGCTCGAGATCTACTTCGAGCTGCGCCCGATGCACCTCGACATCACGGTGCTGACGTGGTTGCTCTACTACGCCGGCTTCTACGTGCTGCAGATCGGACTCGCGTGGTTCGCGGTCGGATCCTTCCGGTGGGAGACGCTCACCCTCGCGACCGTGTCGTTCCCGATCTACACGAAGGCCCTCGTCAACGTGATCGCCGGACGCGACGAGGGGTGGCACGTGACCGGCCGGTCGACGACACGCTCGCCCTTCAACTTCATCATCCCGCAGACGCTCTTCCTGGTCTTCCTCGCGCTCACGACCCTGGTGGGCATCTGGCGCGACATCGACAACGGCACGCCCACCCTCGCGACCGCCTGGAACGCGACGAACACCGTCATCCTCGCGGCGTTCATCGCGACCGCCTGGCACGAGGCGCGCGCCGGCATCCGGCGCACCGGCGTCGTCGCGATCGAGGCCGAGACCGAATCGGCGCCGCTGACCGTGATCGCGCGCCCGCCGGCACCGGAGCCCGTGCGCTCCGCGGCCGCCTCCGTGTCGCCCGCGGAGTCCCCGCTGCGGGTCGGGGCGGCCGCGCCGATGGCGGCCGCGACCCCGGTCGACCCCCGGAGACTGAGCCGCGCCGACATCAGAGCCAAGCGGCGAGCGCTGGGAGGCAGGACATGACCTGGGCCAACCGACTCCGGCTGCTGCTGGGCCTGATCGTCACGCTGGCGATCGTCGCCGCATGCACGTACGTCTTCACGCAGCGCCAGCAGAGCGCCGTGAGCACCACCGCGACGATCATCGCGCAGGAGTACCCCGTGGGCACCGACTACGGCGGTCTCGTGGTGAAGGAGCACGTGCAGGAGGGCGACGTCGTGCGGGCGGGCGACGCGCTGTTCGACGTGCAGAGCCTGCAGCTGCAGCGCGATGTGGCCGCGGGGATCGTCGCGGGCACCACCGGCTCGGAGCGCGTGACGCCCGAGGGAGTGTCGACCGTGGTGGCGAGCGTCGACGGCATCGTCGCCGACGTCGGCGTCGCGCAGGGCGGCTACGCCCAGGCCGGCGGGCTGCTGGCGGTGATCCACCGCGCCGACTCGCTGCGCGTCGAGGCCTCGTTCGTGCTCACCCCGCGCGACTACGCCCGCATCGCGGCGGGAAGCCCCGCGGAGATCCGGCTGCCGGATCAGACCACAATGCCGGGCACCGTCACCCACATCGACGTCGCCACCCTCGACGGCCAGGCGCTCACGAAGGTGCAGATCGTCAGCGCCGCGCTCGGGGACGGGCCCGCCACGGGCCTGCGCCAGCCGGGAACCCCGCTCTCGGTCACCGTCACGCTGCGGGACGACGGCCCGCTGGCCGGCGTGGTGGTCGCGGTCGAAGACCTGCTGCGCCGGATCGGGCTCTGATGCGCACTCCCCGTCGCCCGACCGCCGCGGCGGCGCTGCTGCCGCTGCTCGCCCTCTCCGCCTGCGTCGGAGGGCAGCCGGTGGCCGCGGACCCCGAGGACGGGCCGGCGACGGCCGACTGGGCCGCCCCGGACGCGATCGGGCACGCCCCCGAGTTGCCGGTGCAGAGGATCTCGGACGTCGCTCCGTCGCGCCTGGCCGACGGCCTGCTGCCGCCGACGAACCGGTGGTTCTCGGGGCTGGTGTTCGGCGCCGAGCCGCAGACGGTCCATCCGTATCCCCTCGCCTTCCGCCTCACCGACTCGGGCTTCGCGTTCGACCTGCCGGACGTCGTCGCCTCGGCGGACGCGATCCTCGCGCCCTTCGACGGCGGGATCACCGTCGACGCCGGCGCGACCGGTGCCGAGGTGGTGCGCTACGACGAGGTGTCGGTGACGATCCGGCTGTCGGACGACGACGGCGCGATCGGCGACCTCACCCTCGCGGAGGGATGGCCCGTCGTGGCCTTCACCGCCGCCCGCGAGACGGCGCTCGGCTTGGACAAGCCGCTGACCGCCTACGGCGACGACCTGTGGACGACCGCGGCCGACGACGTCGTCTACGGCCTCACCGCCCCCGGGGCCGGCATCGACGGCGGCACCGTGACGATCGCCGCGGGTTCCACCGCGCAATGGTGGCCGGTGCCGCACGGGTCCGCCCCCGAGGAGTGGGCCGCGGCGATCGGCGACCCGGTCACCGGCGTCGAGACGGCGTACGCGCTCACCGACGACTCGGCCCTCACGAGGCTGACGTACGCGGGCACCGACCGCACGATCGTCGTGCCGTTCCCCGGGAGCGCACCCGCCGACGGCTGCACGAGCGGGGCGTACGAGACGGCCTTCGGCGCGGCGGCGGCCTGCCGGGCGACGACCCTCTCGTGGGGTGTGCCGCGCATCCGTCCCGCCGCGGGCTTCGACCTCCCGGACTCGGCCGACCTCGAGGGCATCCGCGCCCAGCTGGCGGAGGACCTCGCCGCGACGCTCCCCACGGCCGCCGACACGTACTTCGGCGGAAAAGGTCTCGCCCGCCTGGCGTCGCTGCTGCTGCTCGCCCGCTCCCTCGGCGACCGGCCGCTCGAGGACGAGGCGGCGGCGCTGCTCGAGCGCGAGCTCGGCCCCTGGACGGACCCGGATGGCTGCCTGCTGCGCGAGGAGCGCTGCCTCGCCTACGACGATCGGCTGCAGCTGGTGGTCGGCCGGGCTCCGTCCTTCGGCTCGGAGGAGGGGAACGACCACCACTTCCACTACGGCTACTTCCTGTTCGCCGCGGCGGCGCTCGCCGAGGCGAGGCCCCGCGCGCTCGAGCGGATGACCCCGGCGATGGACGCGCTCGCCGCCGACATCGCGGGCGGGGCACGGGATGCGCTTCCCTCCCTGCGGACGTTCGACCCCCACCGCGGGCACTCGTGGGCATCCGGCACGGCCCCGTTCGCCGACGGCAACAACCAGGAGTCGTCCTCCGAGGCCGTCGCCGCCTGGAACGGCCTCGCCCTGTGGGCGGCCGTCCGCGGCGACGACGCCCTGCGCGCGCGGGCCGAGTGGCTGCTGTCGGCCGAGGCGCACGCCGCCCGCACCCTCTGGCTCGAGCCGGATGGCCTCCCGGCGCCCTACGCGCACGGCATCGTGTCGCTCACCTGGGGCGGCAAGCGCGACTACGCGACGTGGTTCAGCCCCGAGCCCTCGGCGATCCTCGGCATCCAGCTGCTGCCCGTCGGCCCGGTCGGGCTCCAGTACCTCGGGCAGGATCCCGAGCGCGTGGCGGCCAACGTCGCGGCGACCGGCGGCGAGGCGGCCTTTGATGGGGAGCTCGGCGAGTACGTGCTGCTGTATTCGGCGCTCGCGGGCGACGAGGAACGGGCGCGGGCGGCCGCTCTGGTGCACGAATGGGATCCGGCCGACCTCGACGACGGCCTGGCCGCGTCCGTGGCGATGGCGTGGCTCGCCGCCATCGGGGACGACTGACCGGGAATCCGTCGTCACCTATGGACATTCCCTATCGCCATAGGTAACGTCGCGTCTGCGCAACGAAGCGCGGCCGACCGGAAGGAACGCATCCCGTGGCACCCCTCACCTCGCCGCAGGCGACGCTCGCCGCCGACTACTCGCTCGAGATGACCGGCAAGGACATCCCCGGCCTCCACGAGGCACAGGATGTGATCCCTCCCGGCACGCGCGTGAACGTCACGTTCCTCGGCAACGAGGATCTCGAGATGCGGGTCGCCGCCGCCAAGGCCGTCGTCGACGCGGGATTCATCCCGGTCCCCCACATCTCGGCCCGGCGGCTGTCGTCGCAGGCGCAGCTCGAGGAGTTCCTCGACCGCCTGCAGCAGGTCGGCGCGACCGAGCACGTGTTCGCGGTCGGCGGCGACCCCGCTACCCCCGAGGGGCCCTACGACAGCGCGTACGACGTGATCCGCTCCGGCGTGCTGCAGTCGTACGGCGTGCGCGAGGTGTCGATCTCCGGCTACCCCGAGGGGCACCCCGACATCGCCACCGAGGTGCTGTGGGAGCACCTCGAGAAGAAGACCGCCTCCCTGCGCGATCAGGGGCTCGGCGCCGTGATCCTCACCCAGTTCGCGTTCGACACGGATCCGGTCACCACCTGGATCGGCGACGTCCGCGACCGCGGGATCGACGCGACGATCCGGATCGGCACCCCGGGCCCCGCGGGGATCAAGCGACTGCTGAGCTTCGCGCGCCGCTTCGGCGTCGGCGCCAACGCGATGATCGTGAAGAAGTACGGCTTCTCGCTGACGAATCTGCTCGGCACCGCCGGCCCCGACACCTTCGTCACCGAGCTCGGCGACCTGCTCGCCGCCGACCCGCGCGCGGGCGACGTGAAGCTCCACATGTACGCGTTCGGCGGCCTCCGCGCCACGGCGGAGTGGGCGCGCGACTATCAGCGGAGGGTGTCGTGAGCCTTCACAACCCCGCGCTCCGCGACCGCGCCTGCCTCATCGTCCACGGCCCCGACCAGCCGGGGATCGTCGCCGCGGTCGCGGCCCTCGTCACCCGCAACCGGGGGAACATCGTCTCGCTCGACCAGTACTCGTCCGACCCGGTCGAGGGCGACTTCTTCCAGCGGGTGGTGTTCCACCGGCCGGATCTCGTCGCCGCGATGGCCGAGATCGAGGCCGACCTCACCCAGACCCTCGGGCCGTTCGGACTCGAGTGGACGCTGACGGATCAGTCGGTCCCCAAGCGGATGGCCATCCTGGCCTCGAAGAGCGACCACTGCCTGCTCGACCTGCTGTGGCGCCACCGCCGAGGCGAGCTGCCGGTGACGGTGCCGATGGTGATCTCGAACCACACGAACACCGCCGAGGACGTCCGCACGTTCGGGGTGCCGTTCTTCCACGTGCCCTCGCAACCCGGGCCCGACAAGAGCGAGTCGGAGGCGCAGATCCTGACGCTGCTGGAGGGCAACGTCGACTTCGTTGTGCTCGCCCGGTACATGCAGGTGATCTCGGGCGACTTCCTCGAGCGGGTCGGGGTGCCGGTGATCAACATCCACCACTCGTTCCTTCCCGCCTTCATCGGCGCGGGCCCCTACCGCAAGGCGAAGGAGCGCGGCGTGAAGCTCATCGGCGCCACCGCGCACTACGTCACCGAGGACCTGGACGAGGGACCGATCATCGAGCAGGACGTCGTCCGCGTCACCCACGTCGACACGGCGGAGGAGCTGCAGCGCCGCGGCGCCGACGTCGAGCGCGCGGTGCTCTCGCGCGCCGTCGCCTGGCACGCCGAGGACCGCGTCATCCGCCAGGGCAACCACACGATCGTGTTCTAGCACCACGGCCCGCACATCGCCGCGGGCGCTCATCCCCTCCGGTCGTTGAGCGAGGGAGCGAAGCGACCGAGTCGAAACGGCGGAATCGGCTGACGGCTCCCACCGACCACAACAACAACCCACCACAGACAGAGAGGTTCATACCGTGGGACACAAGAACCTGCAGGAAGTGCTCGACGCCAAGGGATCGGCGGTCGAGCTGCTGCGCAACTCCCAGATCGGCTCGTACATCTACCCCGTCGTGCCGGCCGACTTCCAGAACTGGATCAAGGAGCAGCGCGCCTGGCGCGAGACGGCCGTCCTGTACGACCAGTCGCACCACATGGACAACCTGTTCATGAAGGGGTCCGACGCGATCAGGCTGATCAGCGACACGGCGATCAACTCGGTCGCCAACTTCCCGGTCGACAAGGCGAAGCAGTACGTGCCGACCAGCTCGACGGGCGGCGTCATCGGCGACGGCATCCTGTTCCGCGAGGCGGAGGACGAGTACGTGTACGTCGGCCGCGCCCCGGCGGCGAACTGGCTGCTGTTCCACGGTGAGACCGGCGGCTACGCGAACCTCGACATCGAGGTCGACCGCCGCTCGCCCTCGCGCCCCTACGGCGACGCCGTCTCGCGCAAGTACTACCGCTTCCAGATCCAGGGCCCCCGCGCGTGGGACGTCATCGAGAAGCTCAACGGCGGCCCGCTCGAGCAGCTGAAGTTCTTCAACATGTCGACCATGAAGATCGGCGGCAAGACCGTGCGCACGCTGCGTCACGGAATGGCCGGGGCGCCCGGTCTCGAGATCTGGGGCCCGTACGCCGATCACCACGAGATCCGCGACGCCATCGTCGAGGCGGGCGCCGAGTTCGGCCTCGTCCCGGTCGGATCCCGGGCGTACCCGTCGAACACGCTCGAATCCGGATGGATCCCGTCCCCGCTTCCCGCGATCTACTCGGGCGAGGCCGAGCGCGCGTATCGCGAGTGGCTGCCCGCCGACAGCTACGAGGCGAGCGGCACGCTGGCCGGATCCTTCGTCTCGGACGACATCGCCGACTACGAGCTCACCCCGTGGGAGCTGGGATACGGGTCGTTCGTGAAGTTCGATCACGACTTCATCGGCCGCGACGCGCTCGAGAAGGTCGACCCGGCGACGCAGCGCAAGAAGGTCACCCTCGCGTGGAACGCCGAGGACCTGGGGAAGGTCTGGACCTCCCTGCTCGATGTGGAGGGCCCGCAGTACAAGTTCTTCGACCTGCCACTGGCGAACTACGGGTCGGCGAACTACGACAAGGTCGTCGACGCCGACGGCACCATCGTGGGCTTCTCGATGTTCACCGGCTACAGCGCCAACGAGAAGCGCGGCCTGTCGCTCGGCACGGTCGACGCGGACGTGCCGGAGGGCACCGAGTTGAAGGTCGTGTGGGGCGAGCCCGACGGCGGGTCGAGCAAGGCCTCGGTCGAGCCGCACGAGCAGTTCGAGGTGCGCGTCGTCGTCAGCCCGGTGCCGTACTCGACGGTCGCGCGCCAGGAGTACCACGGCGGATGGCGCACCGGCTACACGGGCTGAACGGGCGGATGTGACGCGAGGGGTCCGGGAAGTTGGTGTCCCGGGCCCCTCGTCCGATAGAAGTGGATCAGACCGAGGGGATGACCGGATGAGTGCACCGAGCGGACGGAGCGCGGCGGGATGAGTCTCCGCTACGCGCTCATGGCGCTGCTGCGCGTGGGCCCGCTGTCGGGCTACGACCTGCAGAAGCAGTTCCAGGTCTCTGTCGGGCATCTGTGGCACGCGCCCGACAGCCAGATCTACCCCGAGCTGCGCAAGATGGAGAGCGAGGGGCTCGTGGTCGGCGAGGACCAGCCCCGCGGCGAGCGCGGCACCCGCCGCGTCTACCACCTCACCGACGAGGGCGACCAGGCGTACGCGGCCTGGATGGAGGGGCCGCTGAGCTACGCGAGGGCGCGCGAACCCGCGAACCTGAAGGCCGCGTACCTCGAGTCGGCGTCTCCTGCCGCGGCCCGCTCCTTCCTCGCGGATCACATCCGGCACTGGCGCGGCGAGCTCGAGCAGTGGGAGGCCGAGCTCGAGCGCATCGACGCCCGCGCGAACCCGATGCTGCAGCGTCGCCTCGCGGCGACCCACCCGCGCGACCACGACCGCACGGTCGCCTTCAAACGGTTCGGCTACGAGGGCCTTGTGGACCGCGCGCGTGCGGAGATCGCGTGGGCCGAGCGGGGCCTCGCCCTGGTCGACGACCTCTACGGCCCGGAGGACACGGTCGCCGGTCACGCGTAGCCGCCCGCGTCACATCATCCGGGCCGAGCACCCATCCCCGCCGTCAGATCACCTCCCGGAGGATGCGCCGCCGCGCGCTGGATGTGCGCTCGCGCCGGATCCGCGCGCGTCAGGTCGCGTACTCGAGCAGGTCGCCGCCGAGCGCGTGGAACGCCTGGTGCACACGGTGCCGGTGAAGCAGCGAGAGGTCGTCGAACGCGACGATCAGCGCATACGCGAAGGCGCCCCGGCGCCCCGCGAGCACGCCCGCATCCGCGCGGACCCCGCGCTCGCGTCCGGTCTTCGCGAAGTGGACGAGGCCGTGGCCGTCCGGCTCGTGCGAGAACGGATCGCCGCCCACGGCGGCGGCGACGAGCCCGGCGTCGGTGACGGGGCTGAGCCATCCGACGACGCGCTCGCTCACGGCCGGGCCGACCGCGGTGCCCGCGGCGAGGGAGGCGAACAGCTCGGCGAACTCGCGCGCGATGTACGGGGCGTCATCCGGCCCCCGCTCGCAGCGGAAGCCGTCGAGCAGCGCCGATCTCGGCATCCCGAGGTCGACGATCCGGCGTGTGACGTTCTCGTGCCCGACCTGCTCGAGCAGCGCGTTCGTCGCCGCGGCGTCTCCCGCGGCCGCCGCGAGCACCGCGAGATCCACGATCGGCAGGGTCGGCGCGGCCATCGAGCGCCACACGCCCGTGGGCGCGACGGTCCCCGCCTCGCGTTCGGCGAGGGCGTGGGGATCGAGCGTGCCGGCCTCGATGCGCGCCGCGGTCTCGATCAGCAGCGGCACGACCCCGAGCCCGCCGATCGGCAGGGGCAGGTGGTCATCGCCGGCGAGCACGACATCGCCGCGGTCGAGGTCGGTCACGTGGACGGCCACGCTGGCGCCGGCGAGCGACAGGCCCTCGAGGGCGCTCGTCGTCGCACGGAAGTCCCTCGTCTGCCTTCCGCGCCCACGGCGCGTTCCACGCCGCGTCGCCTGCGGCGCGTTCATCGCTTCGGCGCGCTCCGCGTGCTCAGTGCGCCGCACTTCGGCGCCCTCCGCACGGCGCTCGCTCCGGGGATCTGATCCCACGTCGACCCTTCGATCCGCCCTCCGAGTCCCTCTCCCGTCGTCCATTGTGCGCCTTCGCGGAGGCGCCGACGAACGGGCGAAGGCGTCGATCCGGTGAAGATTCGCCCTCAGCCCTCGATCAGGCCGCGGAAGTCGGTGGCGCTCAGCGCGCCGACGGACGACGGGTCGTCTCCCGCCAGCACGTCGCGGAACAGCCGCGACTTCTTCTCCTGCATCGCCACGACCTTCGACTCGATCGTGCCCTTCGAGATCAGGCGGTAGACGACGACCGGACGCGTCTGCCCGATCCGGTGCGCGCGGTCGGTCGCCTGAGCCTCGGCGGCGGGGTTCCACCAGGGGTCGAGCAGGATGCAGTAGTCGGCCTGAGTGAGGTTGAGGCCGAACCCGCCGGCCTTGAGCGAGATGAAGAACACCGGCACGTCTCCCCCGGTGAACCGCTCGATCATCCGCTTCCTGGCGCTCATCGAGACGGATCCGTCGAGGTAGGCGTACGGGATCCCTCGCGCGTCGGCGACCGCCGCCGCGCGGCCGAGGAACTGCGTGAACTGGCTGAACACCAGCACGCTGTGCCCGTCGCCGACGATCTCCTCGAGCAGCTCGCCGAGCTTCTCGAGCTTCGCGGAGGGGGCCGATCCGGCGCCGTCGACGAGATCCGGATCCAACGCGAGCAGCCGCAGCGTCGTCAGGGAGCGGAGGATCTCCATCCGGTTCGCCTCGACGTCGTCGAGGAGCCCCAGCACCTTCTGCCGCTCGCGCTGCAGGCGCGTCGCATACGCGCGCCGGTGCGCGGGATGCAGCTCGACCTCGAGCAGCTGCTCGGTCTTCTCTGGAAGGTCGGAGGCGACCTCCTCCTTCGTGCGGCGCAGCATGAACGGCCGCAGGCGGCGGCGCAGGCGATGCAGCCGCTCGCCGTTGCGCTCGCGCTCGATGGGCTTCCGGTACTGGTCGGTGAACGACCGCTCCCCGCCCAGCAGTCCGGGCGCCACGAGCGAGGCGAGCGCCCACAGCTCGAGCAGGTTGTTCTCGAGCGGGGTGCCGGTGATCGCGAACTTGCTCGGCACGTCCATCACGCGCGCGCAGCGGTGGGTCTGGGCGCGGTGGTTCTTGATCTGCTGTGCCTCGTCGAGCACGAGCACCCGGAATCCCATCGCCTGGTACTCGTCGAAGTCAAGGCGGAACAGCGCGTAGCTGGTGACGACGAGCCGGGCGTCGCCGACCGCCTCGGCGAGCGCGGTTCCCCGCTTGCCGCTCGTCTCGTCCATGCCGACCGTCGGGAGCGCGGGGGCGAAGCGCGCGGCCTCCGACACCCAGTTCGACACGACGCTCGTCGGCGCGACGACGAGATAGCGGCCCGACGGATCCTCCTGCCGGGCACGCTCCAGAGCCGCCAGCACCTGCACGGTCTTGCCGAGGCCCATGTCGTCGGCGAGGATCCCGCCCAGGCGGTGCCGCCGCAGGAAGTCGAGCCACGCGAGGCCGGCCTTCTGGTAGTCGCGCAGCTGCGCCCGGAAGCCCGGGGGCACCTCGACGGGCTCCAGCCGATCGGCCTCGGTCAGACCCCGGAGGCGGTCGAGCCAGTCGTTCGCCTGCGCCTGGACGAGCCCGATCCCGACGAGCTCCTCCCACAGGTCGGTCTGCCACCGGCTGATCCGCAGCGGGCCGGTCGGGCGGTCCTGCAGCGACCGCGCCTCCTCGAGCAGCTCGCGCAGCGGATCGAACTGGGTCGCGTTGAGGGTGAAGACCGTGCCGCTCGGCAGCACGACGTAGCGGTCGCGGGCGACGAGCGCGGTCAACAGCATCCCGAGCGGCACCGCCTCGCCGCCGACGTCGACGCTCACCTCGAGGTCGAACCAGTCGTTCCCGTGCGGCGCGGTCGACACGTGGACGACGGGCGGATCGGCCGCGAACCGGTACTCGGGCTGCTCGTCGGTCTCGTCGACGCGCACCCCGTCGACGCCGCGCAGGGCGGGCAGCACGCCCGTGCGGAACTCGACCGTCTCGTCCTTCGTCAGCATCGCCGCGCCGAATCCGGTGCCCTGACGCGCACCCAGCAGCTCGCGCCGCTCGCCCGCGGCGGCCTCGACGGCGTCGCCGATCGCGCGCTCCTCGGCGGGAAGCCGCAGGCCCGACGCATCCGGATACTCCCACCGCCAGGAGAGCGTCGCGCGCGCCTCGGCCTGCGCGAGGGTCAGGACGAGCGTCGGCCGCGCCGGGGCCGGGATGTCGTACGTGCCCGCCTCGGACCGCAGCGGGGCGACGCGGCGCAGCTTCGGCAGGTAGTCGCGCTCGAAGTCGGCGACCGCCTCGTCGGGGATGGTGAACGCCTCGCCCTGCATCAGCCGCGTGAACGCGTCGGCGAGCGGTTCGCGCAGCGGCACGAGCTCCCGCACGCCGTCGTCGTCCGCGATCGCGAGGGCCGCGACGGGGACGCCGACGGGCAGGATCCGCACGTCGTCCTCCGTCTGCAGGTCGATCACCGGCTTCACGTGGAGCGCGCCGTCGCGGCGGTCGAGCGAGAGGTGATGGGCGGCGGGCTCCGCACGCAGCGCGACGGGCGGCTGCGCCTTGGTGTCGGCGACGAGGTGGACGCCCGCGTCGCGGAGGTCGGCGAGCACTCCCCACAGCCCGCGGCTGGGGAGCTCGTCCAGCCGGATCCACTGCGGCGCCCGATCGTACGAGCCCCACCGGCTGCGGTACACGGGGCGGGTCGAGCCGGGGAAGTGCTCGCGCGCCTCGTGCAGCGCCTCGAGCTCGCCGAGCGCGCGACGCTGCTCGGCGGTGATCCCCTTGCCGTCGAGGTCGCGCCAGCCGATGCCGGTGCGGATCCACGTGCCCCGCGTTCCGCGCAGTCCCGGCCGGATCTGCACGCCCTCCCGATCGAGCCCGATCAGCAGGGCGACGTCGGTCGGCTCGGCGACGCCGGGGTCGTCGAGCGCGCGCTCGAGCGCGCGTCGCCACGGCTCGACGAGCCCCGATGGCGGCCGCAGGCCCGTCGCGGACGTCGCCCCGTGGGCGATGAGGTGCAGGATGGCCGCCGCGTGCACGCAGCCGTCCTTGCCGCACTCGTCGCAGTCGACGCTCACGCCCTCGCGCTCGCTCAGGTCGACGTAGATCGTCCAGCGCCCCACGCGCCCCTCGTACGAGGTGGTGCCGCCGAGGTCGTACCGCTCGACGATGCGCGCGACCCCCTGCTCGGCGAGATGGGCGCCGTGCTGCACCATCCACGCCGGCAGGATCCGCGGAAGGTCCGCAGGGCTCAGCTCGAACGGCACCCCTCGAGCCTAGGCGCGGCATCGGACATGGGCACTCCCCGGGTGCTGAGCGAGCGGAGCGAGCCGAAGCGACCGCGCCACGCGACCGGTCGGGGCAACCCTCCAGCATCGCTCCGGCAGAATTGCTGTCCGTGCCGATAGATCCCGCCCCGCTCGCCAAGGTCGTCCTCATCGGAGGGCCGAGCGGATCCGGCAAGTCGCGGCTCGCCGAGCAGTCGGGTCTGCCGCTGCTGCGACTGGACGACTTCTACCGGTCGGGCGACGACCCGGCACTGCCCCGTCTGGAATCCGGCGAGGTCGACTGGGACGACCCGGCCTCCTGGCACCGCGACCGCGCTCTCGCCGCGCTCGACGAGCTCGCCCGCGAGGGGCGCACCGAGGTGCCGATCTACGACATCGCCGCCAACGGCCCCGTCGGCACCCGCATGCTCGACCTCGGCCGGCACGCCAGGTTCGTCGCCGAGGGAGTGTTCGTCGCGGAGGTGGCGCAGGATGCGCGCGAGCGCGGCATCCTGGCCGACGCCGTGTGCGTGCACCGGTCCCGCTGGCTGACTCTGCTGCTGCGTTTCGTGCGCGACGTGCGCGAGCGCCGCAAGCCGCTGCCCATCCTCATCCGCCGCGGCCTGCGGCTGGCGCGTCAGGAGCCGCAGATCCTCACGCACCTGCGGGCCGCCGGCTTCCGGGCGGTCCGCGTCCGCGGCATCCGCCGCCTGCTCAGCACGTAGCCCACCCAACTGCTGTGCGAGCGCAGCGAGCGTGCGTGCGAGCCGCGAGCGAAGCGAGCTACCAGATGGTGACGCGCTGGTCCTCCGGCAGCCACAGCGCATCCTGCTCTGTCACGTCGAACGCCGCGTAGAACGCGTCGATGTTGCGGACGATCTGGTTGCAGCGGAACTCGTTCGGCGAGTGCGGGTCGATCGTCAGCAGGCGGATGGTCTCGGCGTCGCGGCCCTTCTGCTGCCACACCTGAGCCCACGACAGCAGCAGCCGCTGCACGCCCGTGTAGCCGTCGATCACGGGCGCCTCGCCGCCCCCGAGCGAGAGCTCGTAGGCCTTCAGCGCGATGCCGAGCCCGCCGAGGTCGCCGATGTTCTCGCCGATCGTGAGCGCGCCGTTGACCTTGTGCGACTCGTCGAGGCCGACCGGCGTGAGCGCGTCGTACTGCGCGATGAGCGCCTTCGTGCGCTCCTCGAACGCGGCGCGATCCGCCTCGGTCCACCAGTCGTTGAGGGCGCCCTGATCGTCGTAGCGCGAACCCTGGTCGTCGAAGCCGTGGCCGATCTCGTGCCCGATCACGGCGCCGATGCCGCCGTAGTTCGCGGCGTCGTCGCGCTCCGGGTCGAAGAAGGGGTACTGCAGGATCGCGGCGGGGAACACGATCTCGTTCATGAGCGGGTTGTAGTAGGCGTTCACGGTCTGCGGCGTCATGAACCACTCGTCGCGGTCGATGGGCTTGCCCACCTTGCCGATCTGGCGGTCGTGCTCGAAGGCGCTCGCACGGCGCACGTTGCCGAGAAGGTCCGTGGCGTCGATCTCGAGCTCGGAGTAGTCCTTCCATTTCACGGGGTAGCCGATCTTGGGGACGAACGAGTCGAGCTTCTTCAGCGCGCGCTCGCGGGTCTCGGGACCCATCCACTCGAGCTTCGTGATGCTCTGGCGGTACGCCTCGATGAGGTTCGCGACCAGCTCATCCATCGCCGCCTTCGCGGCCGGCGGGAAGTGACGGTCGACGTAGACCTTGCCGACGGCCTCGCCGAGGGCGCCCTCGGCGAGGGCGACGCCGCGCTTCCAGCGCTCGCGGATCTCGGGCACGCCCGTCAGCTCGGTGCCGTTGAACGCGAAGTTCTCCTGCACGAACGGCTCGGGGAGGTACGGGGCGGCGGCGCGCACGATCTTGAACCGCAGCCACGCCTTCCAGTCCTCGATCCGCTCCTCGGTCAGCAGCGTGCCGAGGCCCTCGAGGAACGAGGGCTGGTAGGCCACGACCTCGGTGAACGCCGCCGGGTTGCCCGGCGCGACACCCTCGAGCCACGGGGTGAGGTCGAGGCCGATGAGCTTCTGGACCTCGTCCCACGACGTCAGGTTGTAGGTCGCGACCGCGTCTCGGCTGCGCACGTTGTCCCAGTGGTGCGAGGCGATCTCCGTCTCGAGAGCGACGACGCGATCCGCCTGCCCTGCCGCATCCGGGATCCCGGCGAGGTCGAGCATCTTCTCGACGTGCTCGCGGAACGTCGCGCGCGTGCCGGCGAAGTTGTCGAGGCGGTAGTAGCTCTCATCCGGCAGCGAGATGCCCGACTGGACGAGGAAGGGGACGTACCGCGTGGGGTTTCCCGGGTCGGGCTCGACGAACACGCCGATCGGGTTCGCGACGCCCTGGCGGTCGAGCGCGCCGACCGTCCCGAGGAACGTGGCGACGTCGGTCACGGCGTCGGCCTGCGCGAGCTGGCCCTCGAGCGGAGCGGTGCCGAGCTGCGCGATCCGCTCCTCGTCCATGAAGCTCGCGTACGCGTCGCCCACCTTGCGAGCGTCGGTGCCCGGCTCGGCCTGCTGCGACTCCTCGATGATCGCGTGCACGTGCTTCTCGGCCTGCTCGTCGAGCAGGTGGAACGACCCCCAGCGGGCCTTGTCGCCGGGAATCTCGGTGCGCTCGATCCACGCGCCGTTGACGTGACGGTAGAGGTCGTCCTGCGGCCGGATCTCGGAGCTGAGCTCCTCGATGGCGATGCCGGAGCGGAGGGCGGTCGTGGGCGCGGCGTCGGTCATGGCTCCACCCTAAGCACCGGGCGTCGACGCGCAGGCGACGGCGGAGCCGCGTTCGCCGTGGGCGCACATCCATCCCGTCACTGCACACTCTCGGGGATGCGCCGTGACCGGATGCATGTGCGTTTTTTCAGTGCCGGCTCAGGGCCGGATGCCGAAGCGCTCGAGCCGCTGGCGCAAGGTGTCCACCGTGTGGATGTGCCTGTCCATCCAGCGGACGTAAGGATCGCGCGAGCGACCGCGGATCCAGTCGCCGCGTTCCTTCTCGTCGAGCAGCGCCTGCCGTGGCGTGCGGCCGCTGAGGAACGCCGGGTCGCTGTACTTCACCTCGCCATCGAACTCGCCGAGGTTCCGGTCGAAACGCAGATCCACCTCGTAGACCTGGCCGTCCGGCCCGTCGAACGGCACCTGCAGCTCGAAGTCGCGGAATCCGATCACCCGCAGCGACCAGCGGCTCGCGCTCTCTCCTGCGGATCCGGACCGCCCGTCGGCGAACGCGAGCACAACCCGCGCTCGCCGCACGCCTCGCGCGCCCGGCGAGCGCTCGAGGCGCTCGGTGACCTTCGCCCGCAACTCGTCCGCACCGCCCGATCGGATCTCCGCTGCCCTGCGAAGTGCGGCGTCCGCCACGGCCACGCCCGCGTCGTACGGAAGCTTCCGGATCAGGTCGAAGACGGTTCGCGACAGGGAGGTGACATGGATGCCGTCGGCCATCACGACATCCGCATCGTCCACCGCGACGCGATGGCGCATGACGTTCTTGGTGGAGGACGCGGCACGACCCAGAGTCACAGTCTGCAGTCGCTCCTCCTTGACACGGAACAGCGGCAGCTTGTGCTGCGCCGCGGCCGTCTCGAGGGCGAAGATCGTCTCGGGTGATCGCGATGCGTAAGCGCGGGCACGGGCACGATGTCGCCCCTCGATGTACTGCGCGTCCCACTCGGCCGCGTCGACGAACGTCCCGCGCCTCACTCGCACGAGCATCCTGGCGGCGACCTGCCGCCGGACGTCGTCGCGCGAGCTGCCGCGCAGCTCGAGGTCATCGAGGGTCAGCAGCCGCACCGTCTTCTCGCTCGCGCGGATCGCGTCATCCTGGTTCGCCATCCCAGGAGTGTCCCGTTCCGCCGGGGCCCGCACGCGCCCGATCTTGGCGATGGGCACAACGGAACCTTCGATCCACGCTGTGGACGGTTCATCCCGAGGTTCCGGGAATGCGCCCGGCGCGCCGAGTGCACATCCTCCCCTCGAACGGGCACCCCGGGGGATGGCGTATCGCGACGCGAATGTGACCTGGCGAGACACGACGGGCGCTCGGCGCGCGGAAGCCTCAGCCGCGGACGAGGAACACGTCGACCGGGTCCTCCGTCTCGAGGCGGAAGCCGTGCCGCCCGTAGAGCCGGCGGGCCGGGCTGCCCTGCAGCACGTTGAGCCGCACCGGTCCTTCGCACTCGCCGAGCACCGCGGCGAACACGGCCGACCCGATCCCGCGGCCCTGAAGGTCGGGGCGCAGGCAGAAGTGCTCGATCCACCATCCGTCGGCAGCGCTGCGGAGAGCGATCGACCCGACATCCCTGCCGCCCACGACGATGATGCGGGTCGCGGCGGGGGCGAACGCGGACAGGAACCGCTCGCGCACGCGCACGGGGTCGAACCGATCGAGCCGCTCGAGGTCCGGGCGCATCACCTCGGCGCGCAGCTCGGCGATCCACCCGGCATCGGCGGGCGTGCTCGGGCGCAGCGTCCAGGTCATCCGTCAATCCAAGCGCAGGATGCGCGGTGCGCGTAGCGTGTCGAGGGGATCGGGACGAGGCCGGAGCGCCGATCCAGCACATCCGTTGCTCGCCCGCCGCTGACCGCGCCCAGTGCACATCCTGTCCGCGACCGGACACCCCGAAGCATGCGCCCTCGCGTGCAGGATGTCGCGCCGCCGGGCGGGATGTGACCTCGGGCCCGCCCGCGCGACCCACCCACCGCCGCGACGCAGGCACTCATCCGAGCGCGCCGACCTACCCGACCCGACGGCGTCGGAGGGCCGCACTAGCCTCGAGTCGTGACCCGGACGCGCACGCTCAACCGCGACATCCTGCGGCTGGCGGTGCCGGCGCTGGGGTCGCTCGTGGCCGAGCCGCTGTTCCTGATGGTCGACGCGGCGCTCGTCGGGCACCTGGGCATCGAGCCGCTGGCGGGGCTGGGGATCGCGTCGGCGGTGCTGAGCACGATCGTCGGGCTGATGGTCTTCCTCGCGTATGCGACCACGCCGGGCGTCGCGCGCCGGTTCGGCGCGGGCGACATCCGCGGAGCCGTGTCGGTCGGCATCGACGGGATGTGGCTCGCGCTGGGGCTCGGCGCCGTGCTCGCCGTCGCCGGGTACCTCGCGACGCCGGCCCTCGTCGCGGCGTTCGGACCGGCCACCGAGGTTGCGGCCCACGCGACCATCTACCTCGGCATCTCGATGTGGGGCCTCCCCGCGATGCTCATCGTCTTCGCGGCGACCGGGCTGCTGCGCGGGCTGCAGGACACGGTCGTGCCGCTGTGGATCGCGGGACTCGGCTTCCTCTCGAACGCCGTGCTCAACGCGCTGTTCATCTACGGCTTCGGATGGGGGATCGCCGGGTCGGCGGTGGGAACGGTCGTCGCCCAATGGGGGATGGTCGCCGCGTACGCCGTTGTGGTCGGCCGCCTCGCGCGCCGGCACGACGCCCGCTTGCGGCCCCAGCGCGACGGCATCCGCGGCTCGGCCCTCGCCGGCGGCTGGCTGTTCGTGCGCACGGTGAGCCTGCGACTCGCGCTGCTGCTGACCGTGGCCGTCGCGACCGGCCTCGGCACCCGCGAACTCGCCGGATGGCAGGTGGTCTTCACGATCGCCTCGACCGCCGCCTACGCGCTCGACGCCCTCGCGATCGCCGCGCAGGCCCTGATCGGAAAGCACCTCGGTGCGGGAGACCCGGATGCGGTGCGCTTCGTCCTGCGCCGCACCCTCGCCTGGGGCGGATGGTTCGGCGTGGCCATCGGCATCCTGATCGCGGCTCTCTCCGGTGTGCTCGGGCTGGCGTTCACCGGCGATCCCGCGCTGGCGGCGCTCATCCAGCCGGCCCTGATCCTGATGGCGATCGGCCAGCCGCTCGCGGGCATCGTCTACGTCCTCGACGGGGTGCTGATGGGCGCCGGCGACGCGCGCTTCCTCGCGATCGTGGGCGTGGCGAACCTCGTGCCGTTCCTGCCGGCGCTGTGGCTGATCGCATCGCTCGAGCCGACGGGCGCCGCCGGGCTCGCGTGGCTCACGGTCGGCTTCTTCGGCGTGCTGATGCTCGCGCGGGCCGTGGGCCTCGGGGCCCGCGTGCGCGGCAGCCGCTGGATGACCACGGGCGACCGGATCGCGGCGCGCCCGTCCTGATCGGGCCCGCGCGGCTCCTTTCCCCTTGACTTCTGCCGCGGCGGAGGCCAGCGTGGAGAGGGCCGATCGTGGGAGCGCTCCCACGACGGCGAATCGACATCCGACACCGCCGTCGCCTCATCGTCGAGCGACGGCCCCGCCACAGGAGAAGCACATGCCCCACGCCTCGACGACGAGGCGAGCGGGAGCGGTCACCGCCGCTGCGCTCGTCCTCGCATCCCTCGCCGGCGGCTCGCCGGCCTTCGCCGCGAACGACGTCCTCGATCCGAGCGCGACGCTCTGGACGAACCCCGACAGCACGACCCTCGAGGCCGCCGAGAGCCTCACCGGGCAGGCACGGGAGGATGCCGAGTACCTCGCCCAGTTCCCCACCGCGACGTGGTTCACGGCCGGAACCCCGATCACCGTCAAGCAGGACGTGAAGGAGGCGGTGGTGCGTGCCCACGCGGCCGATGAGATCCCCGTGCTCGTCGCCTACAACGTCCCGTTCCGCGACTGCGCGCAGTACTCCTCCGGCGGCGCCACGACCCTCGCGGAGTACACCGCCTGGATCGACGGCTTCGCGAAGGGGATCGGCAACAAGGAGGCGGTCGTGATCCTCGAGCCCGACGGGCTCGGCATCATCCCCCACTACACCTCCGTGGAGGGCACCCAGGAGTGGTGCCAGCCGGCCGAGGCGGAGGCGGCGACGGCCGCGAGCGAGCGCTTCGCCATGCTGAACCACGCCGTCGACACCCTCGCCGCCCTGCCGAACACGGCGGTCTACCTCGACGGCACGCACAGCGGATGGCTGAACGTCGGCGACATCAGCGACCGGCTGATCAAGGCCGGCGTGGAGAAGGCCGACGGGTTCTTCCTGAACGCCTCGAACTACCACTTCACGGCGAACCTCACCGCGTACGGCCACTGGATCTCGTCCTGCATCGCACTCGTCACCGAGCTCGACGGGGCCTTCGCCGACTGCGGCAGCCAGTACTGGAACGGCGGGCCGGCGAACAACTGGTCGGGGGTCGCGATGGACAACTACGGCGAGTGGAGCGCGGGCAACCCCGATCCAGCCCTCGACACGTCGGGCGTCGACTCGCGCTACGCCTCGCAACTGGGCGACGTCGAGCCGACGACGCATTTCGTGCTCGACACGAGCCGCAACGGCCAGGGCGCGTGGGAGGTCGCGACCGACTACGAGGACTGGTGCAACCCGCTCGACCGCGGCCTGGGCCTGCGTCCCACGACCGACACCGGCGACGAGCTGATCGACGCCTACCTGTGGATCAAGGTGCCCGGCGAGTCGGACGGCGAATGCCTGCGCGGCACCGCCGGCCCCGAGGACCCGGCACGCGGCGTCGTCGACCCGCGCGCCGGCGGCTGGTTCCCCGACATGGTGCGCGAGCTCATCGAGAACGCGGTGCCTGCCGTCGGCTGATCCCATCCGCTCCGCTCAACGGCCGGCGACCCCGGCCGTTGAGCGGACAGCGGGGGATGCGCGAAGGTCGTCAGGCGAGCGAGCGCAGCTCGGCGATGTCGATCTTCTTCATGCGCATCATCGCCTGCACCTGCTCGGGCGTCTCCATGAGGGCATCCATCTCGGCGGGAACGATCTGCCAGCTGACGCCGAAACGGTCCTTGCACCAGCCGCACTGCTCCGACTCGGGCACGGCCGACAGGCGAGCCCAGTAGTAGTCGATCTCCGCCTGGTCCCGGCAGGCGACGACGAACGAGATCGACTCGTTGAAGGTGAACAGGGGGCCGCCGTCGAGGCAGCCGAACTTCACCCCGCCGAGGGTGAACTCCCCGTTGATGACCTTCCCCGACATCCCCTCGAAGTGGCTGTCGAGACTCTCATCCGGGTACTCGTCGACGCGGTCGATCCGGCTCTCGGGGAACACCTCGCAGTAGTACTCCATCGCTTCGCGGGCGTTGCCGTCGAACCAGAGGAACGGGCGGATGAGCGGTGCGCTGATCATGTCTGACCTCCTCGTCGCGCGTCACGTTACGCCCGGCGCGGGGGTGCGTCGATACCCCCGGCCAGCGGGAAAATCCGCCCCAGGGGTTCCCTCCGCGGGGTTTCACGCGCACGATGGGTCGGGGGACTCCATATGCATGCACCGATCGCCAAGCCCGTTCAGCATCCCGTGACGCCGCATCCGCGTCACGTCTTCGCTGTACGCGCGGGACGATCGACGGCGGTCCTGGCGCTTCTCGGCCTGTCCGTCGCCGCCACGGGAGCCGCCTTCCCCACCCCCGCGGAGCAGACCGCAGCGCCGGTCTCGATCGTCGCCGAGCCGGCCATGGCGGGCGGCTCCGACGAGGAGCAGACCGGTTTCGGCGCCCCGGATGTCGGTCTGCCGCGCTTCGTCGGCGAGGGCCTCCCCGAGGAGACCGCCGATCTCGCGGCCGAGGTGCAGGCGGCCGCCTCGCTCGTCGCGCCGAGCACGTACGAGGCGACGACGCCCGAGGAGCTGGCCGAGGCGCGCCGCGAGGCACGCCTCAAGCTCGTGCGCGCGGCGATCGCCGCGGACATCCCGGTGGATCTCACGGGCTTCGCCGAGGACCTCGATCTCTCGCAGGTCGGGCAGCTCGCCTGGCCCGTCAGCGGCGGTGGATCGATCACGGATGTCTTCGGCGCGCGCGGCGGGCGTCACATGGGCCTCGACATCGCCGCGGCCTCCGGCACCCCCATCGGGGCGGCGGCGCCGGGAATCGTCATCCTGTCGAGCGAGGGCTACTTCGGCTACGGCGTCGCGGTGATGATCCTTCACGTCGACGGCATGGTCACGCTCTACGGGCACATGGTGCACGGCAGCCGCGTGGTCGATGCGGGCGACTGGGTCGAGACCGGCACGCCGATCGGCCTCGTGGGCAACACCGGCCGCAGCTTCGGCCCCCACCTTCACTTCGAGGTGCGCGTGGGAGGAGTCCCGGTCGACCCCCTGGGGTACCTCGGCGGCAGCTCGAAGCGCCCGGACATCAAGGGCTGGACGCCCAAGGACGTGCCGGCACCCGGCCAGCCGGCCGCGCTGCCCGAAGACCCCGCGCCGACGCCCACGCCGAGCAGCACGCCGAGCGGCACGCCCACGCCGAGCCCGTCCGGCACCCCCACCGGCACGCCGACGCCCAGCCCGACCGGCACCCCCACCGGCACGCCGACCCCGAGTCCGACCGGCACCCCCACCGGGACCCCGACCCCGACGCCGAGCGGCACCCCGTCGGGCACCCCCACGCCCAGCACCAGCCCGACGCCGACGTCGCCGGCACCCACGACGCCCGCACCCACGACACCGGCGCCCACCACCCCGGCACCGGCGCCCACAACGCCGCCCGCGACGTCCGAGCCGACCCCGAGCTCGCCCGCACCGAGCCCGAGCACCTCGACGAGCACTCCCGCTCCGGCCCCGACGACGTCGACCACGGTGGCGCCCACCAAGGCGTCGGTGACGACGACCCCGACGCCGACGGAGCCCGCACCGACCCCCACCTCGACGTCCGTCGTCGGCAGTGTGGTCGACTCGCTGCTGTGACGCGGCCCGGGCGATCCTGACTCAGCCGGCGTGGCGGCGGCACCACTCGTACATCACAACAGCCGCCGCGGCCGAGGCGTTGATCGAGCGGGTCGAGCCGTACTGGGTGATCTCGATGTGCCCGGATGCCGCGGCGAGCGCCTCATCCGACAGCCCCGGCCCCTCCTGACCGAACAGCAGGACGCACCGCTCGGGCAGCTCGGCACGATCGACCGGCACCGCCTCCCCCACGTTGTCGACGGCCAGGATCGGGATGCCCTCCGCGCGCGCCCACGCGGCGAACGCCGCGACATCCTCGTGGTGCACAACGTGCTGGTATCGGTCGGTCACCATCGCCCCGCGGCGATTCCAGCGGCGGCGCCCGATGATGTGAACGGTGTCGGCGAGGAACGCGTTGGCGCTGCGCACGATCGATCCGATGTTCATGTCGTGCTGCCAGTTCTCGATCGCGACATGGAACGGATGCCGCCGCGCGTCGAGGTCGGCGACGATCGCCTCCATGCGCCAGTACCGGTAGCGGTCGATGACGTTGCGGGTGTCGCCGTGCGCGAGCAGCTCGGGGTCGTAGACGGGGTCCTCGGGCGGATCGCCCTCCCACGGGCCGACGCCGTGGCCGCGCACTTCGTCCATCGGGGCGTGGGTCTCGGGGGTCGGATCCGTCACTCGAGAAGGTTACCCGTCGGCAGTTTTCGGTGCGCCTAAATCTCTGGCACACTGTCGGCATGACGACGACGGAGACCCGGATGACGCGCCCCCCGCGGGTCGCGTGGCTGCTCGGCCCGGCGCTCGTGGCGGGCGTCGCCTACCTCGATCCCGGCAACGTCGCCAGCAACATGACGGCCGGGGCGCGCTACGGCTACCTGCTCGTCTGGGTCGTGGTGATCGGCAACGCGATGGCGTGGCTCATCCAGTACCTGTCGGCCAAGCTCGGCGTCGTCACGGGCGAGAGCCTGCCCGAGGTGCTGGGGAGGCGCATCCGCAACCGCTGGGGGCGGCGCGCGTACTGGCTGCAGGCCGAGCTCGTCGCGATGGCCACCGACATCGCCGAGGTGATCGGCGGCGCGGTGGCGCTCAACCTGCTGTTCGGCGTGCCGCTGCTGTGGGGCGGCCTCATCACCGGGGCCGTGTCGCTCGCGCTGCTCGTCGTGCAGTCGACCCGGGGCGCGAAGCCGTTCGAGTTCGTGATCATGGGACTGCTGATCATCATCGCGATCGGCTTCGCCGTCGGCGTGTTCGTCGGCCCGCCCGACGGCGGATCGGTGCTCGCGGGGCTCGTGCCGCGGTTCACGGACAGCGGATCCGTCCTGCTCACCGCGTCGATCCTGGGGGCGACGGTCATGCCCCACGCGATCTACGCCCACTCGGCGCTCGCGCGGGATCGGTTCGCCCCGCGCGGATCCGCGCACCTCGTGCAGGGCGACGGATCACTCCGCGAGGGAGGGGTGAGCGTCACCCGGATCCTCCGCGCGACGAAGTGGGATGTCACCATCGCGCTCGCCGTCGCCGGGTCGGTGAACCTCGCCATCCTGCTGCTCGCCGCGGCGAACCTGCCGGGCGTCGCCGGCACCGACAGCCTCGAGGGAGCGCACGCGGCGATCGCCGCCGGCCTCGGCCCCGCGATCGCGACGCTCTTCGCCGTGGGCCTGCTCGCCAGCGGCCTCGCCTCGACCTCGGTGGGCGCCTACGCCGGCGCCGAGATCATGCAGGGGCTGCTGCGGGTGCGGATCCCGCTGATCGCGCGGCGCCTGATCACGCTCGTCCCGGCCCTCGCCATCCTGGGCGTGGGCTTCGACCCCACGCTCGCGCTCGTGCTGAGCCAGGTCGTGCTGTCGTTCGGCATCCCGTTCGCCCTCGTGCCGCTTGTCGTGCTCACCGCCCAGCGACGCACCCTCGGCGAGCACCGCAACCGCGTCTTGACGACCGCCCTCGGCGCCGTCGCCGCCGCGTTCCTCATCACGCTGAACGCCCTGCTGCTGTGGCTGGTGGCGACCGGGGCGTAGGCCGTCAGGGGGCACGCCCTAGCCTGGAGGGGTGCCGCACTCGCCCGCGATCGACGACTACCTGAAGACGGTGTACGCCCACACCGAGTGGCAGGACGCGCCCATCACGCCGTCGGTGCTGGCCGCCAAGCTCGGGATCGCCCCGTCCAGCGTGACCGAGATGGTCAAGAAGCTCAGCGCGCTGGGGTTCGTCGCGCACGAGCCGTACCGGGCCGTGCGACTGACGCCCGAGGGCGAGCGGCGCGCGCTCGAGATGGTGCGGCGGCACCGGCTGATCGAGACCTGGCTCGTCGAGGAGTACGGCTACGCCTGGGACGAGGTGCACGAGGAGGCAGAGGTGCTCGAGCACACGATCAGCGACCGCCTGCTCGAGAAGATCGACGAGCGGCTGGGGCGTCCGAGGTTCGATCCGCACGGCGATCCGATTCCGGATGCCGCCGGGCTCGTCGAGCGGGTGCGGTTCGTGCTGCTCGCGGAGGCGCGCGAGGGCCACGCCGGACGGATCCTGCGCGTCAGCGACCGCGACCCGGGACTGCTGCGGCTCATCGAGGCCGCCGGGATCGCCGTGGGACAGGATGTGCGCGTCACCGCGCGCGGACTCGACATCGCCGGTGAGAACGTCGAGCTGCCCTCGGGGGCGGCGGAGGTGATCTGGCTCAGCGCCTGAAGGTGGCGGCTGGGGTGGCGGCTGGGGCGGTGGCTGGGGCGGTGGCTTCGACTCCGCTCCGCTCAACGACCGGTAAGACGACGGATCCCGCACGGCCGGGGGCCGCGCGGGATCCGAAGGGGCGAGTGGGTCAGCCCATGTAGGTGCCGTACTCGGCCATGAGCGCCGCGAAGAACGCCCACATCGCGATGGCGCCGATGATCCACAGCACGATGAACACGATGCTGACGATGAGGCCGATGGTGCCGAGCTTGCCGTCGAAACCGGCCTGCTTCGACTTGTTGCGACCGATGATCGACAGGATCAGGCCCACGACGGGAACGAGCACGCCGCAGATGATGCCCGCGATCGACATTCCGCGACCCGGGTCGACGGGGCCGGCGGCCGGGTAACCCGGCTGCTGGGGGTACTGAGTGGTCATCCGAATCTCCTTGGTTGTCGCGCGGGGAGCCCTCCCCCCGACGGTGCAATACAACCAGCAGCCCCGAGTCCGCGCGAGGGCAGTTTTCCCCCGGCCGTCCTACTGGTTGCTGAAGGCCGCGTCGAACGACGCCTCCGGGCGCTTCCACAGCAGCGACCGGATGCGGCCCACCGCCTCGGCGGCGCCGTGCAGGCGGTCCATGCCGGCGTCCTCCCATTCGATCGAAATCGGACCCTCGTAGCCGATCGCGCCGAGGGCGCGGAACGCGTCCTCCCAGGGGATGTCGCCGTGCCCGGTCGAGACGAAATCCCACCCGCGGCGCGGGTCGCCCCACGGCAGGTGCGAACCGAGGATGCCGCTGCGGCCCGTCTGCGGGCGCAGGCGCGTGTCCTTGCAGTCGACGTGGTAGATCCGGTCGGCGAAGTCGGTGATGAAGCCGATCGGGTCGACGCCCTGCCAGAACATGTGGCTCGGGTCCCAGTTGATGCCGAAGGCCTCGCGGTGATCGATGGCCTCGAGCGTGCGGACGGTCGTCCAGTAGTCGTAGGCGATCTCCGACGGGTGCACCTCGTGCGCGAACCGCACCCCCTCGGCGTCGAAGACGTCGAGGATGGGGTTCCAGCGGTTCGCGAAGTCCTCGTAGCCGGCGTCGATGCGCTCGGCGGGGACGGGCGGGAACATCGCCACGTACTGCCAGATGCTCGAGCCGGTGAACCCGACGACCGTGTCGATGCCGAGCTTCCGGGCGACGCGGGCGGCGCGCTTCATGTCCTCCGCCGCGCGCTGGCGCACTCCCTCGGGGTCGCCGTCGCCCCAGATGTAGGGGCGCACGATCGCCTGGTGGCGGAAGTCGATCGGGTCGTCGCAGATCGCCTGACCGCCGAGGTGGTTCGAGATCGCCCACGCCTTCAGCCCGTGCTTGTCGAGGATGTCCAGGCGCGACTGCACGTACGCGTCGTCCTCGTCGGCCCGCTGCAGGTCGAGGTGATCGCCCGAGGCCGCGATCTCGAGACCGTCATAGCCCCACTCGGCCGCGAGCTTCGCCACCTCCTCGAACGGCAGGTCGGCCCACTGGCCGGTGAACAGGGTGACGGGGTGCGATGCCTCGCTCATGTCGTGAGTCCTTCCGTAGGGATGTCGATCCAGCGGTCCTCGGCCGCGGCGGCGAGCACCGCCTCGGTCAGCACGGCGGCGCGGGCGCCGTCGGCGAAGCGCGGCAGGCCATCCGGCCGCTCGCCGCGGATGGCGGCGTAGGTGTCGCGCGCGAACCCGGTGAACGCGTCGAGATAGCCCATCGGATGCCCCGACGGCACCACCGAGAGCCGGGCGGCGTCCGCCGACAGGATCGCCGCATCGCGCGAGACGACCGACGAGGCGTCCCGCCCGCCGAGCCACAGCTCATCCGGATGCTCCTGGTCGAACGCCACGGCGCCCTCGCTGCCGGACACCTCGATCGTCAGCGCGTTCTTGCGCCCCGCCGCGACCTGCGACACCAGCAGCGAGCCGATCGCGCCGCTCGCGGTCTCGACCACGACGGCGACGGCATCCTCGGTGCGCACCTCGGCTCCTGCCCGCTCGGGATGCGCGGTCTGCGTGCGCGCGGCGATCCGGGTGATCCGGTCTCCCGTGACGAATTCAAGCAGGTCGACGAGGTGTGAGCCGATGTCGCCGAAGGCGCGGGACGCGCCCCCCGCCACCGGGTCGACGCGCCAGTTCTGCTCGCCGGGCCCGAGCAGCCAGTCCTGCAGGTACGAGCCGCGCAGCGTCAGCAGCCGGCCGATGCCGCCGGCCGCGACCCGCGCCCGGGCCTCGCGCGCCATGGGGTGGAAGCGGTAGACGAACGGCACTGTCGCCACGAGCGACCCGGCCGCCTCGACAAGGCGCGACGCGTCGGCCGCCGTTGTCGCCAGCGGCTTCTCGCACACCACGTGCGTCCCCGCGGCGAGCACGGCGAGCGACTGCTCCAGGTGCCAGCGGTTGGGCGAGCAGACGTGGACGACGTCGACCCGGTCGATCAGCTCGTCGAGCGAGGCGGCCGCGTGCGGCACCGCCAGCTCCGCCGCCGCCTGCGCCGTGCGATCCGGCGCCGACGACAGGATCGCCGCCACCTCGGCGCCCGCGGCCCGCGCCGCGTGCGCATGTGTGCGGGCCATGAAGCCCCCGCCGACGATCCCGACGCGCAGCGCGCCCGATCCATCCGTCACGGCCCCCGACGTCACTTGACCGCTCCCGCCGACAGGCCTGAGATGAGCTGCCGCTGCACGATAAGGAAGCCGATCAGCACGGGCAGCGACACGACGATCGACGCCGCCATCATCTCGTTCCAGTAGACGTCGGTCTGCGAGGCGTAGGCGCGCAGACCGATCGACAGGGTCCTCGTGCCCTTGTTCGACAGCACGCTCGCGAAGAGCACCTCGCTCCACGCGGTGATGAAGCAGTAGACGCTCACGGCGATGATCCCGGGGCGGGCGACAGGGATCACGATGCGCCACAGCGCGCCCCAGCGGCTCAGGCCGTCGATCATCGCGGCCTCCTCCAGTGCGGCGGGCATCGCGGCGAAGAAGCCGGTCAGCATCCAGATCGAGAACGGGAGCGAGAACGTCAGGTACGTCAGGATGAGCCCGAGATAGCTGCCGTTGAGCTGCACGCCGATGGTCTTCTGCACCTGCGTGAAGATGAGGAACAGCGGCAGCAGGAAGAGGATGCCGGGGAACATCTGCGTCGACAGCACCACCAGGCGGAACAGCCTGTTGCCGCGGAACGAGAATCGCGACACCGCATAGGCGGCGAGGATCGCGAGGACCACCGAGCAGATGGTCGCCACGACCGTCACGATGAGGCTGTTCGTGAAGTACCGCGCCAACGGCACGGTCGACCACATGTCGATGTACGGCTGGATCGTCAGCACCGACGGCCACCATTCGAAGGTGCCGGAGACGTCCTGCAGCGGCTTGAACGAGGTGACCACCATCACATACAGCGGCACGATCACCAGCATCGACAGGACGGCCAGACCCACCGCCCGGAGGATCTTGAATCCGCGCGTCTCAATCATCGAGCGTCCGTCCCTTCGGCATCACGAGCCGCACGTAGAAGGCCGAGGCGATCAGCAGCACGATGAGCAGCACGAAGCTCAGGGCGCTTCCGACGCCGAAGTTCCATGCCGAGAACGACTGCTGGTAGATCAGCGGCGACACGAGCATCGACTCGTCCGGCTGGGCGGCCCCGAACAGCAGGTAGGGGATGTCGAACTGGTTGAACACCCACAGGCTCAGCATGAGCAGCAGCACGACGTTGGCGTGCTTGATCATCGGCAGGGTGATCTGCGTGAACTGCTTCCACAGGCTCGCGCCGTCGAGCGCCGCGGCCTCGTAGGTCTCGTGCGGGATCGACTGCAGTGCGGCGAGCAGCATGAGGAACGCGAACGGCCAGAACTGCCAGACGGTGATCACGATCACCACGATCATCGAGTTCGCGCCGAGCAGCCAGAACGGGCGGTCATCGAGGATGCCGAGGTCATCGACGAGGAACCGGTTGATCACGCCGTCGCGCTGATTGAACATGAACTGCCACACGATCGTCGTGACGAAGCCGGGCAGGGCGTAGGGGACGAGGAAGAGTGTGCGGAAGAACCCATTGCCGCGGAACTTGTTCGCGAGCATGACCGCGGCGAAGATCCCGATCCCCCAGATGAGGGCGACCGAGACGACGGTGTACCAGCTGGTGCGCAGAAGCGCGGCGTAGAACTGCTCGCCGATGGGTCCGGAGGGATCCAAGGCCGTGATGAAGTTCTTGATGCCGACGAACGGCGCCTTGAGCCAGTTGGCGATCGTCAGCTGCGTCAGCGCCAGGTAGGCGACGTAGATGCCGAGCAGCATCGGGATGATGTGGATCAGCAACTCCATGATGCCCGCGGGGGCGATCAGGAGGTAGGGGAAGACCCCGTCCTTGCGTCGGCGGCCGGCGCGCCGGGCGCCTGGCGCGCGGCCGCGCTGACCGGTGACCACCACTTCGGTGTGGGTGGCCGCTTCGGGTGACTGCATTCCGCGTCCTCTCTGAGACGGAGGGGGTGCCCGGCCCATCACGGGCCGGGCACCCCGGTGCGTCAGGCGGCGGGCATCTGGGCCTGGGCGTCTTCCAGGGCCGCGCGGACGTCGTCCTCGGTGACTTCCCCACCCTGTGCGATCGTCGCGAACAGCTCCGCGACGGCGGCGCCGATCAGCTCCTCGGCCTGGCTCTCCGAGGCGAACAGCGGCATCGGCTGTGCGTGGTCGGCGAGGACGCCCTTCAGCACCTCCATCTCGGGAGTGTTGAAGGCCTCGGCGTCGAGGGCGTCGGTCACCGGCGGCAGTGCGCCGAACTCGGCCCCGAGCACCTCCTGCTCGTCGGCGCTGAGCAGGTGGTTCACGAACGCGATCGCGGCATCCTTGCTGTCCGAGTTCTCGAACACTGCGATGTTGATGCCGGCGACGTGCGACTGCGTGGCGGCCTCGCCGGTCGCATCCGCGGACTGCATCGGAATCGGCGCGACGCCCCAGTCGCTGAAGTCAAGGGACTCGAGCGTGCTGCCGGCGGCCTGGTCGAACATCATCGCCGCGCGACCGTTCGCGACCTCCTGCGCCATCAGCGATCCGTCGTCGAGCTCGGCGTTCGAGGGCGACACGATGCCGTTCTCGCCCATGAGCTGCACCCAGTCGTTCACCGCCGCCACGATGGCGTCGTTCGTGAAGTCAGGGTTGCCGTCGGCGTCATACAGGTCGCCACCGTGCTGCTTGCCGAGGATGAACGTGGCGTGCGCGTTGTTCGACGTGCGCTGTCCCGCGAGAGCGTGACCCCACTGGTCGATCTCGCCGTCGCCGTCCGTGTCCTTGGTGAGCTTCTCGCCGGCCTCGAGGAACTCGTCCCAGGTCGCCGGGGGCGCCTCGATGCCGGCCTCGGCGAACATCGCCTTGTTGTAGTACATGGCGTATGCGAGCGAGTACAGCGGCAGCGAGGTGGGCGTCGCGCCCTCGGATCCGCCGGTGGCCAGCGCCGCCTCGGTGAACCGGTCGGCCCCGCCGACCTTCTCCATGGCCGCGTCGTCCCACTCCATGAACGCGCCGGTGGCCTCCATCGAAACGGCCCACGTGTTGCCGATGTTGAGCACGTCGGGACCCTCGCCCGACGACACCGCGCCGAGGATGCGGTTCAGCAGGTCGCTCCACGGGATGACCTCCAGCTCGACCTCGACACCGGTCTCCTCGGTGAAGCGCTCGATCGAGGCGCCGAGCACCTCCTCGTCGTGGCTGACCGAGGAGCCCTGGTTGCTTGCCCAGTAGGTGATGGTCTGGCCCTCGAGGGATTCCGGGTCGACGGCACCGCCCCCGGTGCCGCCACCTCCCCCGGCACAGCCTGCGAGCGTGGCGGCCGCGAACGCGGTCGTGGCGGCGAGCGCCGCCCATCGGATGGTGCGGGACTTCTTCATCTCTGTACTCCTTTGAACTCTTCGTCGAGGTGGGGTGCTGCAGGGGATGAGATTGCTGTCACAGCGTCGCGACGGACGGATCCCAATCGGGTTCCAGCGACGCTGCGGGGGTGAACTCGGAGGTGACCTCGACCGGCTCGCTCGCCTCGGCGGACTGTGCGATCGCGACCATGACCTCGAGCACGTGGAAGGCCAGCTCGCCCGGGACGCGCTCGGGGCGGCCCGCGCGGATCGCCTGAGCCAGCTCGAGCACGCCGGTGCCGCGCGTGTAGAACGAGCCCTGCGGCTGGATGGTGCGCGCCTCGTCGCCCTCGTCGTGGATCAGGGTCTCGCCCTCGAAGGTGTTCGGGTCGGGGAACACCGCGGTTCCCTCGGTGCCCGCGATCTCGACGAAGCCGGTGCGGCGCAGCTTCGAGTCGAAGCTGAAGACGATCTGCGCGCTGGCGCCCGAGCGGAACTCGAGCAGGGCGCTGACGTGGGTCGGCACCTCGACGGGGAACTCGGTGCCCGCCTTCGGGCCGCTGCCGATCACGCGGGTCTCGCGCGACTTGGAGCCGTGCGCGTACACGCGGCTCACCGAGCCGAACACCTGCACGAGCGTCGTCAGGTAGTACGGGCCGATGTCGAACAGCGGGCCGCCGCCCTTGGCGTACAGGAACTCGGGGCTCGGGTGCCACGACTCGGGGCCGGGGGCCTGGAACAGGGCGAGGCCGGTCAGCGGGGCCCCGATCTCCCCCTCGCGCACGGCGCGGAAGGCGGTCTGCAGGCCGGCGCCGAGGATGGTGTCGGGCGCGACCGCGACGCGGACGCCCTTCGCCTGCGCGGCCTCGAGCAGCACGCGGCCGCTGGCGACGTCGAGCGCGTAGGGCTTCTCGCCCCAGACGTTCTTTCCGGCCTCGACGGCCTTCAGCGCGACCTCGACGTGCACCGCCGGGATCGTGAGGTTCACGACGATCTCGATCTCCGGGTCGGCGAGCAGCTCGTCATACGTGCCGGATGCCGCCACTCCCCACTTCTCCGCCTGCGACGCCGCCCGCGCGGTGTCGATGTCCGCGACGAAGCGGACATCCAGATCCGGGAAGGCGGTGAGGTTCTCGAGGTACTGGTCGCTGATCGTGCCGGCGCCGACGACGCCGACTCCGACCTTGCCGGTGCCGCTCACGCCTTCGCCCCCGTCAGGAAGGCGAAGCTGCGCTCGAGCGCCTCGAAGACGTCGCCGGAGTGGTCGTCGAGCTCGACGACGCGCAGCGCGCCGGGCGCCGCCGCGAGGATCTCGGCGATCGGCAGCACGCCGTCGCCCACCGCGACCTGATCCTTGTCGACCTTGGTGCGCGGGCCGTCCTTGACGTGCAGGGCCTGGACGCGGTCGCCCAGGCGACGCAGCAGCTCGACGGCCGGCTCCCCGCCGACCTCCGCCCAGTACGTGTCGACCTCGAGCACGACCGACTCGGGCGCCGCGGCGGCGAAGACCTCGAGGGCCGAGACGCCGTCGACACGGCGCTCCAGCTCGAAGGCGTGGTTGTGGTAGCCGACGCGCAGGCCGCGGTCGGCCGCGCGCTCCGCGATCTCGCCGAGCTGCGCCGCGACGCGCTCGATCCCCTCGCGCTCCGTCCAGTTCTCCTCGGGCACGTGCGGGTCGATGATCGTCGTCACGCCGACCTTCTCGGCCGCGGCGAAGACCGCGTCGATGTCGCCGCCGACGAGGTGGACGTGCGCGGTGGGCGCTGCGAGGCCGAACGTCGGCAGGTGCTCGGCGAGCAGGTCCGCGCGATCCACGAGGCCCCAGGGCTCGACGCGGCGGTAGCCGATGTCCGCGAGGCGGCGGAGCGATCCGGGAAGGTCCTGCGCGATGTGCTCGCGCACCGTGTAGAGCTGCACCGACAGTTCGTCGGGCGCCACGAGGCTGGTGGGCAAAGTACGTCTCCTCATCGAGGTCCTTGTCCGGCGACATGCCGAGGCATCATCGCCGCTGTCGGCACTCAACGTAGCCCGGCTTCCGTCGACTGTCAACGAAAGTTCGGAGATCGTCGACGATGTTCTCGCGAAGTTCGCCTCTCTGGTTGAATGACAGCATGACCGATGGAGGTTCGGCGCTCGGAGGCGCGGACGCTAGCGAGCTGTTCCAGCTGCTGCGCGACGGGCGCCCGCGCACGATGACCGAACTCGCGACGGTCACGGGCCTCGCCCGCTCCACCGTGGGCCTGCGCCTCAACACGCTCACCTCGCTCGGCCTGATCGGCACGGTCGATCCCGGTCTCTCCACCGGTGGCCGGCCTCCCCGCCGCGTCGCGCTGATCCCCGACGCACGCCTTGCCCTCGCGATCGATGTCGGCGCGAGCCACGTGCAAGTGGGGCTCACGAACCTCGTGGGCGACGTGCTGCTGCGCCGGCGCGCCCCGATCAACGTCGCGGACGGGCCCGACCCGGTGCTCAGCCGGGCGCTGGCCATCGCCGATCCGCTGCTCGAGGAGCTCGGCCGCTCGCGCACGGCGATCATCGCCATCGGCATCGGCCTTCCCGGACCCGTGCACTTCGAGACCGGTCGGCCGTCGAAGCCCCCGCTCATGCCCGGGTGGGACGGCTTCGACGTTCCCGGCTGGTTCCGCGACCACATCGCCGCGCCCGTGCTCGTCGACAACGACGTGAACATCATGGCGCTCGGCGAGCACAGCCGCCTCGAGCGCGAGGTCGGGCACTTCCTGTTCGTCAAGGTCGCCACGGGCATCGGCGCCGGCATCATCTCCGGTGGCCTGCTGCAGCGCGGGGCGCAGGGAATCGCGGGCGACATCGGGCACGTCCGGGTCGGCCGCGGCGCCGGCGTGCTGTGTCGCTGCGGCAACGAGGGCTGCCTCGAGGCCCTCGCATCGGGCCCGGCCGTGGCATCGGACCTCCGCGAGGACGGACTGGATGCGCAGAGCGCGAAGGATGTCGTCGCGCTCGTGACGAGCGGAGACCTGCGGGCGATCCAGGCGGTCCGCCAGGCGGGACGCGACCTCGGCGAGGTGCTCGCCGCCAGCATCAGCTTCCTCAACCCCTCGGTCATCTCGATCGGGGGCCAGATGGCCGCGGCGGGAGAGCACCTGCTCGCGGGCGTGCGCGAGGTCGTCTATCAGCGCGCGATGCCGCTTGCCACCCGCAACCTGCAGATCATGACGGCCCGCACGGGCGACCGCGCCGGCCTCATCGGCGCGGGGATGCTCGCGATCCACCACGCCCTCTCGCCCCAGGGCATCCAGGCGCTGGACGACGCAGCTTCATTTTAGAAGATCTCACACGCTCCATCGCCGGCAGCGCTTCGCGCTGCGGGGCCGCTCCGCGGCACGCTCGCTTCGCTCGCACGGGGGTCGCGCTCCCCCCCGGTTGCTGAGCGAGCGAAGCGAGCCGAAGCGACCGGCCGCAACCCCGCGCCGCGATGCGGGCCCGTCATCTCGACTCGCTCCGCTCGCTCGATAACCGGAGACGGCGCAGCACCCCCGGTCACCGGCACGCGAAGCGCCGGTTGAAGCCCGTCAGCGGGCCGCCCCCCCGGTTGCTGAGCGAGCGAAGCGAGCCGAAGCGACCGGCCACAACCCCGCGCGGCAATGCGGGCCCGTCATCTCGACTCGCTTCGCTCGCTCGATAACCGAAGTCGGCGCAGCACCCCCGGGTTGAAGCCCGTCAGCGGGCCGCGCGGGCGGCGCGGGCGAGGGGCCACTCGATGCCGGTGAGGCGCTCGCACTCGTCCCACACGCGCGTGCGCACCTCCCGATCCACCGCCCAGCGCGACGGCTGCTGACGCACGGGCTTCCCCTGCGTCCAGAAGCGCGGGCCCCAGTACTCTCCGCCGCGCACCTCGGGGTCGATGAGCGCCCGCACGAGCGAGGCGGCTCCCCGGCGCTTGCTCTGCGCGAACGGCTGGATGCCGTCGCGGAGGCGCTTCCAGCGTCCCGGCTCGTTCACTCCCTGCACCCGCTCGGTGCGGCCGCCGATCGCGTAGCCCGGATGGGCGACGACGCTGTCGACCGGCACCCCGGCGGCGCGCAGCCGCTCATCGGCCTCGATGCCGAGCGCGTGGACGACGAGCTTCGACTGCACGTACGCGTGCCACGCCTCGTAGCGGCGCTCGAGCTGGAAGTCGGTGGGCTGCGCGATGCCGAGGTGTGTCGACATGCTGCCGAGCCAGACGAGCCGGCTGTTCTGGTGGCGGGACGCCGACTTGGCGAGGGTTGTGAGCAACTCGGCCGCGAGCACAAAATGACCGAGCGCGTTGGTGGCGAACACGAGCTCGCGCCCGTCGCGGGTCAGCTCGCGGGCACGCGGGGTGTGGACGATGCCGGCGTTCATCAGCACCCCGTCGAGGCGCGAACGCGAGAACAGCCCGCCGCGCACCGAGGCGGCCGCGGCGCGGATCGACCCCGGGTTGCTCACGTCCAGCAGCAGCGTCTCCACCGAGGCTCCGGGCACGCGCGCCTCGATCGCGTCGTGTGCGGCGGCAAGCCGGTTGGGATTGCGCCCGCTCAGCACCACGTGCGCGCCCGCCCCGGCGAGCTGCTCGCTCGCGAAGTAGCCGAGCCCTGCGTTCGCACCCGTCACGAGATACATGCGTCCGGAGAGATCCGGAAGCTCGTCCGGATCCCATTCGGCCCGGCCGCGCGTGATCACAGGGCAACCGTATCCCTCTCGGTTGCCTCGAACCGTCGCCCCGAGCGGGCGAGCCTGAAAAGATAGCCCCATGCGACGCGACGAGATCGAGTGCTGGCTCACCGACATGGACGGGGTCCTCGTGCACGAGAACGTGCCGATCCCCGGGGCGAAGGAGCTGCTCGCCAAGTGGCGGGATGACGAGACGCCGTTCCTCGTCCTCACCAACAACTCGATCTTCACGCCGCGCGACCTCAGCGCGCGCCTGCGGTCCTCCGGGATCGACGTGCCCGAGGAGCGGATCTGGACGAGCGCTCTCGCGACCGCCGACTTCCTCAAGTCGCAGGCCCCGGGCGGATCCGCGTTCGTGATCGGCGAGGCGGGCATCCTGACCGCCATGCACGAGGCGGGCTTCATCATGACCGAGACCGACCCCGACTACGTGGTGGTCGGGGAGACGCGCAACTACTCGTTCGAGGCGATCACAAAGGCCATCCGCCTGATCGGCAAGGGCGCGCGCTTCATCGTCACCAACCCCGACGCCACCGGCCCGAGCGCCGAGGGCCCGCTTCCCGCGACGGGCGCGATCGCCGCCCTCATCACGAAGGCCACCGGGCGCGTGCCATACGTCGTCGGCAAGCCGAACCCGATGATGTTCCGCTCGGCCCTGAACCGGATCGGCGCGCACTCCGAGACGACGGGGATGATCGGCGACCGGATGGACACCGACATCGTCGCCGGCATCGAGGCGGGGCTTCACACGGTTCTCGTGATGACCGGCATCAGCGACGAGCGCGAGATCTCCCGCTACCCGTTCCGCCCGAACGAGGTGCTCGGATCCGTCGCCGATCTGCTGACCCCCGCCGAGCCCGCCGAGCAGGCCGCCCCCGGCCAGGCCGCGGCGGAACCCGCCGACGCCTCGCGCCCCGCGGACGGCACCGGCGAGGGAAGCGCGTGAGCGCCGACCCGACCACCGCCGACCTCAGCCCGAAGAGCGCCCTGCGCTGGAAGATCGCGATCTTCGCGATCTTCCTCACCAGCGGTCTCAGCATCGCCACGTGGGCGTCGCGCGTGCCGGCGATCAAGGACGCCCTCGGCATCGACAACACGCAGGTCGGCGCGCTGCTGATGGCCGCCGGCGTCGCGTCCATCCTGGGGCTGAGCTTGTCGACACCCGTGCTCGCACGGTTCGGCGCCCGCCGCGGGATGCTGGTGATGATGCTGACCTTCGCCGTCGGCACGGCGCTCGTCGGCATCGGCACCGACGTCGTCGGCTCGTTCCCGGTGGTGCTCGCGGGGCTCGTGCTGTTCGGCTTCGGCAACGGCTGCCTCGACGTGATGATGAACGTCGAGGCGACGGCGATCGAGCAGCTGGGCGGGAAGACGATCCTGCCGCTGTTCCACGCGTTCTTCAGCTTCGGCACCGTGATCGGCGCCGGTGTCGGCGCGGGCGCGGTGGGCCTCGGCCTGAACGTCTTCGCCCACACCGCGGCGATCGGAGTCCTCATCGTCGTGATCGCGATCGCCGCGATCGCGAATGTGCCGATGCGCGCATCCGTCGATCCGGATCCTGCAGAGCACGGAGCAGGATGGCGCCAGCGCCTCGCGCTGTCGCTGTCGGCCTGGCGCGAGCCTCGCACCTACGCGCTCGGCGTCGTCATGCTCGGCATGGCCTTCGCGGAGGGCGCCGCCAACGACTGGCTGGCGCTCGGCATCGTCGAGGGCCACGGCGGCACCGAGGCGCTCGGGGCCGTCGGGCTCACCGTCTTCTCGGTCGCGATGACCGCGGTGCGCGCGTTCGGCGGACCGCTCGTCGACCGCTTCGGCCGCGTCGCCATGCTGCGCGTGCTGGCGCTGTCGGCCGCCGCCGGCCTGACGCTGTTCATCCTCGCCCCGAACCTGCCGCTCGTGCTCGTCGGCGCCGCGCTGTGGGGTGTCGGCGCGTCGCTGGGCTTCCCGCTCGGCATGTCGGCCGCCGCGGACGACCCCGCCAAGGCGGCCGCGCGCGTGAGCGCCGCGGCGACCATCGGCTACGTGGCGTTCCTCGCCGGGCCGCCGATCCTCGGCGTCATCAGCGACCGGATCGGCCTGCTGAACACGCTGTTCGTGATCGTCGCGCTGACGATCGCGTCGGGCTTCGCCTCGGGTGCCGCCCGCCCCCTGCGCGCGGCCACCCCCGTCTGATGCCGAGGCGGTGCCCCGGCGCGCAAGACGGTTAGGCTCATCCGGTGCGTCTCGTCATCGCCCGCTGCTCCGTGGACTACACGGGCCGCCTCAACGCCCACCTTCCCCTCGCCACACGACTGCTCGTGCACAAGGGCGACGGCAGCCTGCTCGTGCACTCGGACGGCGGGTCGTACAAGCCGCTGAACTGGATGAGCCCGCCCTGCCGCCTCGACGTCGTCGCCCCGAGCGAGGAGCTCGTCGAGGCCGGGGTCACGGAGCTGTGGAAGGTCACTCACCAGAAGTCGGGCGACGCGCTCACGGTCCACATCTACGAGGTGCTCCACGACTCGAAGCACGACCTCGGCGTCGACCCCGGCCTGATCAAGGACGGCGTGGAGTCGGATCTCCAGCGCCTGCTGAGCGAGCAGGTCGACCTGATCGCCGAGGGCGCCAAGCTCGTGCGGCGCGAGTACCCGACCGCCATCGGCCCGGTGGATCTGCTGGTGCGCGACGCCGGCGGCATGCCCATCGCGGTCGAGGTGAAGCGCCGCGGTGACATCGACGGCGTCGAACAGCTCACCCGCTACCTCGACCTGCTCGGCCGCGATCCGCTGCTCACGGGAATCCAGGGCGTCTTCGCCGCCCAGGAGATCAAGCCCCAGGCCCGCGTGCTCGCTCAGGACCGCGGCATCCGCTGCCTCGTGCTCGACTACGACGAGATGAAGGGCATCGACTCGGGCGCCCCCCGGCTGTTCTAGCTTGTCTGGCCGCGCGCTGATCGATCGCCGGTTCTTCTCCGGCCGCGCGCTGATCGATCGCTCGCCCGACGCTCCGCGCCGGGACTCGTGATCGATTGGCTGTCGCTGCGCTCCATCCGCGCGCGCTGGTTGGCCGCTCCGCGGCACGCTCCCTTCGGTCGCACGTGGGGGCCACAACTCCACCGCGCCCGGTGGGGGTCAGCGCGACTCTGGTCGTTGAGCGCAGTCGAAACCATCGCCGAGCCACACCATCAGCCTCAGTAGGCTGAACTGCATGACGTCTTCGCCGTGGTCCTGCATCCTCTGGGACGTGGACGGGACGGTGGCGGATGCGTCGGCCGGCATCCTGCCGCGCATCACCGAGGTGCTCACCGCGGTGGGGCGCACGGCCCCTCCCGCCGAGGAGCTGCGCCACTGGATCGGCCCGCCGATGCTGGAGTCGTTCCAGCGGCGTGCCCTGCTCTCGCCCGAGGATGCGATGGCCGCCGTCGCCGCGTACCGCGAGCTGGCGTCGCGCGACGGCTATGCGAGCTCCGTCGCCCTGTACCCCGGCATCGCCGACCTCATCCGCGAGGTGCACGCCGCCGGCATCCCCCAGGCGACGGCGAGCACAAAGCCGCAGAACCAGGTCGAGGCGATCCTGCGGCACTACGAGCTCGCCGATGCGTTCACGGCGATCGTCGGCGCCCGCGCCGAGGCCGACGTGCTCGACACGAAGACGGATGTGCTCGGCCGCGCCCTCGAGGGCCTCGCCGCGGCGGGGATCGACACGTCGCGGCCGGTGCTGATCGGCGACCGTCACCACGACATCGACGGCGGCGCCGATCTCGGCGTGCCGGTCATCTTCAACCGGTGGGGCTTCGGCACCCCGGGCGAGGAGGACGGCGCCGTCGCTGTGGTCGACGACCCGGCGCAGCTGCGCCGTCTGCTGCTCACGGAAGCCTGAGCCGCGCGTGGACGTCACGGAGATCGAGCCGCTCGGGTGGATCATCCCGGCGCTCGTCGTCTTCGGGTCGGCCGCGGTCCTCGCCGTCGTCGTCGTGCTCGCGGTGCGCTACGCCCGCCGGGGGCCCGGCGCGCGCCGCCGCGCGGCCGCTTCCGTCGAGAGGGCCGGCGTCGCCCTGGTGCGCCTCGACGACGCGATCGACGAGCTCGAGCTCGAGGTCGGCCTCTCCGGGGCGCTGTACGGCGGTGGCGCGCCCGCATCGCTGCGCCGGGCGCGGATGACGGCGCAGCACACGCGCGACGAGGCGTTCGCGACGTATCGGGATCTGACGGATCCGGATGCGCCCCCGGCGGTCGTCGACCGTGCCGCGCGTGAGCTGCTCCGCCGCATCGAGCGCGCCTCGCGCACGATCGACACCGCCCGCGCCGAGCACCGCGCGTGGATCGACCAGCACGTCACGGCGGCCGAGCAGATCGACGCCGCCGAGCGCCGCCTCGCCGAGCTGCGGGCGCGCATGGGAGACCCGGGCGCGCTGCTGCGCGAGCTCGACCAGGGCGCCGACCGCAGCGAGTGGGGCGAGGCCGAGCGCGCCGCCGAGGCCGCGCGCTCCGCGGTCGCGCTGGCCGAGCAGCACCTCGCCGCGGCGCGGGCCGGGGCGCAGGATCCCTCGCGGTCGGCCCTGGAGGACCTGGCGGCGGCCGAGCGGGCGCTGCGCCGCGCCGACGCCGAATCGCGCGCGCTCGAGGAGACGCATCGCCTTGTCACGCAGGCGGGGCTCGCCGTCGGCGACGAGATCGCGGCCGCGCGTGCGGCGATCCGCTCGGCGACCGGCATCCGCGCGGCGCTCCCGCCCGACGAGGCGGAGGTGCTCGGCGATGAGATCCGCTGGGCGAGCGGCGAGCTTGCGCGCATCGAGCCCACCGCCGCGCGCCGGCCGGTCTCGGCGAACGAGGCCATCGCCCGGGTGCGCGAGCGCCTGGACGCCGCTCTCGCCGATGCCCACACCGCGCAGCAGCGCCTCCGAGGTGCGCGCAGCGCGCTGCCGGGGACCCTCGCCGCGGCACGCAGCGCGGTCGGCCGTGCGGAGGCGGCGCTCCCCGATCGCGCCGCGGGGCTCGAGGCGCGGGTGCGGCTCGACACCGCACGGCAGGAGCTCGCCGACGCGCGTCAGATGTCCGATCCGGTCGAGGCGCTGGACGCGGCGCGCCGCGCCATCCGTCACGCGGAGGACGCCAAGGCGCTCGCCGACTACGGCCGGCTCACGCGCGACTGACGGGGAATCATCCCCCGGACACGAACAAGGGCCCGATGCCGAAGCACCGGACCCTGGCTGCCAGCCGCGTGAACGCGGAGGCGGAGATATCGGGGATCAGATGGGGCGGATGTTCTCCGCCTGCAGGCCCTTGGGGCCCTGCGCGATCTCGAACTCCACGCGCTGGTTCTCTTCCAGCGAGCGGTATCCGGATGCCTCGATCGCGGTGTAGTGAGCGAAGACGTCAGAGCCGCCCTCGTCGGGAGAGATGAAGCCGAAGCCCTTCTCCGAGTTGAACCACTTGACGGTGCCCTGCGTAGCCATTTACTGCCGTTCTTCTTGATTGAAACCGGCGCGAGAATCGTGCCGACGCTCACCACGGTAACGGAGTCGCCTGCGAACGGCTAGGGAAGATCCGATTAAGACGCAACAGATGGCCCACTCGGTGGGAACGCGGGCGGATCCACAGCCTCGCGAGCCGCAAAAGGAGCGGCCCTCACCGAAGGGGGGATTCAGTGAGGGCCGGACGACCATTTGGGGGGCGTCTCGGAAAGATTACCCGAAGAATCGGCAGCTTGTCCCCCATTCGGAGGACAACTGGGATCACTTGATCAGGGAACGCGACCACTCGATCACCGGGAACGACGAAGGCCCCGGATCTGGGATCCGGGGCCTTCGTGTCGCTGGTGCGCGAGGGGGGAGTTGAACCCCCACGCCCTTTCGGGCACTGGCACCTGAAGCCAGCGCGTCTGCCTATTCCGCCACTCGCGCGAGAACGGATCGCTCCGGACTCAACTTCCCAAGACTAACATGCCCCCGCGACAGGCGCGAAACGAGCGCGGCTCTCCCGGCGAGCGCACATCCGGTGTCGCGGGCGCGCATCCGGGCGGCGAGAACGCCTCCCTCGGGATAGGCGTTCACCGGATGGATGCGCCCCCGCGCCGCCGCGCATCCAGGCCCTGTAAGTCGCGCCGACCGGCACCGTCCAGCCTTGCTGGCTACGATGTGCCTACCGGTCGGCCGGACTGAGGAGACCCGTGGGACTACTGGACAGCTTCGAGCAAGGCCTCGAGCGCGCCGTGAACCGCGCGTTCGCGAAGACCTTCCGCAGCGGCATTCAGCCCGTCGAGATCGCCTCCGCCCTGCGCCGCGAGCTCGACACGAAGGCCGCCGTGGTCGCACGCGACCGCATCCTCGTCCCGAACGAGCTGGTCGTGCGGCTGAGCCCCGCCGACGAGGAGCGGATGCGCTCGCTCGGCGGCGCCCTCATCACCGAGCTCGACACGATGCTGCGCGGCCACGCGTCGGCGCAGGGCTACAGCCTCGCCGGCCCCCTGCGCATCGCGCTGCGCGCCGACGAGTCGATCACGACCGGCACGGTGGACGTCGACTCCTCCACGGCGGAGGGGCGCGTCGAGTGGCGCGCGGTCGTCGACGTCGGCGGCCGGCGGTACCCGCTGTCGAAGGCGCGCACGATCCTCGGCCGCGGCAGCGACGCCGACATCACGGTGGACGACCCCGGCACGAGCCGCGCCCACGTCGAGATCCTCTGGGACGGCGAGCGCGCGATGGTGCGCGACCTCGGATCGACCAACGGATCCAAGCTGGATGGCCGACCCGTCACGCAGTCGGGCCTGAACGACGGCCAGACCGTCACGATCGGCCGCACCGACATCGTGTTCCACGTCGTGCCGCTCGCGGCCCCGCAGACGCGGCCGTCGCGCGACGACCGCACGACCTCGACCCGGATCATGCCGCAGAACGGGGACTGGTCGTGACCGAACTGAGCTCGCTGACGCTGCTGATCCTGCAGGTCGGCTTCCTGCTGCTGATGTGGCTGTTTGTGTTCGCGGTCGTCTTCGCCCTGCGCTCCGACGTGTTCGGCGTGCGCGTGCGCCGGATGCCGGATGCCGCCTCGGGCCGCGCGCCCGCGAAGTCCGCGCCGGCCAAGCCCGCGGCCGCCCCTCGCCCGGCTCCCGCGCCGAGCGCCGCCCCGGCCGGTCCCGCGACGACGGCCACGGCCTCGCGCATCGTCATCACCACCGGCCCGAAGGCGGGCCTCGAGCTTCCCCTCGGCACCGACCCGCTGACCATCGGCCGGTCGAGCGAGGCGGGCCTCGTCATCCGCGACGACTACACGTCGAGCCAGCACGCGCGCCTCGTGCTGTGGGGCGAGCAGTGGATGCTGCAGGATCTCGAGTCGACGAACGGCACCTTCCACGGCGGTGAGCGCGTGTCGCCCAACTCGCCCGTCCCGGTGCAGACGTCGACCCCGATCAAGGTCGGCGCCACGACCTTCGAGCTGCGGAAGTAAGCGCCCCCGGGATGTTCGTGGGCTCGAGTGCCGCCATCTCCCATACGGGGAAGGTGCGGTCGAACAACCAGGACTCGGGCTATGCCGGCTCGAACCTGTTCGTCGTCGCCGACGGCATGGGCGGCCACGCGGGCGGTGACGTCGCCTCGAGCGTCGCGGTCAACACGCTCCAGGGGCTCGACCACATCTACGCCTCCCCCGAGGAGGCCGAGGTCACGCTGCGCGAGACCATCGCGTCCACCGCGGGCGACCTCATCCATCTCGTCGCCCGCCGACCCGAGCTCGCGGGTCTCGGCACGACCGTCAGCGCGATCGCGATGGTCGACGAGTACGCGGTCATCGCCCACATCGGCGACTCGCGCATCTATCTCTGGCGCGACGAGGCGCTCACCCAGATCACGACGGATCACACGTTCGTGCAGCGCCTCGTCGACTCCGGCCGCATCACGCCCGAGGAGGCGAGGTTCCATCCGCGCCGCTCGGTGCTGATGCGCGTGCTCGGCGACATGGATCCGGATCCCGAGATCGACACGTTCATCATGCCGACGCGGCCGGGTGATCGCTGGCTGCTGTGCTCGGACGGCCTCAGCGGCGTGGTCGACGAGGCCCACATCCAGAAGGCGCTGCGCCTGGGCCTTCCCCCGGGGCGCACCGCCGACATGCTGCTGAAGTACGCGCTCGACGGCGGGGCTCCCGACAACGTCACGATCGTGCTCGTCGACGTGGGCGGGCAGCATCCGCTCGTCAGCGGCACCGCGACCATCGTCGGGTCGGCCTCCAACCCGCAGGGCGTCAAGGTTCCCGCGGTCACCGGCCGTCCCCTGCTCCCCACGAGCTGGCTGCATCCGGGACGCCAGGCGGCGAACGAGCCGACGCACTTCGAACCGGAGCCCGAGTATCTCGAGGAGCTGATCGAGGAGGATCGCCGGCGCGCGCGTCGCCGGCGCATCGGTTTCGTCGCGTTCCTGGTGCTGATCGCCGCGGTGATCATCACGGGCTTCGCGCTCTTCTACTCCTGGACCCAGACGCGCTACTACGTGGGGGCCGACGACGACTCCGTCGTGATCTACCAGGGAATCCAGCAGTCGATCGGCCCGATCCAGCTCTCCTCGGCGCACGAGGACACCGGGATCCTGCTCGCCGACCTGTCGCAGTACCAGCGGGCGCGCGTCGAGTTCACGATCAGCGCCCGCTCGCTCGCCGACGCCGAGGCCATCGCCGACCGCCTGCGCGACTCGGTCGTCGAGGAGCCGGAGCCGGAGCCCGAGCCCGAGCCGACGCCGACGCCCACGCAGAAGCCGACCCCGTCCGGCACGCCGACCCCGGGAGGTGAAGGATGACCGGAGTCGCCGCCGACACCACGGTCCTGAAGGCGCTCCGCAAGGTGCGCCAGCCGCAGCCGCAGCGCAACCGCGAGCTGCTGCTGCTGCTGTTCGCCATCGCCCTGAGCCTCGGCGCCACGGCCCTCTCGCAGCTGGGTGAGCTCGGCCGCATCGACTCGGGCGTGCTGATCGCCGAGGGAGTGCTCGCGGCGCTCGTGCTCGCTCTGCACGTGGTGCTGCGCCTGCGGGCGCCGCAGGCGGATCCGTTCGTCGTGCCGATCGCGACGCTCCTGACGGGCCTCGGCATCGCCATGATCTACCGGCTCGGCATCTCGGGCTCCGAGCTCGTGGATCCGAACGCCGCGAACAAGCAGCTCATCTACGCCGGCGTCTCGATCCTCGCCGCCGGGGCGCTCGTCTGGGCCCTCGGCAACTACCGCATCCTGTTCCGCTACACGTACGTGTTCGGCTTCACGGGAATCGTTCTGCTCATCCTGCCGTTCGTGCCGTTCATCAACGGCGGCGGCAACGCGACCGTGTGGATCGAGATCGGCGGCGTGAACTTCCAGCCCGGTGAGATCGCGAAGATCTGCCTGGCAATCTTCTTCGCCGGCTACCTCGTGCGCACGCGCGAGAGCCTCACCTCCACGGGGCGCCGCATCCTGGGCTTCACGTTCCCCCGGGCGCGCGAGTTCGGCCCCCTGCTGGTGATCTGGCTCGTGTCGATGGTGATCATCGTCGCGCAGCGCGACCTCGGCACCGGTCTGCTGATCTTCGGGATGTTCGTCGCGACACTCTACGTGGCCACGGGCAAGACCGGGTGGGTGCTGATCGGCGTCCTCCTCGCCGTTGGCGGAGCGGTCGCGGCGTCCTACGTCCTTCCGTACGTCCGCGGCCGGTTCGACGCGTGGCTCGGCGCGTTCGATCCCGCGCTGTACGAGGCGGAGGGCGGCAGCTACCAGCTCGTCAACGGCATCTTCGGCCTCGCCCACGGCGGATTGCTCGGCACGGGTCTGGGCCTCGGCCGCCCGTATCTGACGCCGGTGTCGCAGAGCGACTACATCATCCCGAGCCTCGGCGAGGAGCTCGGCCTCACGGGCCTGTTCGCCATCCTGTGCCTCTATCTCGTGTTCGTCGCGCGCGGGCTGCGGATCGGCGTCGCCGGGCAGGACGACTTCGGCAAGCTGCTCGCGGTGGCGCTGTCGTTCACCCTCGCGCTGCAGGTGTTCATCATGGTGGGCGGCGTGACGCGGCTCATCCCGCTGACGGGCCTCACGACGCCCTTCCTCGCCGCGGGCGGATCGTCGCTGCTGGCGAACTGGCTCATCGTGGCGGTCATCCTGCGCATCAGCGACGCGGTCCGCCAGCAGCCGAGGGCGGTGATCGGATGAGTCCCTTCTCAGAAGCGGCTCTCGCGTCTTCGGGCGCCGCTCCGCTCGCAGGCCACAGCACCAGGGAGGTGACCACCGCATGACGAAGGAACTGCGCAGGCTGAGCATCATCGTGCTGGTGATGTTCCTGGCCCTGTTCGGGTCGACAAGCACGATCCAGGTGCTGCAGGCGAACGCGCTCGCCGACGAGCAGAACAACCGGCGCACGCTGTTCGACAGCTTCGAGACGCAGCGCGGCGCGATCATCGCCGGCGGCCGGGAGATCGCCAACTCGGTGCCGAGCGACGACCTGTACGTGTGGCAGCGACAGTATGCCGACTCGGCCATGTGGGCCCACACGACCGGCTTCCTGAACCCCTCGCTCGGCTCGGTCACCGGCATCGAGCAGCTCATGGGCCAGGAGCTCGCCGGCACCGCCGGCTCGGCCTTCTTCTCCCGCATCGACCAGATCGTGACCGGCCAGCCGCCCCGCGGCTCGAGCGTGCTACTGACTCTCGACCCCGAGATCCAGAAGGCGGCGTACGACGCGCTGGGCGGCCTCACCGGCGCCGTGGTCGCGATCGAGCCGGACACCGGCCGGATCATCGCGATGGTCTCGACGCCGGGGTACGACGCGAACTCCCTCGCCCAGCACGACCCCGAGGGAACGGATGCGGCATACAGGGCGCTGGAGGAGGACCCGGCCCAGCCCCTGCAGAACCGCGCGATCGCGGGCGACGTCAACCCTCCCGGCTCGACGTTCAAGCTCGTCGTGGCCGCCGCGGCGTTCGAGTCGGGCGACTACGACGCCGACTCGGAGCTGCCGAACCCGCGGACCTACAAGCTCCCGCAGTCGCAGAACACCGTGCACAACGCCAGCGGCACGACCTGCGGCCCGGGCGAGACCACCACGATCGCCACCGCGATCCGGCTGAGCTGCAACGTGCCGCTCGCCGAGCTCGCGGTCGAGCTCGGCGCCGACCGGATCCGCGAGACGGCGGAGAAGTTCGGCTTCAACCAGGAGATCGCCATCCCGCTGCGCGCCGCGACCTCCACGTACCCGACGAGCATCACGGACGATGCGCAGACCGCGCTCAGCGGCTTCGGCCAGGGCAGGGTGCAGGCGACGCCGCTGCAGATCGCCATGGTCTCGGCGGGTATCGCGAACGGCGGCACGGTCATGAATCCGTACCTCGTCGACGAGGTCGTCGGGGCGGATCTGTCGCCGCAGCAGTCGTTCTCGCCCTCGCCGTTCGGCGACGCGATCGACCAGGACACGGCGGATCTCATCAGGGACGCGATGGTCTCGAGCGTCCAGGATGGCGCGGCGACGGGTGCAAGAATAGACGGAGTCGACGTGGCCGGGAAGACGGGCACCGCGGAGATGGGCGGGGAGAACCCGTACACCCTGTGGTTCACCGGATTCGCGCCGGCTGACGACCCCGAGATCGCGGTGGCCGTTCTTGTGGAAGACGGCGGCGGACAGGGTCAGTCGGGCAGCGGCAACACGATCGCGGCGCCGATCGCGAAGAAGGTCATGGAGGCGGTGCTGAGCAGATGAGGCCGACACAAGGTGTGTCCTTCGGTGGGCGCTACGAGCTGAACTCGCGGATCGCGATCGGCGGGATGGGCGAGGTCTGGGAAGCGACCGATCACGTCATCGGCCGCACCGTCGCCATCAAGATCCTCAAAGACGAGTACATGGGCGACCCCGGGTTCCTCGAGCGCTTCCGCGCCGAGGCGCGTCACGCCGCCCTCGTCAACCACGAGGGCATCGCGAGCGTCTTCGACTACGGCGAGGAGAACGGATCCGCGTTCCTCGTGATGGAGCTCGTGCCGGGCGAGGCGCTGTCGACGGTGCTCGAGCGCGAGACGCGGCTTCCCCCCGAGCGGACGCTCGACATCGTCGCGCAGACCGCGTCGGCACTGCAGGCCGCGCACGCCGCGGGCCTCGTCCACCGCGACATCAAGCCGGGAAACCTGCTGATCACGCCCGACGGCCGCGTGAAGATCACCGACTTCGGCATCGCCCGCATCGCCGACCAGGTCCCGCTGACGGCGACCGGCCAGGTGATGGGAACCGTGCAGTACCTGTCGCCCGAGCAGGCCTCCGGTCATCCTGCGTCGCCGGCCACCGACATCTACTCGCTCGGCATCGTCGCGTACGAGTCGCTCGCCGGCCGTCGTCCGTTCACGGGCGAGTCGCAGGTCGCGATCGCGATGGCGCAGATCAACGAGCAGCCCCCGCCGCTGCCCGACGACATCCCCGAGCCCGTGCGCAACCTCGTGCTCGCGATGATCGCCAAGAAGCAGGAGGACCGCCCCGCCTCGGCGGCCGTCGTCGCGCGCGCGTCCAACGCGCTGCGCCGCGGAGATGTGGCGGCCGCGGCGGCCGCGGTGCCGGCGATCGCCGCCGGTGCGGCCCTCACCCGCGGCGGCGACGACGCGTTCACGCAGCTGCTCTCGCCCGGCGACGACAGCACGACCCGCATGATGCCGCGCACCACGCCGGTGCCGGTCGGAGGCGAGCCGTTCCCCGACGAGCAGCGCCCCCAGCGCAAGCGCAGCCCCTGGACCTGGCCGCTGGTCGCCCTGATCGCGCTGCTGCTCGTTGTGCTCGGCGGCACGATCTGGGCGCTGTTCGGCGAGGGCCTGCTCGGCGGGACCGCCGAGTCGCCCACGCCGAGCGCCGAGCGCACCGAGCCGTCCACCACGCCGCAGAACACACCGACCGAGACGCCCGACGCCGACCGGATCAACATCGATGACCTGGGCCTCGTCGGCAAGTCGTGCGAGGAGGCGCTCGCGACGCTGCCCGCCGAGGGTGAGTTCACCTGGACCTGCGAGCCCGGCACCGTGATGGCGGCCGATTTCACGCAGGAGGGTCTGATCTACGAGGTGAGCCCGCGCGGGTTCGCCCCCGTCGGTGCGGCCCTCAACGCGCTCACGTACGCGCCGATCACCGAGATCGCCGCCCCGGAGGCGCCGTCCTTCGCCGTGACCGAGGCGCAGCCCGACGAGGAGATCACCGTCAACTGGACGGCGTACAGCTGCCTCCCGGGCAGCACGCTCTCGGGCTACACGGTCACCCTCGAGAACGCCACGTTCTCGGGAACCGACGCGGTCACATGGGACTTCGGCGCGGGCACCACCACCTCGCAGGTGCGCGCGACGGGCGAGCCCGGCACCGACATCACGGCCACGGTCGTGGCGACCTGCGCCGTCGACGGCGGCGAGCCGCGCACGACGCCGGACTCGCAGGCGTCCGCCCCCGTGACGATCGCCTCCTCCGACGAGCAGGCCGACGCCGACGCCCAGGGCAACGGCACGCAGGGCAACGGCGCCGACGGAACCACCGAGGCAGACGCCGACACCTCTGCCGACGGCTCCGGGACCGGGGAGTGACGCGGCGCCGCGCCACTCAGTACAACGCAGCATGTCTGATCTGGGGGGATCGATGACGGACGATGAGGGCACCGCGGTGCAGCTCGACCGCGACGCGCGCGTCCTCGCCGGCCGTTACCGCGTCGGCGAGCTGATCGGGCGCGGCGGGATGGCCAGCGTCTATCGCGGCTACGACCAGACCCTCGGACGCGACGTCGCGATCAAGATCCTCAAGCGCGATCTGGCGAGCGACAGTGCCTTCCGCACGCGGTTCCGCCTCGAGGCCCAGGCCGCGTCGCGCATGGCGAACCAGGCGATCGTCCGCGTGTTCGATGCGGGCGAGGACATCGCCGCCGACGTGAACGGCGAGCGCCCCATCCCGTTCATCATCATGGAGCTCGTCCACGGCACCCTGCTGAAGGAGATCGTCGCGCGGGGTCCCGTGGCGCCGGCGGATGCCGCCCGCTACGTCGACGGCATCCTCGAGGCGCTCGAGTACTCGCACCGCGCCGGTGTCGTCCACCGCGACATCAAGCCGGGCAACGTGATGATCACCCCCTCGGGGCAGGTGAAGGTGATGGACTTCGGCATCGCCCGCGCGGTGTCCGACAGCTCGTCGACCGTGGCCGAGACCACGACCATCCTCGGCACCGCGGCGTACTTCTCGCCCGAGCAGGCGAAGGGCGACCCCGTCGACGCGCGCGCCGACGTGTACTCGACCGGCGTCGTGCTGTACGAGCTGCTCACGGGACGTCCGCCCTTCCGCGGCGACTCCCCCGTCGCCGTCGCCTACCAGCACGTCAGCGAGACGCCGACCACGCCGTCCCAGGTGAACCCCGAGTCCCCGAAGGCGTTCGACCCGGTCGTGCTGCGCGCGCTCGCGAAGGATCCGTTCCAGCGGTTCCCGGATGCGGCGTCGTTCCGCGAGGCGCTGGATGCCGCCTCCGACGGCAAGGCGCCCTCCAAGCGCGAGCTGGGAGCGCTGACGAACGAGCTGTACGGGCCGAACCCGCGCCAAGCGGCCGAGACCGCGCGGTCCCTCCGGCAGCTGTCCACCGACAACACGATGACCCGCACCCAGTCGGGGCCGCCCGTCGCATGGATCTGGGCCGGCATCGCGCTGCTCGCGGTGCTCGTCGCGTCCGTGCTGTTCTGGGTCGTGACGATGCGGCCACTCAGCGAAGTGCCCGCGAGTGCGCGGGTCGTCCCCGACGTCACGGGCACCACGCTCGAGCGCGCGACCGAGGATCTCGCGGCGGTCGACCTGCTCGCCGTCCCCGAGATGACGCCCAGCGACACCGTCAAGGAGGGGGTGGTCATCGGCACCGAGCCCGAGGCCGACGCGTCGGTCTCGCCCGGCACCGAGGTCACCGTGCTCGTCTCGGAAGGGCCGCGGACGTCGGTGGTGCCCGCGCTCACGAGCCTGTCGGAGCAGGATGCGCGCCAGCGGATCGAGGCGGCAGGGCTCGAGATGGGCACGATCATCTCGGAGAACGACCCGGCGCTCGCGGCCGGCACCGTGATCTCCGCGGAGGTCGACGGCGACGAGGTGACCGAGGGCGACGAGGTCGCCGAAGGAGCCACGGTCAACCTGACGGTGGCCTCCGGCCGCGTGACGATCATCGACTACCGCAAGAACACGGCGATCGACTTCGCGAAGGGCGAGCTCGAGGCGCTGGGGCTCACGGTGAAGGTCACGGAGGATCCCGACTGCCCTGCCACCGACAGCCAGATCGTCAACTCGCAGTCCGCCTACGGCGACGTGCCGGTGCATTCGACCGTCGAGCTGACCTACTGCACGGGCGAGGCCGTCGACGGGCAGTGACCCGGCGCCGACACGGGGTCGCCCGCTACGAGACGGTGACCTCGTCGGGCACGAACGTCATCGCGATCCACGGATAGACGTAGACGAACAGGCCGTAGAGCACCGCCGCGAGCAGCACAAGCAGGATGAGCACCCGCACCCACCAGGGTCCGGGAAGCAGGCGCCAGAGGGCGGCGTACATCAGATCAGCTCCTCCGTCAGGGCGCTCGGCGTCTCGCCGGTGGTGCGCGGCAGGAACGAGTCGAACACGCCGTAGCCGACGATGCGCTCGGTCATCGCGAAGCGTGGCGAGCAGCTCGTCAGGGTGATGTACCGCTCCCCCTTCGGCACCTCGGGCGCCTGCGGCACGTCGGCCAGCACGTCGTAGGCGTCCGGGGTCACGTACTCGAGGGTGCGGAAGCGGTAGGTGTACCACCCGGCCTCCGTCTCGACGACGATCGCGTCGCCGATCCGGAGGTTCTGCAGGTTCGCAAACGGCGCCCCGAACGTGGTGCGGTGCGCGGCGAGGCCGAAGTTGCCCACCTCGCCCGGCAGCTCGGTGTCGAGGTAGTGACCGATCCACGCGTTGTCCAGGGTGCGTGCGCGGGTGACGCCGCCCGCGATCGTGAAGTGGTAGTCGTCCCCCCACCGCGGCACGTGCAGCGTCGCGAACGGAACGGCGTCCTCGGTCTTCGGCACCGGGGCGGGCTCGTACCATCCGTCGGTCGGCTCGGGAGCGGGCGTCGTGACCTGCACCTGCGCCCACTCCTGGCTCAGCTCGTCGGCCTCGGCCTGTGCGGTGGCGCCGTAGAGGACGTCGCCGATCCAGATCTGCCAGAGCACGTAGAGCAGGATGACCGCGCCCAGCGTGACGAGGATCTCGCCCAGGACGCTCGCAAAGGTCGCCCGGCTGCGGGAGCGCCGCCGGGTACGCCGGGTCTGCGCGATGGCCGTCACATTCTGAGCTTAACCGGCCGGGTAAGATGTCCCCATGGCCCGATCCGAGAAGCCCGCCCGCCGCAACGGCGACGACGAGCTCGTCGACCGTCCCCACGTCGACGCCGCCCCGAACCCCGTCTGGTTCAAGCCCGTGATGGTGGGCTTCATGCTGGTGGGTCTGGTCTGGATCCTCGTCTTCTACCTCTCGGGAATGCAGTTCCCGATCCCGGGCATCGGTCCCTGGAACCTGATGGTCGGCTTCGGGATCGCGTTCATCGGCTTCCTGATGACAACCCGGTGGCGATAGCCGCACCGCGAACCACAAGAAGCGCCCGACGATGTCGTCGGGCGCTTCTTCGTTGTGGGATGCCGTGACAGGAATTACATGCGTGTGATTCATCCCCAGCGGGGGATAACCCTGTGGATAACTCCGCTCAGAACCCGTAGATCAGCGGCGGCACGGCAAGCAGCGCCAGCAGTCCCGCCACGACGACGCCGAGCAGGATGAGCTGGCGCCGCGACTGGTCCTGTCGGCGGGTCGTGCTGAACACCCACCCGACGAGGAGACCCGCGACGACGCCGCCCACGTGCGCCTGCCACGAGATGCCGCTGCCGAAGGCGAAGCCGACGACGAGGTTGATGCCGAGCAGGATCAGGATGCCCGTCACGTTGCCGCCGAGGCTGCGGCCGATCACCAGAAGCGCGCCGAGCATGCCGAACAGGGCGCTGGACGCGCCGACCACCGGCGTGCCGAACGAGAGCAGCGCCACGGCCACCGATCCGCCGAGTCCGGAGATCAGGTACAGCGCGAGATAGCGCCACGTGCCGAGCATCGGCTCGAGCAGGCGCCCGAGCATCCACAGCGACAGCAGATTCAGCGCGATGTGCAGGGGGCCGTCGTGCGCGAGCAGCGGCGTGACCAGGCGCCACACCTCGAACCCGCCGAGCTGCGGATAGACGTAGGGCGCGTAGAACAGCAGCCAGGACTGCAGGCTGAACCCGGCGAAACCGAGAAGCAGGTCGAGCAGGAAGGCACCGGCGGTGATCGCGAGGATCCAGTTGGTGACGGGCGCGGCGCCCGCCATCACCGCCGTGCGGCCGCCGCCGCGACCCCACCGGCGCTGCGCGCGCTTCTGCGCGGGGGTCCGGGACTTCTGCTGGTCGCGCAGGCACTCGGGGCAGATGACCCCGACGGCTGCCTGCGTCTGGCACTCCGGGCAGATGGTGCGATGGCAGCGCTGGCACAGCGCGAAGCTCATCCGGTCGGGGTGCCGGTAGCAGTAGTTCTCGGGATTGCGCGAGAAATCGGTGGTGGTCACGACGGTGGCGGCGCCAGCGCGATCGAGGAGGACGCGGTCGTCAGACCGCGGCGATCTCGACCGACTGCAGGACGACGGGCTCGACCGGACGGTCCTGGGCGCCGGTCGGCACCTGCGCGATCGCGTCCACGACGGCCTTCGACGCGTCGTCGGCGACCTCGCCGAAGATCGTGTGCTTGCCCATCAGCCACGGAGTCGGGTCGGTCGTGATGAAGAACTGCGAGCCGTTCGTGCCGCTCAGCTTGCCCGTGATGGCGTTGGGGCGCTTGCCGGCGTTGGCCATGGCGAGCTTGTAGGGCTCGTTGAAGTCGAGCTCGGGGCTGATCTCGTCGTCGAACGTGTAGCCGGGGCCGCCGACGCCCTGACCGAGCGGGTCGCCGCCCTGGATCATGAAGCCGGGGATGATGCGGTGGAAGATGACGTCCTTGTAGAGCGGGCCCTCGCCCGGCTTGCCGGTGGCGGGGTCGGTCCACGATCCGGACCCGTCGGCGAGGCCGACGAAGTTCTGGACGGTCTTCGGGGCGTGGTCGCCGAAGAGGTTGACGACGATGTCGCCGTGGTTGGTGTGCAGCGTGGCGACGGCAGTGTGCTGAGGCATGGCCTCATTCTCTCAGAGCCCGGCGCCTCGCCGCCCGTGCCGAGCGGACCCATAGCCGATGCACGGTTGTCAAGAGTGCGGCAAGCCCCTGCCACTGACCGGGCGATCTGGCAGGATTGGAGCAACACGACATCCCAGCGACAGGGAGGGCACCCAACATGAGCCTCAGCAAGAAGCGCAAGAAGGAACTCCGCAAGCTGCAGGAGTCTGCCGCTCACCTCTGGGAGGCGCAGCAGGTCGTCCTCGCGGGGGCGGGGGGCGTCGCCCGCGAAGCGGGTCGCCAGCTCGGCCACTTCAACCGCGAGCAGGTCGCGCCGCGCGTTGACGCGAAGTACCACCAGTACCTCGAGCCGGTCGTCGACCGCGTCTCGCCCTACGTCGACTCGAGCCGCAAGGCCTCGAAGCAGTTCATCGACAAGAGCCTGGTGCCGGCCGTCGGCGGCGTCGTCGGCAAGGCGCTCTCGGCGGTGGACGCCGCCAACGAGGCGCGCATCAAGCTCGCACGCAAGCGCGCCGGGCTCCCGATCGTGGAGCCGAAGAAGAAGTCCAGCGCCGGCCCGATCATCGCGCTGGTGCTCGGCATCGCCGCGGCCGGTGCGGTGCTGTACGCCGCGTGGCAGACGCTGCGGGCCGACGACGAGCTGTGGGTCGCGGACGACCCGCTGGCCTCGCCCGACGCGTGACCGACGCGACGTCAGATCCCACCTCCCGGGTACGGGAAGCAGCGGCGGCTCGCGGCCTCGACATCGAGGTCCGCGAGTCGCCTCGTGCGTCCTCCCTCGAGGAGGCGGCGGCACTCCGCGGGATCACCCCCGCCGACATCGTGAAGACCCTGGTCGTGAAGGGCCGCGGCGACGACGGCTACCTGTTCGCGCTGATCCCCGGCGACCGCTCCATCTCGTGGCCGAAGCTGCGCGCCCTCGTCGGGGTGAACAAGCTGCGGCTGCCCGAGCCCGAGCTTGCCCTGCAGGCGACGGGCTACGAACGCGGGACGATCACGCCGCTCGGCAGCACAAACGACTGGCCCGTCTACGCCGACGAGCGGATCGCCGGACGTCGCGTCTCGATGGGCGCCGGCGCCCACGGCTTCTCGCTGTCGGTCGACGCCGACGCGCTCATCGCGGCCTACGCCGCGACCGTCGCCGACATCTCGGAGCCGGTGGAGACCATCCGGCGCTGACCGGGCTTGCGGCCCCCGCGCTTCGACTGGTCTTCCGCGGGTTCACTGGTCTCGGCGAGACCAGTGAACCCGCGGAGTACCAGTCAGCGGAGGATGGTCGCCAGACGCTGGACCGCGAACTCGTAGCCCTGCACGCCTGCCCCGACGATGACGCAGCTCGCGACATCCGACAGGTACGAGTGGTGCCGGAAGGGCTCGCGCGCGTGCACGTTGGAGATGTGCACCTCGGCGAACGGCAGCGCCACCCCGGTCAGCGCATCGCGCAGCGCGACCGACGTATGGGTGAAGGCGCCCGGGTTGATGATGATGCCGTCGCAATCCGCCTTCGCCTCGTGGATCACGTCGATCAGCGCGCCCTCGTGGTTGCTCTGGAACGCGCGAAGGTCGAAGCCCGCGGCCTTCGCCGCCGCGGAGGAACGCGCGAAGACGTCATCGAGGGTCTCCGATCCGTAGACCTCCGGCTCGCGGGTGCCGAGCAGGTTGAGGTTCGGCCCGTTGACGAGCAGTAGACGGTTGTACACGTCGCTCCTTCAGTTCTCGATGCCGGCCATGCGCAGCGCGGTGTCGACGAGTGCGACCCGCTCGATCCCCCGCACCTTGGCGAGCGGGATCCACTCGGCCATGTCGCTGGATCCGTCGACCTCGTGGGTCAGCGTGCCGCCCGTGATCGTGGCGCGGTAGACGATTCGGATCGCGTGAAGCGGTCCCGACGCGTCCTTCGCCAGGCGCTTGCGCGCGGGGATCACGTGCGAGTCGACCCCGAGCAGACCGTCGAGGCGCACCTCGTACCCGCTCTCCTCCCAGACCTCGCGACGCGCGGCGTCCGCCGGGTCCTCGCCCGGATCGATCCCGCCGCCCGGCAGCGACCACGCGGGAGAGCGCCCCTCGATCCAGCGCGTCAGCAGCACCCGATCGTCGTCGTCGACGATGACGCAGTAGGCGGCGACGCGCATGTCCATGGGGTCAGCCTAGCGACGCGGGTCGAGAGCCCGTCGGGCGCGGCGATCCTGATCCGCACGACGGAAGGGCCGCTCCCGACGGGAGCGGCCCTTCGGTGTCGAGACGGGGGCCTTACTTGAAGGCGTCCTTGACGTTCTCGCCAGCCTGCTTCAGCTTGGCGCCCGTCTGGTCCGCCTGCCCCTCGCCCTCGAGGCGCTCGTTGTCGGTCGCCTTGCCGGCGCCCTCCTTGGCCTTTCCGGACAGGTCCTGGGCAGCGTTCTTCATCTTGTCGTCGAGTCCCATGTGCGGCTCCTTCCGTCACGGATGATCCCGGATGTTCCCCGGGTCAACCCACGCTAGGAGCCCGCCTTCGATCATGCACGGGGGTCGCGCTCAGCGGGAGTTTGCGCTAGACGAGCGGCTCAGCCCGCGGACTCCTCCGGCCGCTCGGCGACCTCGAGCTCGGCCTCGTCGGGAACGTAGCCCTCGACGTGGCGCTCGTCGGGCCCGTTGTAGGCCGACAGGGGGCGGATGAGCGCGTTCGACGCCTGCTGCTCGAGGATGTGCGCGGTCCATCCGGTGATGCGCGCCGCGACGAAGAGCGGTGTGAACGTGAGCGTGTCGAAGCCCATCAGGCTGTAGGCCGGGCCGGACGGGTAGTCGAGGTTCGGGTAGATGCCCTTGCGCGAGACGAACTCGCTCTCGAGCGTCTCGTAGAGCTCGGCGACATCCGGCCGGTCGTAGTGCGCGACGAGCGTGTCGAGCGCGGCCTTCATGGTGGGCACGCGCGAGTCGCCCTTCTTGTACACACGGTGTCCGAAGCCCATGATCTTGCGCTTCTCTGCGAGGGCCGCATCCAGCCACGGCACGACGTTCGACGCGTCGCCGATCTCGGTCAGGATGTGCAGCACCGCCTCGTTCGCACCGCCGTGCAGCGGACCCTTGAGGGCGCCGATCGCGCCGGTCACGGCCGAGTACAGGTCGCTGAGCGTCGAGGTGATGACCCGGGCGGTGAAGGTCGACGCGTTGAAGGAGTGCTCCGCGTACAGGATCATCGAGCGGTTGAACGCGTCGACGACGACCTCATCCGGCTCTTCCCCGAACGTCTGCCACAGGAAGTTGGCCGCGTAGTCGAGGTCGTCGCGGGCCTCGACGAGATCGAGTCCGCGGCGACGGCGCTGCCCGTAGGCGACGATCGCCGGCAGCTGCGCGAACAGCCGGATGCTGCGCTCGAGGTTCTCCTCCGGAGAGCCGACCGCATCCAGGACGTTCGAGATCCCGGCGGTCTCCTCGGCGCCGATCGCGCTCACCGCGGTGCGCACCTCATCCATCGGATGCGCGTCGACGGGGAGCCCGTCGATCACCGCCTTGACGCTCGGCAGCAGAGCCCGGTGCCGCCGCTCCGTCTCCCGCAGCTCGGCGAGCTGCGCGTCGGTCGGCAGCTCGCCGTGCCACAGCAGGTGCGCGACGGCCTCGAACGACTGGGTGGCTGCGAGCTCCTGCACCGGATAGCCGCGGTACAGCAGGCTGTTCGTCTCGGGGTTCACCTTGCTGACCGCGGTGTAGTCCACCACCACGCCGGCGAGGCCCTTCTTGATGTCGGTATCGGTCATGTCTCTCCCTGAGCGTGAGGCGTGCGGATGTCAGCGGTCGAGCTGGAAGTCGAAGACGCCCGAGTCGAAGTGGTTGTACCCCTCGTAGTCGATCAGATCGTAGAGATCCGCGCGATGCTGCATCTCGCCGAGCTTCGACGTCAGGTGCCCCTCGTCGGTGAGCGTGTCGAGCGCCCGGCCGGCGGCTCCCATGGCGATCCGCAGCAGCGAGACGGGCCAGATCACGATGTTGACGCCGACGTCACGCAGCTGGTCCACGGAGAACAGGTCGGACTTGCCGAACTCGGTCATGTTCGCCAGGATCGGCACGTCGACGGCCTCACGCACGGCCGCGAACTCCTCGAGCGTGCGCATCGCCTCGGGGAAGATCGCGTCCGCTCCCGCATCGACCAGCGCCTTCGCGCGGTCGATCGCGGCGTCTAGCCCCTCGACGGCACGGATGTCGGTGCGCGCCATCACGAGGAAGTTGTGGTCGCGCCGGGCGTCGACCGCCGCCCGGATGCGCTTCAGGGCCGTCGACTCGTCGACGACCGCCTTCCCGTCGAGGTGCCCGCAGCGCTTCGGATTGACCTGGTCCTCGATGTGCGCGCCGGCAAGGCCCGCGTCCTCGAGCGTCTGGATCGTGCGGGCGACGTTCATCGGCTCGCCGAAGCCGGTGTCGGCGTCGATGATCGCGGGCAGTTCGGTCATCCGCGCGATCTGCTGCCCTCGGCCGGCGACCTCTGTCAGCGTCGTGAGCCCGATGTCCGGCAGCCCGAGGTCGGCCGACAGCACGGCGCCCGAGATGTAGACGCCCTCGAAGCCCTTGCGCTCGATGAGACGGGCGGAGAGGGGGTTGAAGGCGCCGGGGAACCGCAGCAGCTCGCCGCTCGCGAGGCGCTCGCGGAACAGCCGGCGCTTCTCGTGCGCCGGGGTCTGGGAGTACAGCATCAGAACAGCCCCTTCGGCCCGGGAACGATCACGCCGGGCTCGGCGACGATCGTCAGGCGGCGCACCTCGTCGGCCGAGAGCTCGGGCAGGCGCTGCACGAGCTCGAGGAAGCGCTCGATCTCGTCCGCCGCCAGCACCGGCTCGGCGAGCAGGCGGAACTTCCGGATGTAGTCCTCCCGCGCGAACGGGCGGGCGCCGAGCGGGTGCGCATCCGCGACCGCGATCTCCTCCTGAACCGTGGATCCGTCGGCGAGGGTGATCTCGACGCGACCGCCGAACGCCTTCTCGTTCGGGTCCTCCGAGTGGTAGCGGCGCGTCCACTCCGGGTCCTCCCGCGTGGTGACCTTGTTCCACAGCTCGACCGTGTCGGCGCGGCCGGCCCGCTCGGGCGTGTAGGAGTCGACGTGGTGCCACGCGCCGTCCTGCAGCGCGACCGTGAAGATGTACGGGATCGAGTGGTCGAGCGTCTCGCGCGAGGCGGTCGGGTCGTACTTCTGCGGGTCGTTCGCGCCCGAGCCGATCACGTAGTGCGTGTGGTGGCTGGTGTGCAGCACGATCGAGCGGATGTTCGCCGGGTCGCGCAGCTCGGGGCGCTCGGTGCCGAGGCGGCGCGCGAGGTCGATCCACGCCTGCGCCTGGTACTCGGCCGAGTGCTCCTTCGTGTACGAGTCGAGGATGCCGCGCTTCGGCTCGCCCGGGGCGGGGAGCGGCACCTCGTACGCGGCGTCCTTGCCGTCGAGCAGCCAGGCGATCACGCCGTCCTCGCCCTCGTAGATGGGGCTCGGCGAGGTCTCGCCGCGCATCGCGCGGTCGACCGCCTCGACGGCGAGCTTGCCGGCGAAGGCCGGGGCGTGCGCCTTCCACGTGGAGATCTCGCCCTTGCGGGACTGGCGCGTGGCGGTCGTGGTGTGAAGCGCCTGGCCGACGGCCTGGTAGATCGTCTCGGCGTCGAGGCCGAGCAGGGTGCCGATGCCGGCGGCCGCCGAGGGGCCGAGGTGGGCGACGTGGTCGATCTTGTGCTTGTGCAGCGAGATCGCGCGCACCAGGTCGATCTGGATCTCGTAGCCCGTGGCGAGCCCGCGCAGCAGGGCGGCGCCATCCTGTCCCGTGTGCTGCGCGACAGCGAGGATCGGCGGGATGTTGTCGCCGGGGTGCGAGTAGTCGGCGGCGAGGAACGTGTCGTGATAGTCGAGCTCGCGCACCGCCACGCCGTTCGCCCACGCGGCCCACTCGGGACTCGTCACGCGGTCGAGCGCGCAGCCGAAGATCGTGGCGCCCGCTCCCCCGGCCGACACCGCGTGGTCCTCTGCCTGCTGCCGGGCCGCGACGACGGGACGGCGCGTGAGCGATGCGGCGGCGACCGCGGCGTTGTCGATCACGCGGTTGATGATCATGTCGGTGACGTCGGCCTCGACGGCGACCGGGTCGACCGCGACCTCGGCGATCTTCCAGGCGAGCTGGCCCTCGCGCGGCAGGTTCTCGTCGCTGCGGTGGACGCGGACGTGGTGGTTCACGGTCATGTGGGCTCCTCCTGCGGGAGATCAGTCTGGATGGATTCGAGGATCGTCGTGAGGGCGTTGTGGAGGTGCACGTGCGTCGCGTGGGCGGCGAGGTCGCCGTCGCCGGCGGCGATCGCCGCGGCAATCAGGCGGTGCTCGGCGACCGACTGCGCGAGCCGGTCGGGGTTGTCGCGCGCCATGCGTCGGACGCGCACGAGGTGCGTGCGGAGATTGCGCAGCGCCGAGACGAGGTGCGAGTTGTCGACCGTCCGGTCGACCGCGGCGTCGAACCGGGCGATCAGCTCGTAGTACGCATCGGCATCGGCGGCCGGATGCGCGTCGGCGAACTCCGCGGCGAGCATGGCGAAGACCGCCCGATCCGCGCGCTTCGCCGCGAGCCGCACGGCCGTCTCCTCGAGCGCGCGACGCACGTCGAAGAGATCCCGGATGTCGTCGGCGTCGATGTCGGCAACCACCGTCACGCGCGGCGACTGCTGCACGACGAGACCGGCGTTCGCGAGGCGGCCGATGGCCTCGCGCATCGGCGTGCGGCTGACCCCGAGTCGCAACGCCTGCTCGACCTCGCTGACGACGGCTCCCGGTCGCAGGCGCCCGCTCTGGATGTCGTCGAGCAGCGTCGCGTACGCGCGGTCGCTCGCCTTCATCCGGTTCTCGTCAGCCACGCTGTATACGTTAGGCGCGAACGCGGTCCGTGTCGAGGCGTTCAGAGGGCCGGTATGCATACATTCAATGGACGACGGCCCCGAGCCTAGGCTCTATCCCATGACACGCGGCATGGGGATCACCGTCGGCATCCTGGTGGGCGCCGTGGTGTTGATCTATCTGATCGTCGTCACGGGCGCGCTCGCGTTCGTCTTCGATCCCGAGCCAGAGTCCGACCTCGGGTACGGGACGAGCGCCTTCCACGCGTTGGCACGAGGCTGACCCCGCGCAGACAAACAGTGGCCGTCCGGCCCTTATCGCGCGGCCACAGGGCCCTTGCGCACCGATTGTCCGCCGCAGCGCCCCGGAAACCAGAAACGCCGCCCCGGGGGACGGCGTTCGGGTGTGGAGCCTAGGAGATTCGAACTCCTGACATCCTGCTTGCAAAGCAGGCGCTCTACCAACTGAGCTAAGGCCCCGGAAGGGGTGGATCTCGAAAGACCCTCGGGAGAGTTTACATGGGCCGGCGACCCCGGTTCTCGTCCCGTTGTCAGGATGGGGCCGACCCGCAGCGCCCGGGAACGAGAAAAGCCTCCGCTTCCGCGAAGGCTCTCGATGGTGGGGGTACCAGGACTTGAACCTGGGACCTCTTCATTATCAGTGAAGCGCTCTAACCGCCTGAGCTATACCCCCAAGAGGGAAGGACTTGCGTCCTCAACCTCAGAGACTTTACCCGATCCGCACGGCGTTCGCGAATCGGGACAGTCCCGCGCGCGTCAGTTCGAGGTGAAGCCGACGAGCAGTCCGCCGGTGATCTTGACGGCGAGGTTGTAGATCCCCGCGACCACCGCGCCGAGCACGGTGACGACCACCAGGTTCAGGATCGCGACCACGGTCGCGAAGGCCATCACCTGCGGCAGACCGATGAAGTCGGAGATCGCGATGTCGCCCTCCGTGAAGCCCTTGAAGAACTCATCCGCCTGGGCGATGAGGCCCGTCGTCTGCACGACCATGTAGATCAGGAAGAACGCGACGATCGTCACGATCGCGAGCGCCACGGCCGCCAGGAACGACAGCTTCACGGCCGACCAGAAGTCGATGTACACAAGGCGCAGTCGCACCTGCTTGGCGTTTGTCTTGTGAGTCGACTTCTTCGCGAGCTTGTCGGCTACCGTGCTCATGCGTTCTCTCCGGGGGTTTCGGGCGCGGTCTCGGCGGACGCCTCCTCGACGGCGGGCTCGCCGTCGGCGTCGTCCAGGGCCACGACGCTCCGCTCGGTGTTGCGGGCGATGGCCAGGATGCGGTCGTCCTTGTCCGGACGCGCAAACAGCACGCCCATGGTGTCGCGGCCCTTGGCGGGGACCTCGGCAACGGCCGAGCGTACCACCTTGCCCTTGGCGAGAACCACGAGCACCTCGTCGTCCTCCGAGACGATGAGCCCGCCGGCGAGGCCGCCGCGCTCATCCGACAGCTTGGCCACCTTGATGCCCAGGCCGCCGCGTCCCTGCACCCGGTACTCGCTCACGTGAGTGCGCTTGGCGAAGCCGCCCTCGGTGACGACGAACACGTATCCCTCGTCGGTGACGACGTTCGCGGTCAGCAGGCTGTCACCCTCGCGGAATGACATGCCCTTCACACCGCTGGTGGAGCGACCGAGCGGTCGCAGCGCCTCGTCGGTCGCCGAGAAGCGCAGCGACTGGCCACCGCGGCTGATCATCAGGATGTCCTCGGACGAGTCGACGAGCAGCGCGCTGACGAGCTCGTCGTCCTCGCGCAGCTTGATCGCGATGATGCCGCCCTGGCGGTTCGAGTCGTACTCGGCGAGACGCGTCTTCTTCACGAGACCCGCACGCGTGACGAGCACGAGGTTCTCGGCCGCCTCGTAGTTCTTGAGCTCGATGATCTGCGCGATCTGCTCATCCGGCTGCAGCGCGAGAAGGTTCGCGACGTGCATCCCCTTCGCGTCGCGACCGGCCTCCGGCAGCTCGTAGGTCTTCGTGCGGTAGACGCGACCCTTGGTCGTGAAGAACAGCAGCCAGTGGTGCGTCGTCGTGACGAAGAAGTGCTCGACCACGTCGTCGGCGCGCAGCTGCGCCCCGCGCACGCCCTTGCCGCCGCGGCGCTGTGAGCGGTAGTTGTCGCTGCGCGTGCGCTTGACGTAGCCCTCGCGCGTGACGGTGACGACCATGTCCTCTTCGGCGATGAGGTCCTCCATGGACACATCGCCGTCGAAGCCGTGGAGGATGTGCGTGCGCCGCTCGTCGCCGAAGCGGTCGACGATCTCGGTGAGCTCGGTGCGGACGATCTCGCGCTGACGCATCTCGTCGGCGATGATCGCCTTGAAGTCCTCGATCTGCGCCTCGAGCTCCGCGGCCTCGTCGATGATCTTCTGGCGTTCCAGGGCGGCGAGGCGACGCAGCTGCATCGACAGGATCGCGTCGGCCTGGATGTCGTCGATCTTCAGCAGGTCTTTGAGGCCCTCGCGCGCCTCGTCGACCGTGGGCGAGCGGCGGATGAGCGCGATGACCTCGTCGAGCGCATCGAGCGCCGCGAGGTAGCCGCGCAGGATATGCATCCGTTCCTCGGCCTTGCGCAGGCGGAACTTGGTGCGACGGACGATGACCTCGAGCTGGTGGGCGATCCAGTAGCCGATGAAGCCGTCGAGCGACAGGGTGCGGGGCACGCCGTCCACGATGGCGAGCATGTTCGCGCCGAAGTTCGTCTGCAGCTCGGTGTGCTTGTACAGGTTGTTCAGCACGACCTTCGCGACCGCGTCGCGCTTGAGCACGACGACGAGGCGCTGACCGGTGCGGCCCGAAGTCTCGTCGCGGATGTCGGCGATGCCGGTGACTTTGCCCTCGCGGGCGAGCTCGCCGATCTTCACGGCGAGGTTGTCGGGGTTCACCTGGTACGGAAGCTCGGTGATCACGAGGCAGGTGCGGCCCTGGATCTCCTCGATCTCGACGACCGCGCGCATCGTGATCGAGCCGCGGCCGGTGCGGTACGCCTCGTGGATGCCCTTGGTGCCGAGGATCTGCGCGCCGGTCGGGAAGTCGGGGCCGGGGATGCGCTGCATCAGGCCCTCGAGCAGCTCCTCGCGAGGGAGGTCGGGGTTGGCGAGGGCGAACAGCGCGCCGTCCGCGACCTCGCGGAGGTTGTGCGGCGGGATGTTCGTGGCCATGCCGACCGCGATGCCGACCGATCCGTTGACCAGCAGGTTCGGGAAACGGGCAGGAAGGACCGTGGGCTCCTGCGTCTCGCCGTCGTAGTTGTCCTGGAACTCGACGGTGTCCTGCTCGATGTCGCGCACCATCTCGAGCGCGAGCGCGGCCATCTTCGTCTCTGTGTACCGGGGGGCCGCGGCGCCCTGGTTGCCCGGCGAGCCGAAGTTTCCCTGCCCCTGCGCGAGCGGATAGCGCAGCGACCACGGCTGCACGAGGCGCACGAGGGCGTCGTAGATCGCCGAGTCGCCGTGCGGGTGGTACTGACCCATGACCTCGCCGACGACGCGGGCGCACTTCGAGAACTTCTTGTCGGGACGGTAGCCGCCGTCGTACATCGCGTACACGACGCGGCGGTGCACCGGCTTCAGTCCGTCGCGCACGTCGGGCAGCGCGCGCCCGACGATGACGCTCATCGCGTAGTCGAGGTAGCTGCGCTGCATCTCCGACTGCAGGTCGACCTGGTCGATCCGGCCGTGGTTGTGCGCGGCGGTGAGGTCGGGGCGTTCTTCGTCAGTCATGTTCTCTTCGATTCAGTTCTCGAGATTCGCTTGCGACGTTTCGACTCGTCGCTTCGCTCCTCGCTCAACGACCGGGTCGTGGGGAGTAGAGCAGGGGGACTAGATGTCGAGGAAGCGGACGTCCTTGGCGTTGCGCTGGATGAAGGAGCGACGCGACTCGACGTCCTCGCCCATCAGCACCGAGAAGATCTCATCGGCCGCGGCCGCGTCGTCGATCGTGACCTGCTGCAGCGTGCGGGTCTCGGGGTTCATCGTCGTGTCCCACAGCTCGTGGTCGTTCATCTCGCCGAGGCCCTTGTAGCGCTGGATTCCCGCCTCCTTGGGGATGCGCTTGCCTGCGGCGGCGCCCTCCTTCAGCAGGGCGTCGCGCTCGCGGTCGCTGTAGACGTACTCGTGCGGAGCGTTCGTCCACTTGAGGCGGTACAGCGGCGGCATGGCGAGATAGACGAAGCCGGCCTCGACCAGGCCGCGCATGTAGCGGAAGAGCAGGGTCAGCAGCAGCGTCGTGATGTGCTGACCGTCGACATCGGCATCCGTCATCAGGACGATCTTGTGGTAGCGGGCCTTCTCGATGTCGAACTCCGGCCCGATGCCCGTGCCGAAGGCCTGGATCATCGCCTGGACTTCCTTGTTGCCCATCGCCTTGTCGATGCGCGCACGCTCGACGTTCAGGATCTTGCCCCGCAGCGCGAGGATCGCCTGCGTGTGCGGGTCGCGGCCGCCGACGGCCGAGCCGCCGGCCGAGTCGCCCTCCACGAGGAAGATCTCGGAGATCGACGGATCCTTCGACGTGCAGTCCTTGAGCTTGTCGGGCATCGCGGCCGACTCGAACACGCTCTTGCGGCGAGCGGTCTCGCGCGCCTTGCGCGCGGCGAGGCGCGCGGTGGCCGCGTCGATCGCCTTGCGGATGACGTTCTTCGCCTGCGCGGGGTTGCGCTCGAACCAGTCGGCGAGCTGGTCGCCCACCACCTTCTGCACGAACGCCTTCGCCTCGGTGTTGCCGAGCTTGGTCTTCGTCTGCCCCTCGAACTGGGGCTCGGAGAGCTTCACGGAGATGACGGCGGTCAGGCCCTCGCGAACGTCGTCGCCCGTGAGGTTGTCCTCCTTCTCCTTGAGGAGGTTGTTCGCGCGCGCGTACTTGTTGACGAGTGTCGTCAGCGCCGCGCGGAACCCCTCCTCGTGCGTGCCGCCCTCGTGCGTGTTGATCATGTTCGCGTAGGTGAAGACGTTCTCGCTGTAGGACGTCGTCCACTGCATCGCGATCTCGACCGACATCCGGCCGTCCGCCTGCTCCTGCTCGAGCACGACGATGTCCTCGTTCACGTGCTCGGCCTTGCGCACCTTGTTCAGGTACTCGACGTAGTCGACGAGGCCGCGCTCGTAGTGGAAGACGTTGTGGCGCTTGACCATCTCGGTCGAGCCGTCCTCGCGCTGCACCTCCTCGGCCGAGTCGGGGCGCTCGTCGTAGAGCTCGATCCGCAGCCCCTTGTTGAGGAACGCGGTCTGCTGGAAGCGGGTGCGCAGCGTCTCGTAGTCGAAGTCGACGCCCTCGACGAAGATCTCCGGGTCGGGCCAGAACGTGATGGTGGTGCCGGTCTCGTCCGTGTCCTCGCCCTGCTCGACGGGGGCAAGCGGAACGCCGCCCTTCTCGAACGACTGCCGCCACACGCTTCCCTGACGCTTGACCACCGCGTCGAGGCGGGTCGACAGTGCGTTCACGACGGACGAGCCGACGCCGTGGAGGCCGCCGGAGACCGCGTATCCGCCGCCGCCGAACTTGCCGCCGGCGTGAAGCACGGTCAGCACGACCTCGAGCGTCGACTTGCCCTCGGTCTTGTGCATGTCGACCGGGATGCCGCGGCCGTTGTCGACGCAGCGGAGGCCGCCGTCGGCGAGGATCGTCACGACGATGGTGTCGCAGTAGCCGGCGAGGTGCTCGTCGACCGAGTTGTCGACGATCTCGTACACGAGGTGGTGGAGGCCGCGCGGACCCGTGGATCCGATGTACATGCCCGGACGCTTGCGCACCGCCTCGAGACCCTCGAGGACCTGGATGGCGTCTGCGCCGTACTCTCCTCCGACCTTCCTGGAGGAGCGGTCAGGGACCTGCGGTTGCGTCGGCGCGTTCGGCTCGTCCTGGTTGTCGATCGTCATGTGCGGGGGCGCTCCACATCTGTATTCGGGTGCACCGCCATCCTATCAAGCGGGACAGTCCCGACTGGCCGTGACAGGCCCGCAGACGCACGAAATCCGATCCGGATACCCCGGGACGTGGGTCACCCGTAGGTATCGCGCGGGCCGCGCCCTGGAATCGATCTGGGGCCCCATTTCCAGGTGGGGACGTCCGGCCCGACGAAGCGCACCGACGACACCCCCGCCTCGGGGTACCTCGTGACGATCTGCGTGAGGATCTGCGCGCGCATGTACGACAGGTTCTTCGCCCATGCCGTCGAGTCGCACTGGATGGTCAGCGTGCCGTCGTTGAGCGACACCGGGCTCGAGTGCTGCGCGGTCTCGGCGCCGGCGACGTCCTCCCACTGGCGCACGAGGTCCTCGCGCGCCAGCTGGGGAGCCCAGCCGTGCGCGCGGGTCAGCCCGTCGAGGGCGTCGCCGATCGACCCGGGATCGCGCCCCTTCATAAACGGCTGGTTGTCGTCGTCGTCCGTGCGACGCTTCTTCTTATTGCGCCACTGCGCGCGCCGGCTCGGCTCGAGGCCCCGCAGCCGGAGGTAGGTCGAGATCGTCTCGGGGATGTCGTCGGTCATTCGGCGCCCCCTTCGGCTGCGGCGGGAGAGACGGCCACGGGCGACGAGCCGTCCAGCGGATGCTCGCGCAGCGGACCGAGCACGCGCCCCGACTCGATCCGCACCGCGTTCGCGCGCAGGGGCTCGGGGACGTCGCCCGCCACCGCGGCCGTGACGATCACCTGCTCGTAGTCGGCCACCACGCCGGCGAGCCGTGCGCGCCGGTCGGCGTCGAGCTCGGCGAAGACGTCGTCGAGGATCAGCACCGGGTCTCCGCCGGGTGACTCGGCCCGCAGCAGCTCGGCCGAGGCGAGGCGCAGCGAGAGCGCGACGGACCACGACTCGCCGTGAGAGGCGTACCCCTTCACCAGGAGACCGCGCACGCGCAGGATGAGGTCGTCTCGATGCGGGCCGACGAGGGTCAGTCCACGATCGAGTTCTGCGGCGCGCTTCTCCTGCAGGGCCGCGCGGAACAGCTCGGCGGTCGCGCCGGCTGCCGGGTCCTGGTGGTCGTCGCCCTCTTCGGGGTCCGCCCCGCGAATCGACAGCGCCCACTCGAGCTCGGGGCGGTGATCCTCGCCGGCGATCGCGGCGTACGCGGCGGAGACCGGCGCGGCGAGATCCTGAGCGAGGCGGGCGCGGGCGTCGATGATCTCTGATCCGAGCGCGACGAGCTTGTCGTCCCACACGTCGAGCGTCGGCAGCTGCGTCGACTTCATGCCGCGGGCGCGGGCCGACTTGAGCAGCGCCGTGCGCTGCCGGAGGGTGCGGTCGTAGTCGGCGAGCACCGCCGACATCCGCGGTGTCCGCTGGATCAGCAGCTGGTCGGCGAACCGGCGCCGCGACGACGGGTCGCCGCGGACGATCTGCAGATCCTCCGGCGCGAACAGCACCACCTGCGCGTAGCGCGGCAGCTCGTTCGTGCGGACGGGCGAGCCGCCGATCCGCGCCTTGTTCGATCCCTGCTTGTTGAGCTGCAGCTCGAGCGTCACCCGCCGCTCGCCGTGGGCGAGGCGCGCCCGGACGAACGCGGCATCGCACCCCTCGCGGACGAGCGGCGCATCGGCCGACACCCGGTGGGAGCCGAGGGTCGCGAGGTAGGCGATCGCCTCGGCGAGATTCGTCTTGCCCTGACCGTTGCGCCCCACGAGCACATTCGGTCCCGGGCTGAGCGCGAGCTCGGCTTCCGCATAGTTGCGGAAGTCCTTCAAGCTCAGGTGCTCGACGATCATGATTTTCTTCGGTAGAGCATGGTGGCGTTCGCGATCGTTCGCCCGGCGCAAGCGCCGGGACTCAAGATCGCGCGCTGTCGCTCCGCTCCATCGGGGGCAGACGCCGCGTTCTCGAGGTGGTCGGCAGTCGCTCCGCTCCACGCTCGCTTCGCTCGCACGGCCTGCACTCCTCCTTCGTCCGGTTCTTCACCTCAACTCAACCACCATCGACCGACACCCACCTGATTCGCGAGCGACTGCCACCCCTTGCGACCGCAGGGAGCGTAGAGCGAAGCGGCCGCCCCCATGTCGATGAAGTGACGCCCATCCTCGGATGGAGCGAAGCGGCAGCCCGCGATCACAAGTCCCGGCGCGAAGCGTCGGGCGAGAGATCGCGCACGCTCACTGCACTACCCCGCGAAGCGGGAAATCAGCGAAGCAGCAGGTTCGGCTGCAGCAGGTACTTGAAGGAGTCCTTGCCTGCCTGGTCGACCGAGGTCTGGCTGGTGATCAGCACGGGGCTGAGCTTGTTGGCGTTGTCGCTCGACGTGAACGTGATGCGCACGAACTCGCTCTTGACCGCCGCGAGGGATTCGAGCAGGTACTGCGGGTTGAGGCCAAGTGTGACGTCCTCGCCCTGGAGGTGCGCGTCGACGGACTCGGAGGCGCGCGCCTGGTCGCCACCCGAGGCGTCCATCGTCACCGACGATGTGGTGAAGGTGAAGCGCAGCGGCGCCGAGCGGTCGAGCACCAGCGCGACGCGACGCACTGCCTCGGTGAGGTCGGCGGTGCTCACGACTGCGTAGTGGTCGGTCTGCTCGGGGAACAGGCGGCGCACGGGCGGGAAGTTGCCCTTGATCAGCAGCGAGGTGACGGTCTTGTTGCCCGCGGTGAAGGCGATGATCTCGCGGTCGCCCGATCCGGAGAAGGCGATCGAGATGTTGCCGCCGTGCGAGAACGTCTTGCCGACCTCCTGCAGCGTGCGGGCGGGGACGAGCGCGTGGGCCTCCTGCTGGCCGCCGTCCCAGTCGATGTCGCGCAGCGCGACGCGGTAGCGGTCTGTGGCGACGAGGCTGAGCTGCTGGTCGGTGACCTCGAGCTGCACACCGGTGAGCACCGGGGTGACGTCGTCGCGCGAGGCGGCGAAGGCGACCTGCGCGATCGCCGTGGCGAAGTCGTCGGCCGGGACGAGACCCGACTCACCGGTGACCTCGGGGATCGCGGGGTATTCCTCGACGGGCATCGAGGCGAGGGCGAACCGGGCTGAGCCGCAGGTGAGGGCGATGTTGCCGTCTTCCTCGGTCGTCATCTGGATCGGCGCGTTGGGCAGCCGGCTTGCGATGTCCGACAGCAGACGCCCGTGGACGAGGATCGTGCCCGGCTCGTCGATCGTCGCCTCGATCGTGGTGCGCGCCGATGCCTCGTAGTCGAAGGCCGACAGCGCGAGCGCGCCATCCTCGGTCGCCTCGATCAGCACGCCGGCCAGGATCGGCTGGGGGTTGCGCTGGGGCAGCAGCTTGACGACGAACGACACGGCCTCGCTGAAGACGTCGCGGTTCACGTGGAACTTCACTGGTGCTTCCCCTCGAATCACAACAATCACGGACCTCACCGCCCGTGGGCCTCCCATGCTAGTGCCCGGCTGGGATTCCTGTGATTCCACCGCTTTGGCCGGTCACGGTCATCGGACTCCCTCAGAAGACAAGAGATCTGTAGTGGTAGTAGCGCCTGTGGAAAATGTGGATAACTCTGTGGATCCCCGTCGCGCGTAGGGAACTACACAGTTGTGAGTTGTGGATCTGCTGCGGACGGTCCGGGGATGAGCTCGGCGGGGTCGAGACGTCGCCGAGCGGTGAGTCCACACCTCGTTCGCGTGTCGTTCACATGCGCCGTGGCGTGTCTCAACAGTTATCCACAAGTTTTCCACATGGGGAGAAGTCGTTATAGGGCTGCCCGGCGGCACGTGTCAAGCGCGGATCGAGGCATACATGCGGACGCGAATCGACGCCTGATCCGGAATGCGGGCCGATCCGGCTCAGGAGGCGGAGACGACGCGGATGGGCGTTCCGCTGGCCCAGGCGCGCACGTCCTCGAGGGCGTCGCGGTAGAAGATCGCGTACTGCTCACGGGTCACGTACCCGATGTGGGGTGTCAGCAGGGTGCGCGGCGCGGTGAGAAGCGGATGATCGGCCGCCAAGGGCTCCTCGTCGAACACGTCGAGGGCGGCGCCGCCCAGTGCCCCGGATTCGAGGGCGGTCACCAGGGCCGCGGTGTCGACGAGGCCGCCCCGGGCCGTGTTGACGAGCAGGCCCTGCGGGCCGAGGGCCTCCAGCTCGGGGCGCCCGACGATGCCGCGGGTGCGTTCCGACAGCCGGAGGTGAAGAGTCGCGATGTCGGCGCGGGAGAACAGCTCGTGCTTCGATACGTGCTCCGCCCCGGCGTCGGCGGCGCGCTCGGCGGTCAGGTTCTCGCTCCATGCGAGCACGTCCATCCCGAACGCCCGGGCATAGCCGGCCATCCGGATCCCGATCTTCCCCAGCCCCACGATGCCGAGCGTCCGTCCCGACAGCTCGCCGCCGATGCCCGTCTGCCAACGGCCGTCGCGCAGCGCCCGCTCTTGACCGGGGATGTCGCGGACGGCGCTCATCAGCAGGGCCCACGAGAGCTCCGGTGCCGCGGAGGCGGACGCGCGCGTGCCGCACACGGTGATCCCGAGTTCGTCGGCCGCGGCCACGTCGATTCGACGCGTTCGCCGCTCCGGTCGTGATCAGGAGTTCGAGGCGCGGCAGGCGCTCGAGCACCCGGCGCGGGAACGGCGTCCGCTCACGCATCGCGACGATCGCCGTGGCGTCTGACAGCGCGGCGACGAGAGCATCCTCATCCGGATGCGGATCGCGCAGGGCGCGCACATCCCAGCCGTCGAGCTCGTGCCACGGCGCGAACTGCAGCGCGACCCCCTGGTAGTCGTCGAGGAGGACGAGGGTCGGCATTGTCGTGCGGGAGTGGCTCAGCGGCGACCGAGCTGCGTTGTGATCTCGGTGACCTGGTTGTAGATCGAGCGGCGCTCCTTCATGAGCTCGCTGATCTTCTTGTACGCGTACATGACCGTGGTGTGATCGCGGCCGCCGAACAGCTGACCGATCTTCGGCAGCGACAGGCTCGTCCGCTCGCGGCAGAGGTACATGGCGATCTGCCGGGCCTGCGCGACCGCCTGCGATCGGCTGGAGCCGTACAGGTCGTCGACGGTCAGCTTGAAGTAGGCGGCGGTGGCCGTGATGATGTCGTTCTCCGACACCACGTTGTCCTCGGTCTGGTCGACGATGTCGCGCAGCACGTTCTGCGCGAGCTGGATGTCGACATCCGACCGGTTCAGGCTTGCGAACGCGGACACGCGGATCAGGGCGCCCTCGAGCTCGCGGATGTTCGTCGAGACGACGGTCGCGATGTACTCGACGACGTCGTCCGGGATGTAGAGCCGCTCCGACTGCGCCTTCTTGCGGAGGATCGCGATACGCGTCTCGAGGTCGGGCGCCTGCACATCGGTGATGAGGCCCCACTCGAAGCGGCTGCGCATCCGGTCCTCGAAGCCCGTGAGGTGCTTCGGGGCGACATCCGAGGTGATCACGACCTGCTTGTCGTGGTCGTGAAGCGTGTTGAAGGTGTGGAAGAAGGCCTCCTGCGTCTCGGCCTTCCCCTGCAGGAACTGGATGTCGTCGATCAGCAGGATGTCCACATCGCGGTAGCGCGCGTTGAAGGCGGCGCCGCGGTTGTTCGCGATCGAGTTGATGAAGTCGTTCGTGAACTCCTCGCTCGAGACGTAGCGGACGCGGACGCCCGCGAACAGGCTCTGCGCGTAGTCGCCGATCGCGTGAAGGAGGTGCGTCTTGCCGAGGCCCGAGTCGCCGTAGATGAAGAGCGGGTTGTACGCCTTCGCCGGCGCCTCGGCGACCGCGACCGCCGCGGCGTGCGCGAACCGGTTGGACTGGCCGATGACGAAGTTGTCGAACGTGTACTTCGGGTTGAGGCGCGTGTCGCTGCGGCTCGGGGTGTGCGACTCGACCGTGCTCTCGACCGGCCGCTGGGGCTGGGCCGGCGGGGCCTCGGTCGGCGGGAGCATCGGGGGAAGCTGCACCTCGGACAGATCGGGGCTCACGGTGACGCGGAACGACTGGGCGTCGTCGCCGATGCGGGCGAGGGCATCCATGATCGGCTCGCGCAGGCGCTTGGTGATCTGCGCGGCCGTGAGGTCGTTCGGCACGGCGAGGTAGAGCGTCCCGCCCATGACGCCCTCGGCGACGACGAGGCTCAGGAACCCCTTCATCGGCGGCGTGACGCGGTCGTCGTGCTCGAGCTCGTTCAGCACGGCACGCCACACTGGGACCTCCGGGATGGCCGGTCCGGGCGTTGCGTCCTGCGTAGACATGGGTCCCCTCAAACTGATGAACGATCCACAGGGCATCCTCTCGGGTGGGATGCTTCGGCGCGATCACGCGGCTCAGCCTGTGGATAACTGGTGCCACGCTAGTCATCCAGAGGCGTATCGGCAAATGGCGATCCGGGCACCGGAGGCGGGTGGGCGCGTGTCCCTGCGGCGTCCCGGCGCGGGCTGTGGAGATACTGTCAGGTTGTCGGGCTGGTTTGCGAGAACTACACGAGCGGACGTACTCTAGGTCGGTTGACTTATGCCCTCGAGGCATTCCCGTACCGTCTACGTCTCCGGCAGCTTCCGATCCGGTGACACCTTCTCCGGAGTGATCCCATGAGCAAGCGCACTTTCCAGCCCAACAACCGTCGTCGCGCCAAGAAGCACGGCTTCCGTGCCCGCATGCGCACCCGCGCCGGTCGCGCCATCCTCGCCGCTCGTCGCGGCAAGGGCCGCACCGAGCTGTCGGCGTAACGCCGGCTCGCTGGGCCACCCCGCAGCCGACCGGCCTGTGCTCGCGCGGCCGAGACGCCTCACCCGCGGCGACGATTACCGATTCGTCGTCCGCCGGGGCGCTCGGTGCGCAGGCGCGAACACCGTGACCCACGTCGTGCTGACAGCCGAACCGCGCGCCGCGCGGTTCGGCTTCATCGTGAGCAAGGCCGTGGGGAACGCGGTGACGCGCAACACCGTCCGTCGACGCCTCAAGGCGGTCTGCGCAGAGGCGCTGCCCGAGGTGCGCGAGGGAGCCGACGTGGTGATCCGCGCGCTCCCGTCCGCCGCGACGGCGACGTTCCAGGAGCTGCGCACGGAAGTGACGCGCTGTCTTGCGCGGAGGGCCGCAGCGTGAGTGTGCTGCCGGCCTCCGCACGCGGGACCGCGCGTTTTTCCGTATCCGGGATGCGCCCATCCGACGCGCTCGTCGCCGTCTCACTGCTCCCCCGCAACGCGGGACTCTCCCTGCTTCACGGCTACCGGGCCGTCATCTCGCCGATCTACGGCGACGTCTGCCGCTACTACCCGTCGTGCTCGGCCTACGCCGTGACCGCGGTGCAGCAGCACGGACTCGTGAAAGGATCGGTGCTCGCGGCCGCGCGCATCGCCCGGTGCCACCCCTGGGCGGCCGGTGGACAGGACGACGTCCGTCCGCACCCGGCCTTCCGCTACGACCTCACTCCACACGGCTTCGTCGTGCCCTGTCGAAAGGACTGATCCCTCGTGGATTTCTTCGGAACGATCCTCTGGCCCCTGAAGTGGGCCGTGGAGGCGATCCTCGTCGCCTGGCACTGGCTGTTCACGACCCTCGGCCTGCCGGCTGCCGGCGGCCTGACCTGGATGCTGTCCATCGTCGGCGTCGTGATCATCGTGCGCTCGGCGCTGATCCCCCTGTTCGTGCGGCAGATCAAGAGCCAGCGCGCGATGATGGAGCTCGCCCCGCAGATCCGCAAGATCCAGGAGCGATACAAGGGCAAGCGCGATCAGCTGTCTCGTGAGGCGATGAGCCGCGAGACGATGGACCTGTACAAGAAGCACGGCTCCAGCCCGCTCAGCGGCTGCTGGCCGCTGCTCGTGCAGATGCCGATCTTCTTCTCGATGTACTACACGCTGTCGGACGTCAAGCTGCACGCCGACAGGGGTGTCGGCGGCGTCGGCCTGCTGAACGCCGAGCTCACGAAGCAGTTCAACGACGCGAAGCTCTTCGAGATCGCGCCGTTCCACCAGACGCTCGGTGACGCGTGGGCCGCCGGCGCGACGTCGACGATCGTCATCCTCGCCGTCCTCGTGGTGCTGATGATCGCGTCGCAGTTCTACACGCAGCTGCAGATCATCTCGAAGAACCTCTCCCCCGAGGCCAAGACCGGCCAGGCGTACCAGATGCAGCGCATCATGCTCTGGGTGCTGCCGCTGGGCTTCATCTTCTCGGGCGTCTTCTTCCCCCTCGGTGTGGTCCTGTACTGGTTCTTCAGCAACCTGTGGACGATGGCGCAGCAGTTTGTGGTCATCCGCGAGCTCCCGACGCCCGGCTCCGAGGCCGCCAAGGCCCGCGAGGAGCGCCTCGCCCGCCGCGGCAAGGCGCTCAACTCGCAGGGCAAGGTCGTGTCCATGGCCGAGTACGAGGAGGAGCAGCGTCGCCTTCTCGAGGAGTCCGAGAAGCGCAAGGCTGTGCAGCCCAAGCGCCAGCAGCCGATGGGAAAGCAGCGCGCGAAGAAGCAGGCGCAGCGCTCGGACGGCACCGGGTCGACCGCGAAGCCGGATGACGACGGCTCCGCGGGTGCACCGGTTTCGTAATACCCTCTGATCAGGCATTATCCCGTTCTCTGACACTCGCGAGGATCTGCACATGAGCACCACTCCCGTCACGGGCGACGCCCCCACTCAGGCCGAGCTCGAGGCCGAGGGCGACATCGCCGCCGACTACGTCGAGGGCCTGCTCGACATCGCCGACATCGAGGGCGACCTCACGCTCGACGTGAAGCAGGGTCGCGCGTACGTGTCGGTGGAGTCGGATGACGACTCGCTCTCCGTGCTCGCCCACCCCGACACCGTGCAGGCGCTGCAGGAGCTGACGCGGCTGTCGGTGCAGGCGAAGACCGGGCGCTTCTCGCGTCTGATCCTGGACGTCGGCGGATCGCGAGACGCTCGTCAGCGCCAGCTGGAGAAGCTGGTGGATGCCGCCGTGGCCCGCCTCGACGAGGGCGCCTCGCAGGCGTCGCTTCCCGCGATGTCGAGCTACGAGCGCAAGCTCGTCCACGACATCGTGGCCGACCGCGGCCTCGTGTCGGAGTCGTACGGCGACGGCGCCGACCGTCACACCGTCATCCGGCGGGGCTGATCGTGGAGGGCCTCGAGCCGGAGCCGGCGGCTGCCGTCGCGCTGTTCGGCGACCGGATCGAGCTCGCCCGGGCCTTCACCGCAGCACTGGCGGAGCACGGCGAGGAGCGCGGGCTGATCGGCCCGCTCGAGGTTCCGCGCCTCTGGACCCGCCACATCCTGAACAGTGCGATCGCCGCTCCCCTGTTCCCCGCGGGTGGCGTGGTCGGAGACGTGGGTTCTGGTGCAGGACTGCCCGGGATCGTCCTCGCCATCGCGCGTCCGGATGTGCGGTTCGTGCTGATCGAGCCGATGGAGCGTCGCGTCGCCTGGCTCGAGGAGCAGGTGGCGGCGCTGGGTCTGGACAACGTCGTCGTCGAGCGGGCGCGCGCCGAGGAAGCCGGCCGCTACGAGGGAACCCTGGATGCCGTGACCGCCCGCGCGGTCAGTGCGCTGCGGACGCTGATCCCCTGGGTCGCGCCCCTTGCGCGCGATGGCGGCGAGCTGATCCTGTTGAAGGGCACGGGCGCTCCGACGGAGATCGAGGCGGCGCAGAAAGCGATCCGCAGTTACAAGCTGAGCGACGTCCGCGTCGAGGTGCTCGGCGAGGGCGTTCTCGCGGAGGAGACCCGCGTGGTCCGGGCGGTCGTCCGCGGCTGAAGTCCCGGGTGGGTTTCACGTGAAACGGCGTGCAGTCTTGCGGCTGCTGGTCGTTGAGCGGAGTGAGCGAGGAGCGTAGCGACGAGTCGAAGCCGCGGCTGTAGGGGTCGGCCTCGGCTCGCTTCGCTCCGCTCAGCCCGTTTCGACTCCGCTTCGCTCCGCTCAACGACCGGCCGGTGTTTCACGTGAAACGGCGTGCGGTCTCGCGGCTTCTGGTCGTTGAGCGGAGTGAGCGCCAGCGAACGCAGTCGAAACGGGGTGAGCGAGGAGCGCAGCGACGAGTCGAAGCCGCGGCTGCACGCGGGATCGGCCTCGGCTCGCTTCGCTCCGCTCAGCCCGTTTCGACTCCGCTTCGCTCCGCTCAACGACCGGCCGGTGTTTCACGTGAAACGGCGTACGGTCTCGCGGCTTCTGGTCGTTGAGCGGAGTGAGCGCCAGCGAACGCAGTCGAAACGGGGTGAGCGAGGAGCGTAGCGACGAGTCGAAGCCGCGGCCGCGCAGGTCACCCTCGATTCTCGTCGCTCCGCTCACCGACCGCTCGGGTGTTTCTTGCTCCATCCCTTGACGGCATCGAAACCACCGGCAATGAACGCGGCACGTTTTGCATGACTCCAGCCCTGCAGGCGCTTCTCGAATGCGAAGGCGTCCTCGATGCGGTCGAACTGTCCGCACCACTCGATGCTCACGGGTAGACGCCGACTCGTGTACTCGGCACCCTCCCCCGCCTGGTGCGCGGCGAGGCGCGTGGTGATGTCGTTCGTGCTCCCGACGTAGAAGGTGTTATCGGCGCACCGAAGGATGTAGGTGCAGCCCTGGGTCATGCCGCGACCATACTTCTGGTCCGGGTGGGCGTGAGCGTGTTGTCCACAGCCTTGGTTGGCGGAGGGCGTCGCCTCAGCGGGCATGTTTCACGTGAAACGGGGTGAGCGAGGAGCGCAGCGACGAGTCGAAGCCTTGCGGACGGGGACGGTAGCGGCTTCGACTCGCTTCGCTCGCTCAGCCCGTTTCGACTCCGCTTCGCTCCGCTCAACGACCGGCGACGGTTCGGGAGTGTGTCTGGATTGGCTTAGCGACTCCCTGTCGGATGTTTCACGTGAAACCGCGTGCGGGCGAGGCGCACTCCCCTGGTCGTTGAGCGGAGGGAGCGCTAGCGAGCGCAGTCGAAACGGGGTGAGCGAGGAGCGCAGCGACGAGTCGAAGCCATGGCTTTACCGGCTGGCTTCGACTCGCGGAGACCCGTGCTGAGCGAGCGAAGCGAGTCGAAGTGTCGCTCAGCCCGTTTCGACTCCGCTTCGCTCCGCTCAGCGACCAGTGGGGTGGGATGTTTCACGTGAAACGGGGCGGTAGCGTGGGTGGGTGCAGAAGACGCGGCGAGTTGGGCTCGTGGTGACCCGACAGCTGGGGGTGGAACCGCCAAGGATGTCGGCGCGCAACTGGCGCGACGCCTGGTCGACGCCGGGTTCGACGTCATCGGGCTATCGGCCCTGAGTGCCGATGTCGCCCTCGACAACGTGCGGGGCAGGCTGTCCGAACTCGACTACCTCGTCGTCGTGGGTGGCGACGGGATGCTGCACCTCGGTATCCAGGCCGTAGCCGCCACGCAGATTCCTCTGGGCATCATCCCCGTCGGCACCGGAAACGACTTCGCGGCCGCGGCTCGCCTTCACACGGATTCGGCCCGCGCGATCGAGGAGCTCGTGGCGGGCATCACCGCCGGCACCACCCCACGCGCCGTGGATCTGTTGCGTGTCGAGGGTACGGGGGTCGTCGACGGAGGGTGCTGGGTCGCCGACGCGGTATCGGCCGGAATCGATGCCGCGGTGAACGCGCGCGCCGGCCGGATGCGGTTCCCGCGCGGCTCCTCACGGTACGTGATCGCGGCGATCCGCGAGATCCTCGGCTATCGCTCCTGGGTCTACAGGCTGACGATCGAAGGCGTTGCCCCCACTCCCCCGCAGCGAGCGGAGCTCGAGACATTCCCGGGCCTGCTGATGGGGGCCCGTGACGACCACGGGGAGCACACGCTCACCTGGGAGCAGCGCGGCGCCCTCGTCACTGCGGCGAACGGATCCACCTTCGGCGGCGGCATCCGCGTCGCGTCGAACGCACGCATTGACGACGGCTCGCTCGAGCTCGTGCTTGCCCGGGATGTGGGACGGCTCACGGCTGCCCGGCTGTTCCCGCTCATGATCGCCGGCGCACACCTGCGCTCGCCTCACCTGCGTGCGATCTCAGCCCGTGCGGTGACAATCGATTCGCTCGACGGACCGGCGAGCTCCCCCATCGTGTACGGCGACGGCGAGCCCATCGGAGCGCTGCCCATCCGCGTACAGGTCCACCGAGGGGCACTTCGACTGCTCGGGTGATGTTTCACGTGAAACGGCGAGGCCGCTCAGCCGACACGCGGGCTGTGTCCGTGGTGGCGGTTAGAGTGGGGGAGGCCAGTTGCTCCGAAGGGAAGAGTGTTTCACGTGAAACAGTCCGAGAAGGCGGCGTCGTTCGCACTCCCAGACGACACGCCTCTCGCTCGCGAGCTGGCCGATCTCTCGGCCCGGCGGCGCGCGTTGGCGGCGGTGGAGGTCGAGTTCCCCGGTCATACGCGGGTCATGACCATCTCGAACCAGAAGGGCGGCGTCGGCAAGACGACCACGACGGTCAATATCGCCGCGGCGCTCGCTTCGCTCGGCGGCCGCGTGCTCGTGATCGACCTCGACCCGCAGGGCAACGCCTCAACGGCGCTCGGCATCCCGCACAGTGCCGACACCCCGAGTATCTACGACGTCCTGATCGATGGCTTTCCGATCTCGGACGTCGTGCAGACGAGCCCGGAATCGGATCGCCTGTTCTGCGCGCCGAGCAACATCCACCTCGCCGGTGCAGAGATCGAACTCGTCACGCAGGTGGCTCGCGAGCAGCGACTCAAGACCGCGATCGACGAGTACGTGCGTGAGCAGGAGACACCGCTCGACTTCATCCTGATCGACTGCCCTCCCTCCCTCGGGCTGCTCACGATCAACGCCTTCACGGCTGCGGAGGAAGTCTTCCTCCCCATCCAGTGCGAGTACTACGCGCTCGAGGGGCTGAGCCAGCTACTCGGGAACGTGAAGATGATCCAGAAGCACCTCAATCCGAAGCTGCACCTGTCGACCATCCTGCTCACGATGTACGACGGTCGCACGAAGCTCGCGCAGCAGGTTGCGGATGAGGTGCGCAGCCACTTCGCGGATGAGGTGCTGCAGACCATGATTCCCAGGTCAGTCAGGATTTCCGAAGCTCCGAGCTTCGGTCAGACGGTCATTGCGTACGACGGGAACTCGGCGGGGGCGATCGCGTATCGCGAGGCCGCGGTCGAGATCGTCCGACGCAGTCAGAATGACGCCGGCGCAGCAGCCGGCGATACGGGAGAGGAAGCCTGATGGCGGCGAAGCGAACGGGACTTGGACGGGGCATCGGCGCACTGATCCCCACGGCGGAGTCGAGCGAGGCGCGGCCTGTCGATGTCTTCTTCCCCGGCGCCCCCACGAAGAAGGCGGCCGAAGCCGCCGAGAAGGCGACGGCCGCCGCCGAGGCGGAGGACGACCTGGTCGCAGTGCCCGGCGCGCGGCTCGTGCAGATCGACCCGCACAGCATCGTCCCCAACCCGCGCCAGCCGCGCACGCATTTCGACCCCGAGGATCTCGCCGAGCTCGTGCACAGCGTGCGCGAGTTCGGTGTGCTGCAGCCGGTCGTCGTCCGCGACAAGGGCGACGGCACGTACGAGCTCATCATGGGCGAGCGCCGCACGCGCGCGTCGCGGGAGGCCGGCCTCACGTCGATCCCCGCCGTCGTGCGCGACACGTCGGACGAGAACCTGCTGCGCGACGCGCTTCTCGAGAACCTCCACCGCTCCGAGCTGAACCCCCTGGAAGAGGCATCGGCCTACCAGCAGCTGCTCGAGGACTTCGGCATCACCCAGGACGAGCTCGCGAAGCGGATCGGCCGCTCGCGCCCCCAGATCAGCAACACCATCCGTCTGCTGCGCCTGCCCGTTCCGGTGCAGCAGCGCGTGGCGGCCGGCGTGCTGAGCGCCGGGCATGCACGCGCCATCCTGTCGCTCGAGGACGCCGACGCCATGCAGCGACTGTCGGACAAGATCGTCAACGAGGACCTGTCTGTGCGCGCGGCCGAGGCCGCCGCCAAGACCGTCACCGCCGAGGCGGGTCCTCGCGCGCCGAAGCCGCAACCCGGAGCGCGTCGTGCCTTCCTCAACGACGTCGCCGATCGTCTGGGCGACCGGCTGAACACCAAGGTGAAGATCGACCTGACCTCCCGCAAGGGCCAGATCAAGATCGACTTCGCGACGATCCAGGACCTGAATCGGATCCTCGCGGAGCTCGGCGAAGAGGGCTACGGCAACTGAGGCCCTTTGTCGTTGGAGGGCACCCGCCGGCTTCGACTCGCTAGCGCTCGCTCAGCCCGTTTCGACTCCGCTTCGCTCCGCTCAACGACCGGTGGGCGGACACAACCCTCCGGTCGTTGAGCGGAGTGAGCGACAGCGAACGCAGTCGAAACGGGGTGAGCGAGGAGCGCAGCGACGAGTCGAAGCCGTGGGGTGACACCTCAGCGCCCGGGAAGCAGCGGACTTAGGCGCGGCGTCCTGTTCCGTCAAGGGGGTGGGAGGGCGCGGCTCGAGTCTCTAGCGTGATCGTCATACCGACACCCACGCCAAGGAGGCCTCGTGACCGACGACACTCTCAACCAGTCCGATCCGCGTGAGCCCTCGGGCAGCTTCCCCGAGCAGGAGCAGCCGAGCCAGCCGGGCATGACCGAGGCGATGGAGCCCACCCCCGATCACGGTGAGACCAGCTGGGTCGGCCGCGGCCGGCTCGAGGGACGCAAGGCGCTCATCACCGGTGGAGACTCGGGCATCGGCCGGGCCGTCGCGATCGCCTACGCGCGCGAGGGCGCCGATGTCGCCATCGTCTACCTGCCCGAGGAGGAAGAGGATGCGCAGACCACCGAGCGCTACATCCGCGAGGCGGGGCGCAAATGCGTCCTCCTTCCCGCCGACCTCACGGAGGAGCAGGCGTGTGTGGACGTCGTCGCGGCGGCGCGAACCGAGCTTGGCGGCCTCGATATCCTTATTCCGAACGCGGCATACCAGCGCCAGCGCGACGGCGTCGAGACGCTGACGACCTCCGAGATCGAACGGACGTTCCACACGAACCTGGTGTCGACGATGCTGCTCGCGCGCGAGGCGGTGCCGCATATGTCTCCCGGGGCATCGATCATCGTCACCACGTCGATCCAGGCGTCGAGCCCCGCGCCGGGTCTGCTCGACTACGCGATGACGAAGGCGGCGCTCGTCGCCTTCACGCAGGCGCTCGCGGAGGAGCTGGGCGAGAAGGGAATCCGCGTCAACGCGGTCGCCCCCGGGCCGATCTGGACGCCGCTCATCCCGGCGACCGGTTTCCCGGCCGAGAAGGTCAAGGAGTTCGGGGCCGACACCCCGCTCGGCCGGGCCGGCCAGCCGGTCGAGCTCGCGGGGGCCTACGTCTACCTCGCAAGCGACGAGGCGTCGTACACGTCCGGCGCCGTGCTTCCGGTGACAGGAGGAAAGGGGTTCTGACATGCCCAACAACAGCATCAAGGACGAGAAGCTCTACGAGAAGCTCCGCGACGAGGGCAACTCGAAGGAGAAGGCCGCCCGGATCGCCAACGCCGCGGCGCGCGACGGGCGCGATGAGGTCGGCGAGCGTGGCGGCGCCGCGGAGAACTACGACGACCGCACCGTCGACGAACTGCGCGACCGCGCGAAGGACCTCGGCATCGAGGGCGTCTCGAAGCTCAAGAAGGACGAGCTGATCGACAAGCTCCGCAACCACTGAGCGCTCCCCCTGGGGCCGGCGGATCCGAGGTCCGTCGGCCCTTTCCTCTGCCCTCGTGAGGGCGACGTCACGGGCAGACAGAGTTTGCACATCCGGATCCCGCCCAGGCTCGCGCGCGTAGCCTTGATGGGTGAACGACCCCATGGACCTGCCCCGGCGGCGCGCGAGCGTCGAGGTGCTGCGCGCAGAGGCCGCCGAGGAGCTCGCGGCCGTCGTGCACGAGCGGCTGCGGGGTGGCGAAGACCCGTGGGAGTTCATGGAGGATCTGCCGACGGTCGACGAGCTCGTCGTCTTCACCCTCCGCGCCGAGCACATCGAGGCCGACGGCGGCCTGCGCCCCACGCACGCGCGCAATCAGCGCCTGCTGCGACTGATCGCGCAGGAGTACCCCCAGCTGACCCGCGCCGTCTGGCGGCTCATCGGCCAGGAGAACACTCACCGTCGCTGGGATGCCGTCGTGCGCGTCTCCGACGCCCGCTGATCCGGCTCAGGATCTTCTCCTCCCCCTGTTGACATCCGCGTCGCATGCGCTAACGTACAACCAAATGGTTGTACAAACGGAACTCACCGACGACGAGGTGGACCGGATCTTCCGGGCCCTCGCCGACGCGACGCGCCGCGACATCCTGCGCCGGACCCTCGCGGGCGAGGCCACCGTGTCGCAGCTCGCCGCCGCCTACGACATGTCCTTCGCGGCCGTGCAGAAGCACGTCGCGGTGTTGGAAGGAGCGGGGCTCGTGACGAAGCACCCGCACGGCCGCGAACGCATCGTGCGCGGCGACCCCGAGCGGATCCGGCGCGCGCAGGCGCTGCTGGACCGGTTCGAGCAGATCTGGCGAGGCCGCATCGCCCGCCTCGATGACCTGCTGACCGAGGAATGACCCCACAGGAATCGCAGAAAGGCAAGATCATGCCCCTCACCTCTGTCGAGAAGGACCTCGACGCCCTCACGATGACCGTCACGGCCGACTTCCCGGTGGGCGTCCGCCGACTGTGGGACGCCTACGTCGACCCGCGCCAGATCGAGCGCTTCTGGGGTCCGCCGGAGTGGCCGGCCACCTTCACGCGCCACGACGTGTTCCCCGGAGGAACGTCCAGCTACTACATGACGGGCCCGGACGGCTCGCGCTCCGGAGGCCTCTGGCAGTTCGAGGCGGTCGACGAGGGCCGCTCGTTCACCGTGCGCGACGGGTTCGCCCGCGAGGACGGCACCCTCAACACCGACATGCCGACGATGCTGATGACCTTCTCGTTCACGGATACGGACGCCGGATCGCGGCTGGTGACGGTGACCACGTTCCCCTCGCTCGAGGAGATGGAGCAGCTCGTCGAGATGGGAATGGAGCAGGGGATGACCTCCGCCATGGGTCAGATCGACGCCGTGCTCGAGGATCTTCGGGCCTTCGCGGCAGACCTCCCCGTCGCGGCCCAGCTCATCGGCGACACCCAGGTGCGCGTCAGCCGCGTCATCCGGGGCACCGTCGAGCAGGTGTGGCGCGCTCACCACGACCCGGGGCTTATGAAGCGCTGGCTGCTCGGACCCGACGGCTGGGTGATGACCGTGGCGGACGTCGCGGAGAACGTCGGCGACCGGTTCCGCCAGGAGTGGACGCGAGAGGACGGATCCGACGGATTCGGCTTCGAGGGCGAGCTGCTCGAGTCGCACTCGCCGCACCGCGAGGTCACGACCGAGGCGATGATCGGCATGCCAGGCGAGCCGTCGCGCAACGAGCTCACCCTCACGCCGGTCGACGGCGGCACGCTGCTGACGCTCGTGATCACCTACCCGAGCGCCGAGGTGCGCGAGATGGTGCTCGCCACCGGGATGACGGACGGCATGGAGGCGAGCTACCGCCGGCTCGAGGAGCTCGTGCCGGTCTCCTGACGTACGCGAGCGCCGCCGGATCGCGCGTCGATTCGCCAGATCCGGATCCGGATCGCGCTCCCCCACGACGACGGAACCCCTGACCCGATGGGCCAGGGGTTCCGTCGTGAGCGGAGTCGATTACTTCAGGAACTCCGCGAGGTCCTGCTCGAGGGCGAACTTCGGCTTGGCGCCGATGATCGTCGTGGCGACCTCGCCGCCCGAGAAGACCTTCATCGCCGGGATCGACGTGATCTGGTACTTCATCGCCAGATCCGGGTTCTCGTCGACGTTGAGCTTGAGAACCGTGATCTTGTCGGGGTTCTCGGCCTGGATCTCGTCGAGGACGGGCGCGACCATGCGGCACGGGCCGCACCAGGCAGCCCAGAAGTCGACGAGCACAGGACCCTCGGCCTGCAGCACGTCCTGCTCGAAGGTGGCCGAAGTGGTGGCCTTGGCGGTCATGTGAGTCTCCTGTCGTGAAAGTCGTTCTCCATCCGCAACGCGGATGGGTGGCGAGTTGTTCCGGTTACGCGTTCGCCTCGACCAGCTGGTCCTCGGCGGGGGCGGGCTCGCCGGCGTCACCGCGGGCGGCGAGGTAGTGCTCGGCGTCGAGCGCCGCGACCGTGCCGCTCGCCGCGGCCGTGACGGCCTGGCGGTAGGAGGGGTCGATGACGTCGCCGGCGGCGAAGACGCCCGAGGCCGACGTGCGCGACGAGCGGCCATCCACCCAGATCGTGCCGTCCTCGGTGAGGTCGAGCTTCTCGTGCACGAGGTGCGTGCGCGGGTCGTTGCCGATCGCGATGAACAGGCCCTCCAGGGCAAGGTCGCGGGTCTCCCCCGTGACAGTGTCGCGCAGCGTCACGCCGGTCACCGCTCCGTCGCCGAGGATGTCGGCGACCTCGGCGTTCCAGATGAACTCGATCTTCTCGTTCGCGAGCGCGCGGTCCTGCATGATCTTCGACGCCTTGAGCGTGTCGCGGCGGTGGATGACGTACACCTTCGACGCGAACTTGGTGAGGAAGGTGGCCTCCTCCATCGCGGAGTCGCCGCCGCCGACGACGGCGATCGTCTTCTCGCGGAAGAAGAAGCCGTCGCACGTCGCGCACCAGGAGACGCCGTAGCCGGAGAGGCGGTCCTCGCCCTCGATGCCGAGCTTGCGGTAGGCGGATCCGGTCGCGAAGATCACGGCCTCCGCCTCCTCGGTCTTGCCGCTGCCGAGCGTGACCTTCTTGATGTCGCCGGCGAGATCAAGCTCGGTGACGTCGTCGTAGGCGATCTCGGCGCCGAACTTCTCGGCCTGCTCCTGCATCTTCGCCATCAGGTCGGGGCCCATGACGCCCTCGGGGAAGCCGGGGAAGTTCTCGACCTCGGTGGTGTTCATCAGCTCACCGCCGACCTCGACCGAGCTGGCCACGACGAGCGGCTTCAGGTTCGCGCGCGCCGCGTAGATGGCGGCGGTCAGGCCTGCCGGTCCCGATCCGATGATGATGAGCTGTCGCACGAGCGCCTCCTAGGTTCCGACTGCCAGAACACATGGTACGTCCGGGGTATTCCATAGATCAATGTCTATGCAATACCCCGGACGTGGAACCGATCAGCTTCGGAGGGCGTCGCGCGCTCCGCGGCCGAGCAGCAGGCCCAGGCCGATCATCGTCACAGCGAGCACGAAGTGCAGCCAGTTGTCCGCGGTGTTCAGCGGCACGAAGTTGGCGGCGTGGTCGTGCGGAACGAACAGGCCGTACAGCCACAGCACGGCGTAGAGCGCGCCACCCCAGATGAGGTACGCACGCGACCCGCTGAACGACCGGGCTGCCAGCACGCCGACGACCGCGTAGAGGAGGTGCACAAGGTTGTGCAGGATCGACACCTGGAAGATGCCGAGAAGCATCGCCTCGGATCCGTGACCGGCGAACTCGAGCGATTCGATGTTGGATGTCAGGCCGGGGATGAACCCGCCGATTCCGACGATGAAGAAGACGATTCCGTAGACCAGCGCGACCTTCTGCAGAGGGGTGTCCGCGAATCCGCCGGTGCGTCGGGATGCTGTGCTCATTGGTGTGCCTCTCGTTCGGACGCCGACTGCGCGGCGTGAGGATGTTCAGGCAATCAGTCCGCTGCGCCCGGTGACAGAGGCTTGACCTGGAGGCCAGGACGGGTGCAGGTGCCCACCCTGCGAGAAGGCACCGTTCGCACGAATTCGTTACCCTAGGCGTTGTTCCGATCCGCGCGCGCCGCGCCGCGGACGCGCGCAAGGCTGGGGGCCCTTGATGACCACGACCGTGGACAGCTCGATGTCGGACACTCCGACGCCGGATGCCGAGAGCGTCCGCGTCGCCCGGCACCGTCCCGTCCGGTCGCGCCGTCGCCCCGCGATGATCGCCCTGGGTATCGCGCTGATCGTGCTCGGCGGTCTGGCGACCGTGTGGCTCGTCACCAACATGACGCGCACCGTCAGCGTGCTGGTGGTCTCGGCGGACGTCGGACGCGGCGACACCGTCGCCGCGGAGGACCTGCGTGCGATCCAGGTCGCCGGTGGGCAGGATCTCGACGCCGTCACGGCGGATGCCGCCGACACGGTCGTCGGCCGCACGGCGCTCGTCGACCTCCCCGCGGGAACGCTCGTGACCTCTGCGAACGTCGGCGACGCCCTGGCGGTGCCGTCGGGCTCGTCCATCGTCGGCGTCTCCCTCACCCGGGCCCAGCTGCCCGCGTACCCGCTCGCCGCGGGCGACCGTGTGCGCCTCGTCGACACCCCGGTGGCGCAGGGGGATCCGCCCGCGGAGACGCCGCGCACCTTCGCCGCATCCGTCTTCACGGTGCGCGAGGACGCCGAGGCCGGCACGTGGGTGATCGATCTCGTCGTCCCGTCCGACGAGGCCGCGGACATCGCTGCGCGCGCCGCGTCGGGTCGCGTCGCCCTGGTTCTCGACACCGTCACGGGAGAGTGACCCGTGGCTGTCGTGCTGTTCGCATCGGCCGGCGGCGCGCCGGGAGTGACGACCGCCGTCGTCGGGCTCGCCAGTGAGTGGAACCGGCCCGTCCTCATCGTCGAGGCCGACACCGCATCGACCTCGCAGATCCTTCCCGGCGCCCTGCGCGGGCAGGTGCCGCACATCACGGGTCTCACGGAGCTGACCGTCGCCGACTACTACGGCCGCCTCGACGAGGGCGCCGTGTGGGATCAGGCAGTGCAGCTGGGTGAGAACGCGCACGTCGTGCCCGGCTTCACGTCGCTGCGCGCCGCTCGCTCGATCGATCCGCGGTTCTGGCGGACGCTGGTGGACGCGCTCCGCGTGGTCGAAGCACGCGGAATCGACGTGTTCATCGACGCCGGTCGGATCACGGTCGACGACGAGCGGATCGACATGCTGCGCGAGGCCGAGTCCGTCACGCTCGTTGTGGAGGCGACGCTCCCCGGCGTCGCTGCGCTTCACCCGCACGTGCAGCGCAGCGACGCCGGATCGGCGCAGGTCGGCTGGCTGCGTGAATCGATGGAGCAGATCGGGCACGGCGAGTGGATGGACCTGCTTGTCGTGGATCATCCGGTGGTCGGCGCTGCCTATCCTGCGTCGCAGATCGCGCAGATCCTCGGACTCCACCTCGTCGGCTCGCTTCCGTCGGATCCGCGCGGAGCCGCCCAGTTCACGTTCCACGCCGAGCCCGGTCGCCGGCGCACGCGCTATGCGCGCGCACTTCAGACGGTGCGCACGGCCTACGACGAGACCTTCGCGCAGCGCGCCCCGCGAGAGGAGGTGCCCGCGTGAACGACAAGTCGACCACCCCCGCCGAGGCGCCGCCCCTCTCCGACCTGCCGTTCTTCCGCGGCGCGCCGGGCGACGCCCAGAACGATGGCGCCCAGGCGGATGGCGCCCAGACCGAAGCTGCCCCCGCGCAGCCGGCGCAGTCCGCCGGCGCCGCGAACCTCGCCAGGGCGGCCGAGCACCTCACCCGTGCGGGACAGCGCAGCTCGCGCCGCTCCCCCGACGCTGCGGCCCCGGCGGCGGCCCCGGCACCGGCACCCGCGGCGGGCGAGCCGGCGTCCGACACCAACCCCATCCGCGTGCAGACAGTGCCGGCCGGCTCGGAGTGGCTCGCGTTCGCGCCGCATGAGCTGCTGCCGTCGACCCGGACCGTCGAGCCCGGTCCGCCCGGTGAGCCCTCGGCGTTGGCACGGCCCGGGACGTCCGAGGGCTGGAAGGGCTCGCTCGAGGAGCGCAGCCGCCTCCCGTGGGACGAGATCGACGCGATCACGGACGAGGTGTCGCGCGCTCTGTCGCAGCGTCTGACGGACGAGCCCAACCTCCCCGAGCCGCAGCGCGTGGCGATCGCGACCGAGCACATCGACGACCTCATCCGCACCCGGGTGGACGCGCAGACGCGTGCGGGCGACGGCGTCCACTCCCGCTGGCCCGCCCGCTTCCAGCAGGCGATCCGGCAGGCGGTGCTCGATGCGATCTTCCGCCTCGGCCGGCTTCAGCCGCTCGTCGACGAGGACGGCGTCGAGAACATCCACATCAACGGCTTCGACGACGTCTGGCTCTCCTATGCCGACGGCCGGGTCGTGCGCCACGAGTATCCGGTCGCGGAATCGGATGAGGACCTCACCCGTCACATCAACATGCTCGCCACGCGGTCGGGTGAGGGCGCGCGCAGCTTCACGTCGGCCAGCCCGCGGCTTCACCTCGACCTGCCCGGAGGCGCGCGCCTCGCGGCCGTCGCCGCCCCCGTCGCGGTGCGACCGACCATCGTGCTGCGCATCCACCGCCTCGTCGACGTCACGCTCGACGACCTCGTCGAGCGCGACACGATCACGCGCGACGCGGCCGACTTCCTGGCGGCGGCGGTGCGCGCGGGCGTCTCGATCGTCACCAGCGGGTTCCCCGGCGCGGGGAAGACCACGCTGCTGCGCGCGCTCGCCGACTGCATCCCTGCCGACGAGAAGCTCGTCACGATCGAGATGGAGCGCGAGCTCTACCTCGACAAGATCCCGCACCGGCACCCGCGCGTCACGTCGCTCGAGTACCGGCCCGGCGGCGGCGAGCCGCTTCCGGATGGTCGCCTTCCCGGCGAGATCACGCTCGAGGACCTCGTGTACGACACGCTGCGCCTCGACACCCAGCGCTTCGTCGTGGGCGAGGTCCGCGGTCCCGAGATCTACGCCATGATGCAGGCGATGCAGTCGGGTGTCGGCTCGCTGTCGACCCTTCACGCGGCAAGCGCCGACGACTCGATCGACCGCATGTCGGCGCTTATGCTCTCGCGCGGGCACAACTCGACGCCGACGTACGCGTACCGGATGATCGAGCAGAACATCCGGCTCGTGGTGCAGATCGCGAAGATGACGGATCCGGTCACGAAGCGTCCGCGCCGCGCGGTCACGGAGATCGCCGAGATCCTGCCCGGAGAATCGTCGAACGACGGCCGCCCCGTCGCGTCGCCGGTCTTCCGGTTCGACAAGCGCCTGCGGCATCTCGTGCGCGACACGCTTCCCTCGCCGCAGCTGATGGAGACCCTTCACGACGTCGGCTACGACGGTGCCGGGCTGAGGGGCGGCGAGTGACATGCCCCTGGTGATCCTGGCGCTGCTTGTCGCGATGGGAGGCGCGGTGATCGTGCTGCTCGCGATCGCCCTCCCTCCGCGCGCCGCCGCGGCCCGCCGCCGGACACTTCCCACCTTCACGCTGAGCCCCGCCCGGCGCATCCAGCTGCTCGTGGGCGCGGGCATCGGCCTGGTGGCGGCGCTGTTCACCGGCTGGGTCATCCTGATCGTCATCGTGCCGCTCGCTGTGATCGGCGTGCCGTGGCTGCTGAGCGCGCAGGGCGACGACCTCACGATCGCGCGCCTCGACGCTCTTGAGTCGTGGACGCGCAGCCTCGCCGGTCTGACTGTTGCCGGCGCGGGCCTCGAGCGCACGATCAGCGCGTCGCGCGCGAGCTGCCCGGCGGCGATCAAGCCCGAGGTGACGCGGCTCGTGGCGCGGCTGAACTCGCGTATGGCCACTGACGAGGCCCTGCGCCTGTTCGCCGACGAACTCGACGACGAGACCGGCGACCTCGTCGTCGCCCACCTGCTGCTGAAGGCCGAGCTGCGCGGCCCGGGTCTCGCGACGGCCCTCGAGGACCTCGCCGAGAGCATCCTCTCGGAGGTGCGCGCTCGCCGGCAGATCGAGACCGAGCGCTCGGGCCCCCGCAACGAGGTGCGCATGGTCGTGTACATCACGATCGGCGTGCTCGCGCTGCTGTTCGTCGCGCGCGACTACTCGGCCCCCTACAGCACCCCCCTGGGTCAGCTGCTGCTGGCGCTGTACGTGGCGCTCGACATCCTGCTGCTGTTCGCGCTGAAGCGCGTCGCGCGCAGCAAGCCGGGCCCGCGCATCCTCGTGCCGAGCGAGAGGGGAGCGCGCTGATGCCCCCGTGGATGATGCTGCTTCCCGGAGTGCTCGCGGGCGCGGGGCTCGCCCTTGTCGTGGCCGCCCTCGTGCCTGCCGCCCCCTCGCTGGGCGCGGCGCTCGAGCGGCTGAGCGGCCGGGGAATCGCGTCGGAAGTCGGAGGTCCGACCGCGGCGACGCTCAACGAGCAGATCGGCGCGCGCGCCATCCGGCAGCTCTCCGGCCTGCCCGGCTTCCGCCTCCCGCTCGTCGATCTCAAGCTGATCGGGCTCAGCACAAACCGCTACATGACCCAGAAGGTGCTCATGGCGGGCGTGTTCCTGGTCGCCCCGTTGGCGATCGGGTTCGTGTTCCAGGCGCTCGGTCTCGGCGCGTTCTACATCCCCGCGCTGTTCGGCCTGCCGCTTGCCATCGCCGGATGGTTCGTGCCGAACCTCATCGTGCGCGGCCAGGCCGCCGAGGCAAGGGCGGAGTTCTCGCGCGCGGTCGCCGTGTACCTCGAGCTGGTGGCGAGCGAGCGCAACCGCGGCGCCTCGCCGAGCCGCGCGCTCGAGTCGGCGGCGCGCGTCGGGCGCAGCTGGGTGTTCGTGCGTCTCAGCCAGGAGCTCGCCCAGGCCCGCTACGCCGGCATCGCGGCCTGGGATGCGCTCGAGCGGTTGAGCATCGAGATCGATGTGCCTGACCTCACCGAGCTCGCCCGACGGATGCGCCTCTCCGGCGAGGAGGGCGCATCCGTCTACGAGACCCTCCGCGCGCAGGGAAAGAGCCTGCGAAACCGCCTGCTCAACGAGCGCCAGGAGCAGGCGAACAAGTCGACGACGGCGATGGTCATCCCGATGGCGGCCACCGGCTTCGTCTTCCTGCTGCTCATCGGCACACCTTTTGTGCTCGACGCATTCCTGTCATCCTGATCTGTTCGCCCTATTCCGCCCACACGATCCATCCACACGATCCATCCACACGATCCATCCACACGATCCATCCACACGATCCATCCATACGAGGAGAGAACATGAGCACCATCAGCCGCGAGACGCGCAGCGCCCTGCGCGGTCGCATCCGCACCCTGTTCGCCGAATCCGAGCGCGGCGCCGTCACTCTTGAGCAGGTGCTCTGGGCGGCAGGCATCGGCATCGTCGCGGTGGCGGTCATCGCCGGCATCGTCGCGATCATCAACAGCTTCGCCGCGCAGATCCCCACCGGGCTCTGACGCGGGCCGATGCAGCGCCGGGCGCTCTTCGGCGACCGGATCCGCCTGCGCGGATCCGGTGATCGGAGCGCCCGAGAACGGGGAGTGGTGACGCTGGAGAACGTCATCATCTACCCGGCGATCCTGCTGTTCTTCGCGATCGCGCTGCACGTCGGCATCCAGTTCCATAACTCGAACGTCACGCAGGCGGCCGCGACGATCGCCCTGAACACTGCCCGCGTGGTCGGCGGCACGGGCGGCGCCGGAGAGGCCGCCGCACGCGACTATCTCGCCGGCACGCCGATGGACAGCGCGGCGATCCAGGTCGAGCGCGGGCCGGAGGTGACGACGGCCACCGTCAGCGGCGTGTCGACGAGCTTCGTGTCGTGGCTCGGCCAGCGGGTCGAACATCGCGTCTCGGCACCCACGGAACGGTGGATCGACTGATGCTCGCCCGCATTCGCCGCCTGCTGTCCCGCCCCGAGCGGGGCACGTCGACGCTCGAGGCCGCCGCGTGGGGCGTGCCGATGGCGCTGTTCCTCGTGCTGATGGGCGCCTCGGTGCGCATGATGACCGCCGAGCAGGCGGTGCAGAGCGCGGCGGCCTCCGCGGCCCGCGCCGCGTCGTTCGAGAGCACCGATGCCGCGGCCGTCGACGCCGCGCGCGCCTTCGCGCACACTTCCCTGCAGCAGTCGGGCGTCGAGTGCGCCGGCATGAACGTCACGGTCGAAGCGGTCGGTCTCCAGGCGGCGATCGGGACGATCGGTCGCGTCACCGCGCACGTGTCGTGCACCGTCGACCTCGCCCGCGCCGCGCTTGTCGGGCTGCCGGGGTCGCGCGAGCTGCGGGCGAGCGTGACCGTGCCCGTCGACGCCTTCAGGGAACGAGGTTGAGATGATCCGGATCCGCGAACGTCTCCGCGACGCCGCCGAGCGCGGCAACGTGACGATGCTGATGGTGGTGCTGATGATCGGCATCATCCCCCTGCTCGGGCTCGGCATCGACGGCGCCGCCAACGCCAACGCGCACACCCAGGCGTACGCGGTCGCGCAGGCCGCGGCGCGTGCCGGTGCCAACGTGCTCGAGGCGGCTGGCGCGATCGACAGCGGCAGCGTGCGCCTCGGCGACGCGGCGGCCGCTCAGGCGCGCAGCTACATGGATGCCGCCGGGTATGGCGGCTCCGCCGTCCGCGAGGGCGACAGCCTGCACGTGAGCGTCGAGAAGTGCCAGCCGACGCAGTTCCTGTCGGCGATCGGCATCGGCTGCCTGCCGGTGAGCGCGTCGGCGAGCGCGGACCTGGTGAGCCGATGAGGAAGATGAGGATGATGATGCAGACGATGGTGACTGCGACCCGGGGAGAGCCGCGGCAGCTGACGGCATCGGCCGCGTTCCCACGCTTGTTCGCGGTGATCGCGGCGCTTGTTCTCCTGATCGCCGTGCTGATGCCGGCAATGCCGGCGTCTGCCGCGGATCGGGGGGTCGTCTCCGCTTCTGCCGGAAACGGCCAGGGCAACGGGAACGGCGGCTGCTCAGGTCGCACCTGCGAGGTGGGCAACGAGGACGACGGAACCGGGGGCGGCCAGAACGACGGTGACCAGGACCAGGGGGGCGATTCCCAGGGCACGGACACTCCTGTGAAGCCCACGTGCACCCATAACGGCAAGGAGATTCCCTGCACCGTCGACGGCTGGAGCTGGTACTCTCCCCGCGACTGCTACATCACGCCCGTCGATCCGCAGCCGGCGGAGGGGGAGATGCCCGAGGGGTGGCACCCGCCGATGATCGATCCGTCGGGTGAGGGGCCCGGCACGTGGTACAACTGCGGCTCGATGTACTGCGAGCCACTTCACCTGCTGATCGGCCCGTGCGCGCCCGGATTTGTGTGGATCGCCGACGGCGAGCCGACCATCGACCCCGCGCAGGCGGCGGCCGCCGTGATGGCGAGGATGACCGTCAATCCGATCGAGATCGGCATGGCCCCGCGCAAGAACCCCGAGTGGGGGCACCGCCGTACACACGTGGGCGTGCCGGTGTGGATGTGGGTGGACAACCCTGGGCAGGGTACGTCGCAGACTTGGAGCGTTGCGGATTCCGAGGGCGGACTGCCCGTGAACGCCACCATGCGGGTCACGTCGTTCCAGTGGAACATGGGCGACGGCACGACAGTCACCTGCGGAACGGCCGGTCAGCCGTATCAGGCGGGATTCGGATGGCGGGAGTCGCCCGACTGCGGTCATGTCTACTCGCGCACCAGCGCGGATCAGCCGGACGACCGCTTCACAGTCACCGAGACGACCAACTGGGTGTTCGACTGGCAGGCGGGCGGGCAGTCGGGATCCATCCCGCTCACGACCACCTCGACGACGCAGGTGGAGGTCAACGAACTGCAGACGGTGAACACCTCGCCCGAGGGGTGAGCGGGAGGAGAGTCGATGAACAAGCGAGCGATGACGGTCTCGACGGTGCTGCTCGGCGCGGTGATGCTCGGCGGTTGCAGCGGCGAGCCGGCCGCCGGGCCCTCCGCCACACCAGACGCCTCGACGCCAACGCCGACCCCGACTGCTGTCGCGAGCGAGGAAGGCGCGATCGCCGCGGCGAACGACACCGCGCAGGAGTTCTTCCGGATCTGGGACGAGGTGACGCTCAGCGAGGACCCCACTGACGTGTCTCCGCTGGAGGAGGTCGCGCGGGATGCTGCCATCGACACGGTCCAGAACATCCAGAACTCGGAGGCTGAGGCGGGGTACACGGTGGTCGAGGGAGGAACCACGTGGTCGCTGCTGGACGGGCAGAGCTTCGCCTCTTCCTCGACGTTCGGCGGCGAGGAAGTGCCCTTCGGTGCGGTGACGCTGGTCGGCTGCGCCGACTACAGCGACACCGTCGCGAAAGACGCCGCGGGCAAGGAGGTGCCGCCGCTCGGTCCCTGGAAGGACCAGCTCACGCTCGCGTACTGGCCAGATGAGGAGCGCTGGTACGTCACCGCCTTCGACACCCTGCAGGACGAGTCGGACGAATGCGCCGGCTGAGCGTGCGTGAGGCCTGACCCCGGGCCGTCGTGCCCATCGCCAGGCGGGCGCGAGAGTCCTAGGGTCGACAGACAGGACGCATCCGAGACCAGGGCCCGCGTGGCTCATGGGGGGATAAGGAGAACAGGATGATCCGGATCGTGAAGGCGCTGCTCGCGCTGATTCTCACGGCGGTGCTGCTCGTCGGCATCCCGGCCGCGCTCGTGTTCCTCGCGGGCAACCCGATCCCGTCGTGGGACGAACTCGTGCGGGCGATGACGCTGCCCGACTACAGCGGGTCGTTCCTGCTCGGCACCGTGCTGCCGCTCGTCGGCTGGATCGCCTGGGCGACGTTCGCGATCGGGTTCCTCATCGAGATCCCGAACCAGCTCGCCGAGCTCGGAGCCGCGGGTCGCTCGCGGCGGCCGATCCGGATCGCGGGCCTCGGCTGGCAGCAGAAGGCGGCCGGCGTGCTGATCGCGACGATCCTCGCCGTCGGCGTGGCGCCGACCGCGGCGATCGCGGCGGACTCCCCCACCTCCTCGTCGAGCTCTTCGTCCAGCTCTGCGTCGGCGACCCAGGCGGCCGCGCCGCAGACGGTGGTGAAGAACCTGGTCAAGAAGGAGCAGGTCAACACGCTCGAGCAGCGCACGATCGTCAGCGGCGACACCCTGTGGGACATCGCGGAGGAGGAGCTCGGGGACGGCGCCCGCTACCCCGAGATCCACGCCGCATCGCAGGGGATCGATGATCCGGATCTGATCTTCCCGGGACAGACCGTCAACGTCCCGACGGTGAAGACCGTCACGACCGTGACCCAGATCGCCGTGCCCGTGGGCAACAGCAATGCTGGCGCGGGGACGGCGGAGAACGGCGGGGCGACCGGATCGGACGCCGGATCCGCCGACGCGGGAGCGGCCGCCGATCAGGGTGGAGGCGCGGGCGGTGAAGAGGTCGCGGCGGCCGCGGCCGCCGGCGGTGTCGGCGGCGTGCTCGCGGCCGGTCTCGTGGGGCTGCTCGCCGTGCGCCGTGCCCGCCGTCGGGCAGGATCCCTCGGAGCCTCCGCGGCGCCGCTGTCGGCGGCAGCCGTCGACTACGAGCGGCGGCTGGAGGAGGCCGCCGACCTCGCCGGCGCCACCGCGATCGACACCGTGCTCGGCCACCTCGCGGCGTGGGCGTCGCAGACCGGTGCGCCGCTTCCGGCCGTGTACGTGGCGCGCGCGGACGCCGATGCGCTGACCCTGTACCTCACCGAGCCCGCCGGCCTGCCGGCGCCGTACACGCGCGCGGACGACGCCGGTCTCGTGTGGTCGATCGGCCTCGGCCCCGCCGGCCTCGGCGAGCTTCCCGCGCTCGGGCGTGGGCTGCCGGCGCCGTACCCCGCCCTGGCGGGCATCGGGCGCGACGCGGCGGGCGGCATCCTGTTCGCCGACCTCGAGCGCCTCGGATCCCTCGCTCTCGTGTGCGCGAACGAGACGCTGCGCGAGAGCGTGCTGACCGCGCTGCTGCTGGAGGTCGCCCTCAACCCGTGGTCGGAGCAGCTGCGCGTGACGGTCGTCGGCGACGACGTCACCGTGCCCCGGGAGCTGTCCTCGCGCCACACCCGCTTCGTCGACACGGCGGCGGACGCGCTGCACGGGGTGGACGCCCTCGCCGCTGCGGCCGACGCGGGGCTCGCGCGGCTCGGTGTGCCGACGCTCAGCGCCGCACGTGTGCGTCCCGGGGGCGCCGAGGCGTGGGCCCCGGAGCTCATGCTCTTCAGCGAGCCGCTCAGCGACGCGCAGCGCGCGGCGATCCTGAACACGCGCGCCCGGTATGCCACCGCGCCGGTCTCGATCGTCGTGGACGAGGCGCATCCGGGATGGCGGATGGTCGTCGACGACGTGTCCAGCGCCCGGCTCGAGCTGCCGGGGACGCCGGTGTCGATCCCGTTCCACCCGCAGCTGCTGGGGGCGCGCGAGCGCACGGCCCTCGCCGAACTCCTCGCCGCGGCGACCGTCGACGAGGGCGACGACCTCGACACGCTTCCCGTGTCGATCGACTCCGCCCCGACCGCGATGGCCGCGCGGGCATCCGACAACGGCGACGACCGCCCCGCGGTGCTTGTGCTCGGACCGGTGCAGCTGCGCGGTGTGCGGGGCGTGCCGCCGATCAATCAGGCGACCGGACGCCCGTCGGGAACCGCGATGGCGCAGGCGCTCGAGCTCGCCGCGCTGCTCGTGACCTGGCCGGGTCAGCCCGCCGAGCGCGTCGCCGACCTGCTGATGCCGCACATCGAGGACGAGGCGACGCGGATGGCGCTGCTGCGCACCCGCGTGAACGACCTGCGTCAGTGGATGGGGACGGCCGACGACGGCACCCCGTACGTGCCCTACGCGGGCGACAGGATGAGCCTTCACCCCGACGTCGTCACCGATCTGACCGCGGTCGCGGCCGTGAACCGCTCCGACGGCGAGGGAGTGCATCCGGCCGCCGCCGAGCAGGTCCTCTCCCAGGTGCGCGGCACGCCGTTCACCGGACCCGCGGGCGTCTACGGGTGGGCGAGCGCGACGCGCGTCGACGAGGTGCTCGCGAGCCTCAGCGGCCGCGCCGCCGCCGCGAGTTGACAGCCCTCCGGGCGACTCCAGCCCGGCTCGGCACCGCCATCGGGGCGGCGGCGGTCGTCGGGGCCGCGCTCGGGCTCGCCGGCGGTGCCGTTCAGTGGATCGCGCTCGCCGCGTTCGTGCTCGTGGGCATCGCGCTCGCCGTGGTGGACGCGCGGGAGCAGCGGCTGCCCGACCTGCTGACCTTGCCGCTTGCGGCCTTCCTGGCAGCGCTGGTGTGGGTTGCGGCGATCGTGGGGAGCGACATCGCGATCGCGCTCGTCGCGACGCTGACGGCGGTGGGCTTCGCGCTGATCCTCTTCCTGCTGGGCCTTGCGGGAGGGCTCGGGCTCGGCGACGTGAAGCTCGGCCTCTCGATCGGCCTTCTCCTCGGCCTCGTCGCCTGGCATCTGCCGCTGATCGCCCTGCTTGCCGCGTGCATCCTCGCGCTCCCGCAGGCGATCGCGGGGCTGATCCGTCGGCGACGTCGCCCCGACGCCCCGGGCCACCTCGCGTTCGGCCCGTACCTCGTGGGCGGGACGGTGCTCGTGATGGCCGGGGTGCTCGTGTCGGCGCTGCAGGACTGATCGGGCCGCGGCGTCAGAACGGCGCGGGGCCGCCTCCTCCGATGTAGAGGATCGGGGTCGGGCCGTATGTGTAGTCGTATCCGGCGGGACTGTGGATGCGTGTGCCGCCGTGGGCGAGCTGCTCGAACCCCCATGGTGCGTGGTGCTTCATCGTGTGGTGGCCCTCGCAGATCGGCCAGAGATTCGTCACATCGGTGGGGCCGCCGCGGGAGTACGGGACGACGTGGTCGATGTCGCAGTGCTTGGCCTTGGTCTCGCATCCCGGGACCCGGCAGGTCTTGTCCCGGGCGAGGAGGAACCTGCGCTGCGCTGCGGTCGGCGTGTAGTGATCGACGGTGAGCAGCGCCCCGGTGTCGGGATCGAGGAACAGTCGCTCCCAGCCCGCCGTGCCGGCGGCGAGGCGGCGAGCCGTGTCCGGGTCGATCGGGCCGCTTCCGCCGAGGAGGGCGGGTGCGTCATCCAGGCCCGTCAGCGTGGCGACGGGGATCACGATCTCCACCGTCGCGGTGATCGCCTTGTCGAGGTCATGCCCCGATGGCTCGGCGGTGAGGAGGAGGTCGAGGGCGATGTCCGCGCGGAGCTGGGCGAGGTGTCGATCGTCGGTGTACTTCACGTACGCCGGGTCTTCCGGCGCCGGTTCGATGCCGTCAAGAGCCCGGGTGACGGCGCGGCGGTCGCGCTTCACGGCCTGCCCGCAGCCGGTGAGCCGGTCGTAGGCGGCGTGGATCGGCACGGCGGGACCGACGATCGTGAGCATCGCCTGCCCGTCCGGCAGGTCATCGAGCGAGACCGCTCGATCGGCCCGGGCCCTCTCATGCCGTTCGGCGAGGCTCACCGGGTGGTGCTGCTCGGCGATCTGCCGCGCGGCCGCCTTCGTGCGCTGCGGGGTGGTGTGCTCGGCGACACGGGCCGCGTCCGCTTCGTAAGCGCCGCGCGCGTCGTCGTCTCGGAGATCCGCTCCCGCCGCGGCGATCTCGCGGGCGTGGCGCTCGGTGATCCGGCCCGCCCGCAGGGCTGCATGCGTGGCGGGGAATCGCTCCACCAGTTCGTGGGCGCGGTCCATCCGCGACTGCATCGCCCGCGGCGACTCCCGAAGCGCGAGAGCGAGCTCGACGGCCATCGAGCGCACCGGAAACGCATGGGCGCTGCCGTGCGGATCGCGGGCGACCTGATCCAGGGCGATCCCCATCACCCCGGACAGCAGCTGCGCCTCCTGCGCGTCGAGCGCCGCTCGCGCTGCGCGGAGCGACGTCAGCTGCTCGATCGCGGCACGGGTGCGCGAGCGTTCAGCGGGGGTGAACCCCCAGCTGACGTCGTCTGAATCCGTGAACCGCGGCATGCCTCCATCATCCCAGAGACCTCGGACATTCGTTCGAAAGTCGGGCGGCTGTAGAGAACGCGCGGCGTCCCGGTGTCACCCGGTGAACAGCGGCATCACCGAGGTGATCGTCTGGACCAGCGCGTAGACGAGCGGCACTCCGACGATGAGCCACGAGACAACCAGGCGGACGGTCTGCGACGCGGGTGCACCCGATCCTGTGGTGTTCTGCTCGCTCACTTGGTCACCTCCTCCGCGACCGGCGCGGTCGCCTTCTGCGGCTCGTGGAACCTCGTTGCCACCGGGCGCACAAGCAGGTTCGCCACGAACCCGATCGCGAGCACGGCGACCATCGTCAGCAGCGCCGGCTGGTAGTCGACCGCCACCAGCTCGCCCGGCTTGCCCCGCGCGTCGAGGAATCCGTTGATGATCAGCGGACCCGCGATTCCGGCCGCCGACCACGCCGTGAGCAGCCGGCCGTGGATCGCGCCCACCTGGAATGTGCCGAACAGGTCGCGAAGGTAGGCCGGGATCGTCGCGAACCCGCCGCCGTAGAACGACAGGATGATCGCCGCGAGGGCCACGAACAGCAGCGTGCTCGAGGCACCCACGAGCGCGAGCAGCGTGTACAGGATGACGCCGACGCCGAGGTAGATCATGTAGATCGGCTTGCGCCCGATGTAGTCGCTCGTCGACGACCAGACGAACCGCCCCGCCATGTTGAACAGCGACAGCAGGGCGACGAACCCGGCGGCCGTCGTCGCGGTCACGAGCGAGGCCTCCCCGTCGCGGAAGAAGTCCTGGATCATCGGGCTCGCCTGCTCCAGGATGCCGATGCCGGCGGTGACGTTGCAGAACAGGACGATCCACAGCAGCCAGAACTGCCGCGTCTTGATCGCGTTGCGCGCCGACACGTTCGCCGTCGTGACAAGCGGCTTGCTCTTGACGGACGCGGGATCCCAGCCGGCCGGCTTCCAGTCGGGCGCCGGAGTGCGGACGTTGAAGACGCCCAGCATCATGACGAGGAAGTACGCGATGCCGAGCGTCAGGAACAGCAGCGCGACGGTCGATCCGGAGGCGACCGACGTCGAGTCGGACGGGTCGTAGGCGGGGTCGTACAGCGCCATCAGCTGCCGCGAGATCGGCGAGGCGACGAGCGCGCCGCCGCCGAAGCCCATGATCGCCATGCCGGTCGCGAGCCCCGGCCGGTCGGGGAACCACTTGATCAGCGTCGACACCGGCGAGATGTAGCCGATGCCGAGGCCGATGCCGCCGATGACGCCGTACCCGAGATACACGAGCCACAGCTGCGACGTCGCGATGCCGAGCGCGCCGATCAGGAAGCCCGCTGCCCAGAAGCAGGCCGACGTGAACATCGCCTTGCGGGGGCCGACCTTCTCGACCCAGGTGCCGAGCACCGCTGCCGACACCCCGAGCATGACGATGGCGATCGAGAAGATGATCCCGATCGCCGTGAGTGTGGTGTCGAAGTGGGCGACGAGCGCGTTCTTGTAGACGCTCGTCGCGTACGCCTGCCCGATGCAGAGATGGATGGCGAGAGCGGCCGGCGGGATGAGCCACCGGCTGTAGCCGGGCGGTGCGATCGTGTGCTGCCTGTCGAGGAACGACACAAGTACTCCCTTGTACTCCGGGCGACATGACGCTCCCCCGCGCCGGCCGCGATGCCCGGAAAGCTATCGGCGGTCTGCAGTCCCCACCATGGGTCGGACGACTCCCGTCCCGGTCAGTGGGAGATCGGGGGAGCGTCAGCGGCCGAGGAGGCGGCGGACGAGGCCGGTCGCCGTGCGCAGCTCCGGCGCGCGGACGACCGCCAGGATCGCGACGTAGACCACGAGCGAGACCAGGCCGATCACACACACGCCCAGGGCTCCCTGGACCGGCCCGGAGGTCATCCATCCGCTCTCGGCTCCGGCCAGGAGGTAGATGCCCCATCCGGCGACACCCGCAGGGATCGCGGCGAACGTGAAGCGCGCGAGCGCCCAGAGATTCGTGCCCATGCCGAGAGAGCCGAGCCGGCGGTGCAGCAGCCAGCTGGCGAGGACCACCTGGGCCAGGCTCGACAGCGACTGGGCGGCCGCCACGGCGGCGGCGAGAAGCTCCTGCGGCACGAACAGCGGCATGAGCAGGGCAAGACCGATCGCGATGGCGGCCTGGAAGACCGTGAAGAGGAACGGAGTTCGGGTGTCGCCGTAGGCGTAGAACGTGCGCTGCACCACGAACTGAACTGCGAGCGGCACGAGGCCGATGAGGAATCCGATCAGAACGCGGCTGGCGTCGACGGCGAGTTCGGCGTCGTCGGTGAAGATTCGAGCCGCCGGCACGGCGGCGGCGATCACGGCCACCGCGGCGATCACCACGAAGAGGCCGAGTGTGCGCACGCTGCGGCCGATGTCGGCGCGCACCTCGTCATCGCGACCGGCGGCCGCATGCTCGCTGAGCTGTGTGAAATACGGGGTACCGATGGACATCACGATGACCGAGTACGGGAGCATGAAGACGAGCCAGGCGTTGCCCCACACGGTTGCTGCCGGGCCCTCACCGGACGCGCCTGAGATGACGCCCTGCTGGACAGCTGAGACGCCCATCCCGATCAGCAGCATCGCGAATGTCCAGCCGGCGAGGTTCCGGATGGCCCCCAGCCCCATGCCACGCCATCGGAAGTCGATATGCAGCTTCAGTCCCGTGCGTCGCCAGAAGACGAGCAGGATCACGGTCTGGGCGACGATGCCGAATGTGACCAGACCGCCGAGTGCTGAGATCATCGCCGGATCCCACTCGTCCACGGGACGGCGGCCGCCGCCGAACACCCCGATGAACACAGCGAACCCGGCGATCGACACGAGGTTGTTGGTGATCGGCGCCCACGCATATGGGCCGAAGATCCGACGCGCGTTCAGTGTTTCGCCCAGCAGCGCGAACATCCCGTAGAAGAAGATCTGCGGGAGGCACCAGAGCGCGAACGTCGTGGCGAGGGCATGCTGTGCGCCGTCGTACTGGGCGGCGAAAGCCGACACGAGCAGCGGTGCGCACAGCATCGAGACCGCCGTGGTGGCGAGGAGGATCACGGATGCGAGCGTGAACAGCTTGGACAGATGAGTCCGCCCGCCGTCCTTCTCCGCAGACCACTTGACCACCTGCGGCACGATCACCGCGGTGAGCACACCGGCCGAGATCACCTGGAACACGTAGTTCGGCAACTGATTCGCGGTCGCGAACGCGTCGGCGCCACGTCCCGAGCCGCCGATGGCCAGCACCAGCACCATGTTGCGGACGAGCCCCGTGACGCGGGAGACGAGCGTTCCGGCGGCGATCATCGCGCTCGCGCGTCCGAGGCTATGCATCCGGGTGCTTCTCCGTCTTCTGGGGATCCGTGACCGAATCGTCGGTGCCATCCGCGGCATCCTGCGCTTCCGGATCCGTCTCGGCGGCGGCCGCGGTCGTGCGACGGCGGCGGAGGATCGTGCGGACGATGCCGGTGCCGATGAGGCCCACGACGAGGACGACGAGGATGCCGATCCCGATGCGCTCCCAGTCGGCGCGCACCGCGACCTCGACGGTCTGGCGCGGTCCGATCACCTCGCCCGTCGGGCTGAGGAGGGTCAGCTCGATGTCGACGTTGCCGCTTCCCACACGCGCCTCGACGGGCATCTGCACGGTCGTGCTGCTGGAGGGCTGGATGGTCACCGTCTTCTCATCGGCGACGTCGAGTCGGAGATCCTGCGGGTCGGCGTGCAGCGTGACCGTGACCGGATACGGCAGGTCGTTGCGCACCCACACGGGCAGATCGGCACCCGCGCTGACGAGGTTGACCGGCGTCGGATCCTGGATGCCGACGGCGTTGGCTCGCTCGCGGGTGCGCTGGCGGAAGGCGCCGAGCGCATCCTGCCACTCATCCGCCCGCTGCTCCCAGCCGACCCCGAGCGCCTGCAGCGCCTCGGCCCGCACGAGCCCCGTCAGGACGTCGGGCGTCTCGAGCACGGTTGCCGTGTGGGCGACGCGCTGCTCGGAGTCGCCGAGCTCCTTCACGAACGTGGTGCGCACGTCGCTCGGGGCGTTCTCGGCCGGCGCGATCCGACGGCGCTGCGCGTCGAGCAGGTCGGACAGGCTCTGTGCCTCGACCGCCGAGCTCAGCGTCACGACGTCGAGCGCCTCGTCCAGCTGCGCCTCGAGGTCGACGGGCGCCTCACCGGTCGTCTCGTCCGCGGCGGCCGCGAGGGCGGGGGTGGCGCGGTCGAGGGCGACGAGCACGGGCGCCCCGCCCACGTCGCGTCCCGCGAACCAGAGCTCCGCGGCGGCCGCAGCGGCGGCCGTGGCGCGCTCGCCCTCGTCGCGGGCCTTCGCGACCTCGTCGAGAGCCGCGGAGGCCGATCCGTCGTACACGAGGGCCGCTCCCCCGCCGGCGGTGACCCCGGCGGCGGCGACGCCGGCGAGGTCCGCCCCCTGCGCGGTCGCGGTGGAGGGCGTGAGCGTCACTGCCTCGGGGTCGGCGGCGTGGAGGCCGTCGATGACCGCCGCGGTCGCGTGTCCCGGGACCGGCCAGTACACAGACCCCGGGTCGTCGCCGATGTCGAGCAGATCGTCGAGGTCGAGCCCGTCCTGGTCGTCGTCGCCGGTGCTCGCGGGCGACTCGGTCGGTGTGGGCGTGGGATCCGGCTCGGCCGGCTCGGGCGGCAGATAGCCCTCGAGGGACAGGGGCTGCAGCGGCGCCGTCAGCCCGGCCTGCAGCTGCGCCGCGACATCCGCGTCACCGAACTGCAGGGCGAAGCGGTCGTTCGGGGCGAGCATAAGGCGATCGAGCCACTGCACCGCGCTGACGGGCGCCGTCTCGCCGAGGGCCCGGATCGCCGCCGGGATCGCCGGATCGATCGCGAGGATCGCCTCGGAGCCCGCCGCGGCGTCGAGCTGGGCAGTGAGCACGCCGTCGGTGCCGGTGAGCTGGGCAAGGCGGTCGGCGTCGAGCAGGCCGCGGTCGGCGACCGGGGCGGTGATCGGCATCACGAGCCCGACCGGCTGCGCGGCGGCCTGCGGCACGACCACCACGGTGTCGGCCGAGGCCTCGCCGTACTGCGCGCGCAGCGGGTAGACGCCGGGCTGCAGCCCCGCGAGCGCCGTGTGGTCGGCCGCGACGGTGATGCCGACCGTGTCGGTCTCGCCCGGGGCGATGTCGTCGGCGGGGCCGCTGCCGACGGGCGTGAGCTCGACCTCGGGGTCGGGGCCCTCCAGCCAGTCGTGCAGCGCGTCGCGGTCGGCGAGCGGCGTGCGACCGAGCTGCAGCCGTGCGCTCGACCCCTCGAGCGGCTCGTCCGCGGGGTTGGTGATCGTGAGCGTCGCGGTCAGCGAGGATCCGGTCTGCAGCACTCCGCGTGACGCCGCCGCAACCGTGAGCTGCGGGGGCTCCTCCTCGGCGACGGCGGCGTGCACCGGCGTCGCATACGACAGACCGAGGAGCACGGCGAACGCCGCAGCGGGGAGAGGGGCGTGGAGGCGGCGCCTGCTGCGCGCGGCCCGGCCCCGGGGAAGGTCCGTCGTCATGGTGAGCTGTGATCGCGGGTGCGCCGGAAGGCCCAGGCCACGGATCCACTCGATTCTACGGAGGCGCCTGTGGATCGACCGACAGGGGCACGGCCCCGTCGCCGGATCGCCCGCGTCGCTCAGGCGCTCTCGCGCACGACGAGCCGGGCCGGGATGACGGTCCGTGCCCCCGGCTCTCCGCCCGCGACGCGGTCGAGCAGCAGCGCGACGGCGCGGGCGCCGAGGGCATCGAAGTCCTGCGCGACCGTGGTCAGGGGCGGCTGGAACTCGGCCGCGTCGACCACGTCGTCGAAGCCGATGACGGCGACATCTGCGCGCCCCGCCTCGCGCAGCGCGCGCAGCAGGCCGAGGGCCATCTGGTCGTTCGCGGCGAACACGGCCGTGACGGCGGGATCGGCCGCGAGGGCGCGTCCGTGCGCGAATCCCGCGGCGGAGGTCCAATCGCCCCGCACGGGCGCGGGAAGCGCGGTGCCGGGCTGCGCCTCGCGCCAGCCGCGCTCGCGCTCGTCGGCGGCGTAGGAGCCGGTGGGACCGGCGAGGTGATGGACGATCGCGTGTCCGCCCGCGCGGAGGTGGCCGACGGCGGCGGCCGCTCCCCCGGCATGGTCGGACGAGATCGCCGTCAGCCCCGGCGCGGGCGCGGCATCCACCGCGACCAGAGGGAAGGCCGGCGCGGCGGCCGCCTGCACCGTGGGAGTCGCCTCGTTGAGCGCGATCACGCCGTCGACGCCGTGGTCGGCGAGGGAGGCGTAGGCCGCGTCGAGGGCCTCGGTGGTGTCGTCGCGGAGCGGCAGCACGAGCACCGCGTGGTCGCGCGCCGCGCCCGCGGTGACGACGGCCTCGAGCATTCGCGCGTTGCCGACCGAGGCGAGGGTGCGCACGAGCACGCCGATCGTGTGCGTGCGGCCCGTCCGCAGGGCGCGGGCGGCGCGGTTCGGGCGGTAGCCGAGCTCGCTCATCGCGGCCTCGACGCGCGCACGGGTCGCCGGATCGACGCGGGCCGAGCCGTTCGTCACGCGCGAGACCGTCTGCCCCGACACCCCTGCGAGACGGGCGACATCCGCCGCCGAGACACTGCGCGCCATCCTTGAACTCCGATCATGTGTTGCGGATGCAGCACCCGCAGGTCCTATCATGCATGTTGACGTCAACACGCGTCACTGCGACCAAAGGAATCCGATGACGTTCTCCGCGAACCCGCCCGCAGGGGCTCCCGTGCCCGAGGCGGTCGAGCTGGGCGCCGGCGTCGTGCGCCGCACCGCGCGGCTCGCCGACGGCCGCGAGCTGCTCTACTTCGACGACCCCGGCACGACGCTGCCGCCCGAGAGGCGCGTCGACGAGCGCGACCTCGCGCCGCGTCCCGAGACCGCGACGATGCGGCGCGACGTGCTGACGGGCGACTGGATCTCGCTCGCCACGTCCCGGCAGGGGCGCGTTGTGATGCCGCCTGCCGATCTGGATCCGCTCGCTCCGCAGTCGCCGACCAACCCGTCCGAGCCTCCGAGCAACTACGACGTCGCGGTGTTCGAGAACCGCTCGCCGTCGTTCGGCCCCGCTCTCGACGAGGCGACCGGCGACGCCCCCGCCGCCGTCGATCCCGCCCGCGGACTCGACGACCTCGACGCGCCGGGCCTCGGCCGCACCCGCTCGTCGGTCGGCCGGTGCGAGGTCGTCTGCTTCAGCCCCGAGCGCACCGGCTCGTTCGGCACCCAGACCGTCACCCGCGCCCGCACCGTGATCGAGGCGTGGGCCGATCGCACCGCGGCGCTCTCGGCGCTGCCGGGAGTGCGGCAGGTGTTCGTGTTCGAGAACCGGGGCGCCGAGATCGGCGTCACCCTGCAGCACCCGCACGGCCAGATCTACGCCTACCCGTATGTGACGCCGCGCACGCAGACCCTGCTGGCGTCGATCGAGCGGGAGGGCGCCGACCTGTTCGAGTGCATCATCGAGTTCGAGTCGGCGGGCCCGCGGGTGCTGCTCGAGGGCGAGCACTGGATCGCCTACGTGCCGTTCGCCGCGCGCTGGCCGATCGAGGTGCACATGGCGCCGCGCCGGCACGTGCCCGACTTCGCGGCGCTGTCGACGGCCGAGCGCGACGAGCTCGCACCCCTCTACCTGCGCCTGCTGCGCGGGGTCGACGCGATGTACCGCACCGACTCGAACATCGCGTTCGCCGGCGGCACGCCGTACATCGCCGCCTGGCACCAGGCCCCCGTCGAGATCGGGCGCGACACCGCTCGTCTCCACCTGCAGCTGACGTCGCCGCGCCGCGGGGCGGACAAGCTCAAGTTCCTCGCCGGATCCGAGGCCGCCATGGGCGCCTGGATCGGCGACATCCCGCCGGAGCAGTCGGCGGACAGACTGCGCGAGGCCCTCGCCACGATCACGGAGGATCCGGCATGGGATTCACTGAACCAGCGGAGCGGGTCGGAGTGACCGCGCTGAACGACGCCGAGGCGCTGTTCGCCACCCTGACCGGCCGCGGCGCCGAGGGGGTCTGGTCGTCGGCCGGGCGCGCGAACCTCATCGGCGAGCACACCGACTACAACGAGGGCTTCGTGCTGCCGTTCGCGATCCAGCACCGCACGTATGCGGCCGCCGGAATGCATGCCGACCTGGCGATCCGCGTCGTCTCGACGTTCTCGCCCGACCCCGTCGAGGTCGCGCTCGCCGAGCTCGAGACGCTGTTCTCCCGGACGCCCGGCGCCGCCGTGGCGAGTGGCACGGTGCCCGAGTGGGCGGCATATCCGCTCGGCGTCGCCTGGGCGGCGCTGGCGGCATCCGGCCGATCGGCGGCGGACGTGCCCGGCGTGGACATCGCCATCGCCTCGAACGTTCCGGTGGGGGCGGGTCTGTCGTCCTCCGCCGCCATCGAGGGCTCCGTCGCGGCCGCCCTCAACGACCTCTGGCAGCTCGGCCTGTCGCCGCTGGACATGGCGAAGGTGGGCCGTCGCGCCGAGAACGAGGCCGTGGGGGCGCCGACGGGGATCATGGACCAGGTCTCGTCGATCCTCGGACGGGCCGACGCCGCGACCTTCCTTGACTGCCGCACGCTCGAGACGCGCTCGGTCGACCTCGGGCTCGAGCGCGAGGGGCTGATGCTACTCGCGATCGACACGAAGGTCGAGCACGCGCACGCAAGCGGCGGCTACCGCGATCGCCGCGCCGCCTGCGAGCGCGGAGCGGCGGCCCTCGGGGTGCCGTCCCTGCGCGACCTGACGGAGGCGGATCTGGATCGCGCGCGCGACATCCTGGACGACGTCACCTTCCGCCGCGTGCGTCACATCGTGACCGAGAACCAGCGGGTGCTCGACACGGTCGACGCCCTCGCCTCCGGCGGGCCGCGCGCGATCGGCGACCTGCTCGTGGCGTCCCATGCGTCGATGCGCGACGACTTCGAGATCTCGGTGCCCGAGCTCGACACCGCGGTCGACGCGGCGCTCGCGGCGGGTGCCATCGGCGCGCGCATGACCGGCGGCGGCTTCGGCGGCTCGGCGGTCGCGCTCGTGGAGGCGGATGCGGTGCACGCGGTCGCCGACGCCGCTGCCCGCGCCTTCGCCGACCGCGGCTATGCGGCCCCGCACGCCTTCACGGTCGTTCCCTCGGAGGGCGTGCGCCGCGACGCGTGATCCGGCGCGTTTCGACTCCTCGCTGACGCTCGTCGCTCAACGAACAGGATGGGTTGAACCCTCTTCCGGTCGTTGAGCGAGCGAGGAACGAGCGAGTCGAAACGCCCCGAAACGCCCGTACACAGAAGGGGACCCGGACGGATCCGGGTCCCTGTGTCGTGCGTGAATGCGTCAGGCGGTCAGCTCGGGCGTGACCTCCTGGGCGCCGCCGACCGAGCGCTGCACCTCGATCTTGCGCGGCTTCGCCTTCTCGCTGATGGGGATGAGCACGCTCAGCACGCCGTTGTCGTACGTCGCCGAGATGCCGGCCGTGTCGATCCCCTGACCGAGGTTGAGCTGGCGCAGGAACGAGCCGGTCGAGCGCTCGCGGGTGATCCACTTCACTCCCTCGGCGCTGCGAGCGGTGCGCTCGGCGCGGATCGTCAGCAGCTGGCCGTCCACGTCGATGTCGACGCTGCCCGGATCGATGCCCGGAAGGTCGGCGCTCAGCACGTAGTGGTCGCCGTCGCGGTAGAGGTCCATCGGCATCAGCCGCGGACCCTGACGGTCGAACAGCTGCTCGGCCATGCGGTCGAACTCACGGAACGGGTCGAAGAACATCGCCATGGTGATCCTCCTCTGTCTGTTCGTGGCGCTTCAGACCTGGAGTCTTGAGGACTCGATATATGAATTAGCACTCTCGGGGTGAGAGTGCCAGAAGTGTGGCTGAGAGGAGATTAAGAAGTCGCCGAGAATGGAGGCGTGATGCCCCACCCCGATGCCGCGCTCTGCGCCGCGCTCGCCGCCGACCTGCAGGCCGCACGTTTCCGCTCCGAGGCGCTGCGCGCCGCGTGGGGCGTCGAGGCCGACGACGCGATCGGGCGCGGGCTGCGCGTGCCAGCCCTCCGCGGCCTCGGCGAACGACGGGATGCGCTGGCCACCCTCGGGCGGCTGCTCGTGCTCGGCGTCGCCCAGCCGCGCGCGGCCGTCGACGCCGCCCTGCCGACGCTCGGCGCCGACGGGCTCGAGCGGCTCGGTCTTGCCGAGGTCGGGGAGGAGGTCGTCCCGCGCGCGATCATCCGGCCCCAGTCGTACCTCGACACCGAGGGCACGGGCGAATGGTGGCTGGCGAGCGACCTGGACGAGATCGCCACGGGCGGCGGCGCCCTCGCCGAGGATCACGTGCTCGGCGTCGGCGGCGCCTCGCTCACCCTCGCCGGCCTCCAGCTGCCCACACCGGCGGGCTGCGTGCTCGACCTCGGCACCGGATGCGGCATCCAGGCCCTGCGCGCGCGGAGATACGCCGGATCCGTCGTCGCCACCGACCTGTCGGAGCGCGCCCTCGCCTTCACCCGCCTGAACGCCCTGCTCAACCGCGACGAGGGGATCGAGACCCGGCTCGGCAGCCTGTTCGAGCCCGTGGCGGGAGAGACCTTCGACCGGATCGTCACCAACCCGCCGTTCGTCATCACGCCGCGCGCGCAGGGAGTTCCCGGCTACGAGTACCGCGACGGCGGGATGGTCGGCGACGCGCTCGTCGAGCAGGTCGTCCGCGGCGTCGGCACGCACCTCGCGCCCGGCGGCGTCGCGCAGCTGCTCGGCAACTGGGAGACCCGCGGCGGCGTCGACGGCCTCGACCGGGTGCGCGAGTGGGTGGCATCCTCGCCCGTGCCGCTCGACGCGTGGATCATCGAACGCGAGCAGCTGGACCCCATCCAGTACGCCGAGATGTGGATCCGCGACGGCGGCACCGCTCCCGGATCGCCTCGCCACGACGAGCTGCTCGGCGCATGGCTCGACGACTTCGCCGAACGGGGCGTGACCTCGGTGGGCTTCGGCTACGTGCTGCTGCGGCGCCCTGAGGGCGCTCCCACGCTCGCCCGGTACCAGCGCGTGTCGCAGCCCATCCCGTCGGAGGGCGGGCTCGGCGCGCACCTCGCGCAGGCGCTGGAGGCGCACGACCGGCTCGCGCGGATGGACGACGACGCGCTCGCCGCCGCGACGCTGCGCACCGCCGCCGACGTCACCGAGGCGAGGCACCACCTGCCGGGCATCGGAGACCCGCAGGTCATCGAGCTGCGCCAGGGAGCCGGCTTCGGCCGCGCCATCCAGGCCGACCCCGGTCTCGCCGCCCTCGTCGGCGCGTGCGATGGCGACCTCGCTGTGGGCCCTCTCATCGCGGCGATCGCCGACCTCCTCGAGGCAGACGGCCCCGCGCTCCGCGCGGAGCTGCTCCCCCGTGTGCGCGAGCTGGTGGTGGACGGGTTCCTGAGTTTCTTTTAAGAAGCGGCTCGCACGCGCTCGGGCGACGCTCCGCGCCGCCGCTCGGCGAGCGAGGCACCGTCGCTGGCGCTCCGTTGCGGCAGCGCTTCGCGCTGCGGGGTCGCTTCGCTCCACGCTCACGTCGTTCGCACAGGGGTACAAGCGTTTGCCCAACCCCGGTTATCGAGCGAGCGGAGCGAGTCGAGATGACGGCTCGCACGGGCGGGCGGGTTGGGGTCGGTCGCTTCGGCTCGCAAGCTCGCTCAGCAACCGGTGGGGGGCACAGCGCTCCACCCAACCGCGGTTATCGAGCGAGCCTGCGAGTCGAGATGACCGGCTCGCACGGATGGATGGCTTGGGGCGGGTCGCTTCGGCTCGCTGGCGCTCGCTCAGCAACCGGTGGGGGTACAGGTGCGGCGTGTGCAGCTCAACGCGCCGCGTTCGACGCGTTCGCCGCACTTTTGCGCGCACGACCCTGGTTATCGAGCGAGCGGAGCGAGTCGAGATGACCGGCTCGCACGGGCGGGCGGCTTGGGGTCGGTCGCTTCGGCTCGCAAGCTCGCTCAGCAACCGGTGGGGGTAGAGGTGCGGCGTGTGCACCTTTCGCGCCGTCGTTCGGTGCGTTCGCCGCACCTTTGCGCGCACACAACCCCGGTTATCGAGCGAGCTTGCGAGTCGAGATGACGGCTCGCACGGGCGGGCGGCTTGGGGTCGGTCGCTTCGGCTCGCAAGCTCGCTCAGCAAGCGGTGGGGGTGCTTTCCTCTTCAGCCGAGGGCGACGAGGGCGACGGCCACCGCGCAGGCGGCGAGGCCGACGGCCTGGCCGCGGTGGATGCGCTCGTGCAGCACGAGCGCGGCGAGGATGACGGTCGCCGCCGGATAGAGCGACGCGATCACCGCGACGACCGTGAGCAGGCCCTGCTGCGCCGCGAGCAGGAAGAGCGTGAGTGCGATCGCGCCGAGCACACCGGGGATGAGCGCGAGCCCCGCGCGCCGCGGGGGAAGGCCGAGCGGCGCGCGCACGAGCAGCAGGATCCCCAGCAGGGCCACGACCGCCACGACCATGCTCGCGGCGTTCGGCCATAGGCCCGCCTCGTCGCGCACCTGGCCGATCGCGGCGAAGTACGCGCCGAATCCGGCGCCCGCGAGCATCCCGTCGCGCACCGACGCCCCGGCCGCGGCGCGCGATCCGCTCTCCGGATCCGGGGAGCGCGCGACGAGCCAGATCGCCACGAGGCCCACGGCGATCCCGATCCAGACGAGCGGCGCGGGCCGCTCCCCCGTGGCGACGCCGACGACGATCGGCACGGCCGCGCTGACGACGGCCGAGATCGGCGCGACGACGCCCATCCGCCCGCTCGCGAGCCCGCGGTACAGGAACGCGGTGCCGAGCGCCGATCCGACGCCCGCGACGGCGGCCCAGACCAGGTCCATGCCGGACGGGCGCCCGCCGATCCACAGGGCGAGCAGCCCGGCCGCCGCGAGTGCGCCGAGCTGCCCCCAGAACGCGATCGTCCACGCGCTGTGTCGCTTGGCGAACAGGCCCCCGAAGAAGTCGGAGACGCCGTAGGCGAGCGCCGAGGCGAGCGCGAGCAGGACCGCCGTCACGGCCGCAGCATCGACTTGATCGCGCGGCGCTCGTCCATCGCGGCGTATGCCTCGGCGACCTCGGCCATCGGCACGGTGAGGTCGAACACCCGTCCGGGCTCGATCGCGCCCGACAGCACCTCGGGCAGCAGCTCGTCGATGTAGTTGCGCACCGGCGCCACGCCGCCGCGCACGCCCACATTCGTGGAGAACATCGTGCGCACGGGCAGCTCGGGGCCGCCGTTCGGCACACCGACGAAGCCGACCTGACCGCCGGGGCGGGCCGAGCGGAGCGCCTGATCCATCGACTCCTTCGTGCCGACGCACTCGAGCACGGCGTCCGGCCCGATGCCACCGAAGAGGTCCTTCACCGCGGCCACGCCCTCATCCCCTCGTGCGGCGATGACGTCAGTCGCGCCGAACGCGCGGGCGAGGTTCTGCCGCGGCTCGTGACGCGACATCGCGACGATCCGCTCGGCCCCCAGGCGCGACGCCGCCAGCACTCCGCTGAGGCCGACCGCCCCATCGCCGACCACAACGACGGTCGATCCGGCGCGGACGCCCGCCGACACTGCCGCGTGGTGGCCCGTGAGGAAGACGTCCGACAGCGTCAGCAGGCTCGGGATGAGCGCCTCGTCGGGCATCCCGCCGGGCACGACCGTGAGCGAGCCGTCGGCGTGCGGGATGCGCACGTACTCTCCCTGGCCGCCGTCCGTCGGGTGTCCGGCGTGGTCCTTCGAGCCCCACCAGCCGATCTCGAGGCACGACGTCGAGAAGCCGTTGCGGCAGTTCTCGCACGTCATGTCGCAGTCGTAGAACGGGGCGATCACGAAGTCGCCGACCTTCACGCGCGAGACGTCGGATCCGACCTCCTCGACGATCCCGACGAACTCGTGGCCGATGAGCTGCGGCTCTTTCGCGGTGCCCGTGATGCCGCGATAGCGCCACAGGTCGGAGCCGCAGACGCAGGAGGCCACCACCCGCACGATCGCGTTGCGCGGATCGCGGATGACCGGATCCGGCACCTCCTCGAAGCGGACGTCGCCGGGACCGTGAAGCAGTGTCGCGCGCATGGGGTCAGGGTAACCGCCGCTGGGCGGCCTGCGGCCCCGACTACCCTGGAACCCATGCTCAACATGGCCGACGGTGTCGCGCGTCTCGGCGACCTGGCGGCCTCGCCCGTCGTGGCGACGCTCGCCCGCGCCTTCGCCGACGCCGGGTACGACCTCGCGATCGTCGGCGGCCCCGTGCGCGACGCACTGCTGGGACGCAGCACCCACGACCTCGACTTCACGACGGATGCGCACCCCGACGACATCCTGCGGATCGTGAAGCCGATCTCGACCGCGCAGTGGGACATCGGCCGCGCGTTCGGCACGATCGGCGCCCGCGTGCAGGGCGAGCAGGTCGAGATCACCACGTACCGCGCCGACAGCTACGACGGCGTCACGCGCAAGCCAACGGTCGAGTTCGGCGACACGCTCGAGGCCGACCTGGTGCGGCGCGACTTCACGGTCAACGCGATGGCGCTGCGGGTCACCGAGGTGAAGCTCGTCGACCCCACCGGCGGCGTCGAGGACCTGCTCGCCGGCGTCCTGCGCACCCCCATCGACCCGCGCATCAGCTTCGGCGACGACCCGCTGCGGATGCTGCGCGCCGCCCGCTTCTCGTCGCAGCTCGGCTTCGAGGTCGAGGAGGGGACGCGCGCGGCGATCGAGGAGCTGCGCGGCACCCTCTCGATCGTCAGCCCCGAGCGCATCCAGGGCGAGCTCACGCGCCTGCTGGGAACGGACGATCCGGTGCGCGGCATCCGGGTCCTCGTCGAGACCGGGCTGATGGAGGAGTTCCTCCCCGAGGTGTCCGCCCTGCGCCTCGAGGTCGACGAGCACCACCACCACAAGGACGTCTACGAGCACTCGCTCACGGTGCTGCGGCAGGCGATCGAGCACGAGGGCATCCGGTTCCCGGATCAGGAACCGGATGTCGCGCTGCGCCTCGCCGCGCTGCTTCACGACATCGGCAAGCCGCGCACGCGCAAGCTCGAGAAGGGCGGCGCTGTCACGTTCCACCACCACGACATCGTGGGAGCGCGGATGGCGCGCAAGCGCCTGCAGGCACTGCGGTTCGACGGCGCGACGATCGACGCGGTGTCGCGGCTGATCGAGCTTCACCTGCGGTTCTTCGGCTACGCCGAGGGCGCCTGGACCGATGCCGCCGTCCGCCGGTACGTGCGGGATGCGGGCGACCAGCTCGAGCGGCTGCACATCCTGACGCGCGCCGACGTCACCACCCGCAACAAGCGCAAGGCCACGCGCCTGGCGTCGGCGTACGACGACATCGAGGCGCGGATCGTGACGCTGCGCGAGCAGGAGGAGCTCGACTCCATCCGGCCCGAGCTCGACGGCAACCGCATCCAGGAGGTGCTCGGCATCCCGCCCGGGCCGGAGGTGGGCCGGGCGTACAAGTTCCTGCTCGACCTGCGCCTCGACGAGGGCGTGCTCGGGCCAGACGAGGCCGAGAGCCGCCTGCGGCAGTGGTGGGCCGCGCAGGCCTGACGCGGACACCCGCTCAGCCGCGGAACGACGCGGCACGCCTTCCGGAACGGAAGGGGCGAGTCGGATAGGCTCTGACTTCGACTTCCCGTCCTCTCGCCGCCGACCCCCGGGCGAGAGGCGATGCCGCCACGAACAGCACTGCGAGGCTCGAACGTGACCGACTCCCCCGTCCCGGACGCCCCCCGGAAGCCGTTGCGCGTCCTCATCGGAGCCGACACCTTCCACCCCGACATCAACGGCGCCGCCCGCTTCGCCGAGCGCCTCGCCGCCGGCCTCGTGCAGCGCGGGCACGACGTCCACGTCGTGGTGCCGAACACCCGCTACCGCGACGAGCCTCACCGCACCGAGACCATCGAGGGCGTGCAGATGACCGTGCACCGCCTGCCGTCGGTCAAGCTGTGGTGGCACGAGTGGCTGCGGTTCGTGTGGCCGTGGCGCGCGAAGCACCACGCCCGCCGCGTGCTCGATCGCGTCAAGCCCGACGTCGTGCACAGCCAGTCGCACATCGTCGTCGGCCGCGGCCTCACGCGCGAGGCGCGCAAGCGCGGCATCCGCGTCGTCGCGACGAACCATGTGATGCCCGAGAACATCCTCGACCACACCACGCTCCCCGAGTGGGCGAACCGGATCCTGGTGAAGCTCGCGTGGGCCGACGCGAGGCGCACGTTCGGCATGGCCGCGGCGATCACGACCCCGACGCGTCGGGCGGCCGACTTCCTCGAGAAGACGATCGACATCGCCGGCGTCATCCCCGTCAGCTGCGGCATCGACCGCACGCAGTACACCCCCGACCTCGGGCCCCGCACCGAGAACCGGATCGTCTTCGTCGGCCGGATCACGGCCGAGAAGCAGGTGGATGTCATCCTGCGCGCGGTCGCGAAGCTCGACCCGGCGCTCGACGCGAAGCTCGACCTCGTCGGCCAGGGAGACCAGGAGCCGGCGCTGCAGCAGCTCGCCGAGGACCTCGGGATCAAGGATCGCGTGTCGTTCCACGGCCGGTCGAGCGACGAGCACCTGCGGGCGACGCTCACGAAGGGCGCGGTCTTCGCGATCGCGTCGATCGCCGAGCTCCAGTCGATCGCGACGATGGAGGCGATGGCGTCGGGGCTGCCGATCGTCGCCGCCGACGCCGTGGCGCTGCCGCACCTCGTTCACGAGGGCGAGAACGGCTACCTCTTCGCGCCCGGTGACTCCGACGAGCTCGCCGCAAAGCTCACCACGGTGCTGACCGCGAGCCCCGAGGACCGGCTGCGCATGCAGCAGGCGTCACTCGACGGCGTGCTCGTGCACGACATCAACCGCACGCTCGACACCTTCGAGGCGATCTACCGCGGCGAAGCGCTGCCGGCCTGAGCCCGAGGGGTCCGCAGCTCATGCACGTCGTGATCTTCGCGGATCAGCACGTCGAGTCGCTCGGCGGCGCCCAGGTCTCGACCCGGCTGCAGCGCCGCTACCTCGAGCGGGCGGGACACGCCGTGACGATCGTCGCGCCGCGGCGGCATGGCGCGCGAGCGGTGGTGAACGCCGACGATCCGGCGTATCTCGACCTTCCCTCGATCCCGATCACCCTCGACCGCGAGTACTCGTTCACGTGGCCCGGTCGCGCGGCCGACCGCGCGATCGACCGCGGGATGACCGAGCGTCTGGCGCCCGACGTCGTGCACGTCCAGGCCGACTTCTGGGGCGCGTTCCTCGGCTACCGCTTCGCCGCGCGCCACGGGCTGCCTGTTGTGCACACGATGCACAACCGCGTGGATGTCGGAATCGAGGCGACGGCGCCATTCCCGGGGCTTGTGCTGCGCGCGCTGAACGGCTGGCGCCGCGCCGTGCTGCGGGGTCTGCCGGGAGGCGCGGCGACCGGTGCCGACGGCTGGGCGTACCTGCGCGGACTCGCGCGCGGGGCGCGCGCCGTGACCGCGCCGTCCGGTCACTTCGCCCGGCGTCTCGAGGCGCACGGGGTCTTCGACGCCGTCGACGTGGTGTGGAACGGGATCGACGACGAGGTGTTCGACCGCGTGCGCGCCGAGGCGCCGGCCGAGCGAGCCCCGGGCCCGCCGCGCTTCGTCTGGCTCGGGCGGATGAGCCCCGAGAAGCGGCTGCTGCCGTTCCTCGAGGCGCTCGCGCAGGCACACGTCGAGTGCGAGGTCGAGCTGATCGGCGGGGGCGGGCAGCTCGCCGCCGCGCGCAAGCTCGTGGACGCGCACGGCATGCAGGATCGCGTGCGCTTCGCCGGCAAGCTCGCCTACGACGAGACGCTGCGCCGGATCGCGGCGGCCGATGCCCTCGTGCAGACGTCGATCGGCTTCGAGACGCAGGGGATGACGCCGTTCGAGGCGGCATCGCTCGGCACGCCCGCCGTGATCAGCGATCCGGACATCGCCGACGAGATCGGCGAGGGAGTGTGGCGCGTGGAGGCGCCCGCCGACGAGCAGGGGCGGATCCGCGCGCTCGCCGCGGCCCTTGCCCGTGCCGCGGCCGACATCGCCGCGGGAACGGCGCCCGTGCCCGACCCCGGGATGCCGGCGAGGTTCCGCCAGTCGTCCCGCACGGCAGCGATGGTCGAGGTCTACGCGCGCGTCGCCACGGGTCGCTGAGGCCGGCGCGAGCGTCAGCGGTTTCAGCGCACCAGGCGCCGCGGATCCGTGCGCAGCGCGCGGTAGCCGTCGACGTGCACCTCGTGCACTGTGGCGGCGACCGCGACGACCGACAGGATCGCGAGAAGGATGAGAAGGATCATGGCAGTCATCCTGCGCTTGCGCGGATCCTGCCAACAGTGGCAGGATCGCCATAACCCGCAGGAATACTGCCACCCTCACTCCATCCCTCAGGAGCCCCTCATGAAGACCGTCGCGTGCATCGTGCAGGAGGGGTTCGCGCCCTTCGAGTTCGGCGTCGCCTGCGAGGCGTTCGGCCTCGACCGCACGGCGGAGGGGATCGAGAAGTTCGACTTCCGCATCGTCACGCCCGACCCGGGAGCCGTCACATCCAATCTCGGCTTCTCGATCAACGTGACCGACGACCTGACCTTCGCCGAGACCGCCGACCTCGTGGTGGTCTCGACGCAGCCGAAGTCGGCGTGGGGACGGATCGACACCCGGGTCGCCGCCATCCTGCGCTCCGCCGTCGAGCGCGACGCGTGGATCCTCAGCGTCTGCAGCGGCGCGTTCGTGCTCGCCGCCGCGGGCATCCTCGAAGGTCGCCGTGCGACGACGCACTGGCTGTACGCCGACACGATGGCGCGGATGTACCCGCGGGTCGAGGTGGATCCCGACGTGCTCTACGTGCAGGACGGCCGCATCATCACGAGCGCCGGCACCGCGGCGGGGCTCGACGCGTGCCTGCACCTGCTGCGCCAGGAGCTCGGCGCCGAGGCCGCCAACCGCATCGCGCGCCGGATGGTCGTCGCGCCGCAGCGCGAGGGAGGGCAGGCGCAGTTCATCCTGAAGCCGATGCCCGACCAGACCGGCCTCTCGCTCGCGCCGGTTGCCGACTGGGCCGTCGCCAACCTCCACCGCGACCTGACCGTCGAGCAGCTCGCGAACCGGGCGCACATGTCGCCGCGCACCTTCGCGCGCCGGTTCAAGGCCGACTACGGCACCACGCCGGCGGCGTGGCTCGCGCGTCAGCGCATCATCCAGGCGCAGCGGATGCTCGAGGAGACCGAGTGGGGCCTCGACCGCATCGCCGACGAGTGCGGCTTCGGATCGGCGGCGGTGCTGCGCCAGAACTTCTCGCGGGTGCTCGGCACCACGCCGACGGCCTACCGCGCGCGGTTCGCCTGCCCGCCCGAGACGAAGAAGGCCCGCGAGGTCGTCGCGGCCTGACCGCCCGTGCCCAGCGGCGGGGTCAGCGGCTGAAGAGCTGCACGACTGTCGGGTACACCCCGGCCCACAGCGCCTGCTGGATCAGCACGAACATGCAGTACCCGAGCGCGATGGCAGCGAGCCCCTTGCGGGGGTGCCGGAGGCCGAGCAACGCGCACGCCGCGCCGGCGAGCGAGAGCACAAGCGAGACGATCGCGACGACGGCGCTCACCGTGGCGTACGACCACTGCAGCTCGTACGACAGGATCGGCAGGAAGCTGCTCGCGGCGCTGAGGAGGATGAGCGCGCCGACGATGCTGATCGCGACGATCGCGAAGGTGTTGGCGCGTACCGGAGGCGCGGCGGGGGCGTAGGGCTCAGCGGTCATCCGTTGCTCCTCACAGCACCGAGGTCGCGGCGTGGATCATGAACTCGAGGATCGTGACGAAGCCCGAGATCACGGGGACGAGGCCCACGCCGACGGAGACGCCGGCGAGCACGAACCGCGCGCGCGACGCCATCCCGATCGACCCGGCGACGATGGCGCCGATCCCCAGCAGGGCGCTCGCGAGCTGCGTCGGCAGCGACGAGAGCCCGACGGTCGTCGGGTCGCCCGAGCTGACGGCCGCGGCGAGCACGAAGATCGCGACGAACCCCAGCAGCACAACGCCCGCGGCGAACCCGGCGGCGACGAGTGACGCGACGCCCCGGCTCGCGGGTCGCGCGGCGGGGGCGTTCCATGTCGCGGGCGGCGGCGGGTACTCGGGTGCGGTCACGGGGTCAGGCTAGCGAACGCCGAGGTCAGAGGAACAGCAGGATCGCGGCCAGCGTCGCGAGCGGGGCGAAGGCTCCGACGGCGATGCAGACGAGGCCCCTGCGCCGGGATGAGCCGAAGAACACGCCGATGCCGCCGAGGACGATCGCGACGGTTCCCGCGAAACCGGCGATCGCGAGGCCGAGCATCACGCCCATGTGCGCGACCCCGTGGACGAACAGGAGGGGGTACAGGGCGTACAGCAGGCCGAACACCGCGATGCCGGCGGCGACCTGCGCGGGCGTGATGACCATGCTGCCGACGTGCGGCCGCGACGGTCGCGCGGGAAGCCGCGGCGACGGGAGCGTGGTCATCCCTCCAGGATGGCGGCCGCGCCGCCGCGTGTCTGTCCACCGTTCGGAGGGCACGCCGCAGCCGGCGACGTCTTCCGCGACCCGCCTCGATCCGATAAACTTGAGCGAAAGCGACTCAAGTTTGCAGGGCTTCGGAGGCGGCAGTGGCAGAGCAGCAGCAGGATCAGCAGAGCGCACTCGAGCAGTTCGGCATCGACCTGACCGAGCGCGCCCGGCAGGGGAAGCTCGACCCCGTGATCGGACGCGACGGCGAGATCCGGCGCGTGAGCCAGGTGCTCACCCGCCGCACGAAGAACAACCCCGTGCTGATCGGCGAGCCCGGCGTCGGCAAGACCGCCGTGGTCGAGGGCCTCGCGCAGCGCATCGTCGCGGGCGACGTGGCCGAGAGCCTGAAGGACAAGCGCCTGATCAGCCTGGACATGTCGGCACTCGTCGCCGGCGCGATGTACCGCGGCCAGTTCGAGGAGCGGCTGAAGAACGTCCTGAAGGAGATCACCGAGTCGGAGGGCCAGGTGATCACCTTCATCGACGAGCTTCACGTGCTGATGGGTGCCGGCGGCGGAGAGGGATCCGTCGCGGCGTCGAACATGCTGAAGCCCATGCTCGCGCGCGGCGAGCTGCGCCTGATCGGCGCGACGACGCTGAACGAGTACCGCGAGTTCATCGAGAAGGACGCCGCTCTCGAGCGCCGCTTCCAGCAGGTGTACGTGGGCGAGCCGTCCGTCGAGGACACGGTCGCCATCCTGCGCGGGCTCAAGGGCCGGTACGAGGCGCACCACGGGGTGACGATCACCGACGGCGCGCTCGTCGCGGCCGCGGCGTTCAGCAACCGCTACATCCCGAGCCGGCAGCTGCCCGACAAGGCGATCGACCTGATCGACGAGGCGATGAGCCGCCTGAAGATGGAGATCGACTCCTCCCCCGTCGAGATCGACCAGCTCAAGCGCCAGGTCGACAGGATGCGGCTGGAGGAGCTCGCGCTCAAGAAGGAGAAGGATCCTGCATCGAAGGAGCGACTCGCCAAGCTGCGCGAACAGATGGAGGAGTCCTCGCGCGAGCTGGCCGAGCTCGAGGCGCGCTGGGCGCGCGAGCGCGGCGACCTGAACCGCGTAGGCGACCTCAAGAAGCGCCTCGACGAAGCGGTGACCGAGCGCGACCGCGCCCTGCGTGAGGCCGACTACGCGAAGGCGTCGAAGCTTCAGTACGAGACGATCAAGCAGCTCGAGGAGCAGCTCGCCGAGGCCGAGCGCCAGGCGGAGGCCGGCGCCGACGAGCCGCGGATGGTGAACGAGCAGGTCACCGACGACGACATCGCCCAGGTGATCGCGTCGTGGACGGGCATCCCCGTCGGGCGGCTGCTGCAGGGCGAGACCGAGAAGCTGCTTCACCTCGAGGCCGAGCTCGGCCGGCGCCTCATCGGGCAGAAGGAGGCGGTCGGCGCGGTGTCCGACGCCGTGCGCCGCTCGCGCGCGGGCATCAGCGATCCGAACCGTCCCACGGGCTCGTTCCTGTTCCTCGGCCCCACGGGCGTGGGAAAGACCGAGCTCGCCAAGGCGCTCGCCGAGTTCCTGTTCGACGACGAGCACGCGATGGTGCGTATCGACATGTCGGAGTACGGCGAGAAGCACTCGGTCTCGCGCCTCGTCGGCGCCCCTCCCGGCTACGTCGGCTACGAGCAGGGCGGGCAGCTGACCGAGACCGTGCGGCGGCGTCCCTACAGCGTCGTGCTGCTCGACGAGGTCGAGAAGGCCCATCCCGAGGTGTTCGACGTGCTGCTGCAGGTGATGGACGATGGACGCCTCACCGACGGGCAGGGTCGCACCGTCGACTTCAAGAACGTCATCCTGATCCTGACGTCGAACCTCGGCTCGCCGATCCTGATCGACCCGACGCTCTCGGCCGAGGTCAAGCGCGAGCAGGTCATGCACCTCGTGCGGCAGGCGTTCAAGCCCGAGTTCGTGAACCGCCTCGACGACATCGTGATGTTCCAGGCCCTCACGCAGGATGATCTCGCGCAGATCGTCGAGCTGCAGGTCGACCTTCTGCAGCGCCGGCTCTCGACGCGCCGCCTCACGCTCGCCGTCACGCCGGATGCCCGCGCGTGGCTTGCCGAGCGCGGCTACGACCCGGTGTACGGCGCGCGCCCCCTGCGCCGCCTCATCCAGACCGAGATCCAGGATCGGCTCGCGCGCGCGATCCTGTCGGGCGGCGTCCGCGACGGCGACACCGTGCGCGTCGACGTGGCGAGCGACGGCTCTCAGCTCACCCTGGTGAGCGAGGGGCAGGCGCCCGCGCGGGACGAGGACGACGACGTGATCGACGCCGAGATCGTCGAGGACTGAGCGGCCGCGCCGCGGGTCAGGCGTCGACCGTGCGGAGCGGGGCGCCGGCGATGCCGGCCTCCGCGCGGAACAGTGCCCCGGCGTCCGGGTCCTCGTGCGGCTCGAGGCCCTCGCGCGACGTCGTGATGTACAGCGTCGTGCCGGCCGGGCCGCCCAGGGTGCAGGACGTGACCTGCGCGGCGCCGACGTCGACGACCTCGGTCAGCGTCCCGGCGGCGTCGTAGCGGCGCACCGCCGAGCCGCCGTGGAGCGCGACCCACACGCCGTCCTCGACGTCCAGGCACAGACCATCCGGGCTGCCGACTCCCCCCGGGAGCGTGACGAAGGGGCGGCGCTCCCCCAGCTCGCCGTCCTCGACGTCGAACACGTCGATGCGGCCGGTCGGGGTGTCGTTGAAGTACGCGCGGCTGCCGTCGGCGGTGAACCCGAGGCCGTTCGAGATCGTAAGTCCGCCGAACAGTCGCTCGGTGGAGCGATCCGTGTTCAGCCGCCACATCGCGGCGGAGCCGGGCTTCGGGTCGTAGGCCATCTGCCCCGCGAGCAGCCGGCCCTGGGGGTCGACGGTGCCCTCGTTGAAGCGGATCGGGCCCTCCCAGAGATCGGGCGTGACCCACTCGCGGCGGTCGTTGGCGTCGTACGCGGCGAACGCGCGCTCGGTGGCGACGATGAAGCCGCCCGCGGTCCGCGGGCGCAGCATCGCCGCGACGGGCGAGTCGACGTGAAGCCGGGAGACGTCGCCGGTGCTCTCGTCGAGCGACAGGATGTCGCCCGCGAGAATGTCGACGAGGCGCAGGCCGCCCCATCCGTCGTGCCAGACCGCGCCCTCGCCGTGGTACGTGATCGGTGCGGTGATCTGCTCGGCGCGGGGCATCGGTCCTCCTCGGATCGCGGGTGGCGGCCGTGACCATTCTGTCGCGGCGGCCGGGCCGCGCGTACGGCAGGATGTCGCCATGGGGGAAGAGCCGCAGCAGAGCGTGCCCGCGCGGGGGCCGCTGTTCGATCCGCCCGAGCCGTCGTGCCGGGGCTGCCCGAGCTGTTCGGCGGCGGGCTCGGCGCGAACGCGGCGCCCGTCCCCGCCCCGCAGGAGCTGCCGCGGATCGAGCTCCCGGCCCTCCGGCTGCCGGCGCCCGTCGAGCCGGCGGGTGCGGTTCAGCCTCCCGGATCCGGCGCGCCGTGGGCGCGGGAGATCGCGGATGCGGCATCCGGCGTCGACATGGATGCCGCTCTCGGGGCGCTGAAGAAGGGCGACATCCGGGGCGCGCTTGCGCAGATCGGCGGATCGGCGAGCGAGATCGCTGCCGCCGACACACCCGCCGAGTTCGCGGCGGGGCTGGGCGAGACGGCGAGGGGGGTCCTGACCGACGAGCAGCGCGCGCGGCTGGCGGCCCACCGCGACCGGCTCAAACGCTCGGGCGAGGGGCTCGCGGCGCGCATCTCGACCACGGCCGAGGGATCCGCGCTCGTCGAGGCCGTGCGCGGCGATCTGCGCGACGGCGACTGGCAGTCGACGCGTCAGGCGGCGGCGACCGCGGCGCGCACCGCCGCCCGCCGCGCGGCGGGCACGGCGGCGCAGAAGGCGGCACGGGGATTCGGGATCGGGATGATCGCGGTCGGAACCGTGGCGGTGCTGCTCGTGCTGGGGTTCCTGCAGGACATGTGACCGGGCGCTGGATCGGGCGCGGCGCAGCGAACGACGAGGGGCCGGCGGGATGACTCCCGCCGGCCCCTCGTGACACGCGCGATCAGGCGTTGACGATGAGCGACTCCGCGATCGGGCGGCGCGTGCGCGGGGCGGTCTCGCGCTCGCGCAGGGCCTCGGGCAGGGCGTCGAGATCGCCGAACCCACCGAGGGCGGTCACGGTGAACGGCCGCTCGTTCTGCGGCAGGCCGAAGTGCGCGGCGACGGCGGCGGGGTCGAAGCCCGTCATCTGGTGCACGACGAGGCCGTCGTGGTGGGCCTGCACCGACAGGTGCGCCACGGCCTGGCCGAGGTCGTACAGCGCGGTGGGGATCTCGTTGCCCGCCGCGTCATGCGTGGTGGCGATGGCGACGATCAGGACGGCCGCGGCGGGCGCCCAGGCCTGGTTGAAGCCCATCAGCGACGCGCTGATCGCGGCGTGCTCGGGGGTGCCGCGGCGGGCGACGATGAACTTCCACGGCTGGATGTTGTTGGCCGAGGGCGACCAGCGGGCGGCCTCCAGCGCGCTCGAGAGCTTCTGCTCGTCGATCGGCGTGGTGGCGTCGAAGGCGCGGGGGCTCCAGCGTCCGGCGAGGACGTCGAGGACCGGGTGGTCGGTGGTCGCGGTGCGGTCGAACGTGGCAGCGTCCATGTGATTTCTCCTCGGGTTCGGGATGGTCAGGGCGCCGTTGCCCACGGGATGCAAGGCCCGCGCGGCAGATTCTATTCCGGTGAATCGAGTTGGTCCCGAATGCGACGAAGGCGCGTGACCTCCGGGGAGAGCACGCGCCTTCTTGTGTGCGGGTCAGCCGCGCAGGGCGTCCTTGAGCTTCACGCGTGCGCCCATCCGCAGCAGCGAGTTCTCGTAGATCTTGGCGCCGAGGCCGATCACCACGAAGCAGGAGGCGAGCAGGATGACGAGCGACAGCAGCGGCTCCCACCACGTCGCCTCGCCGAAGAAGAGCCGGATCGGCATCGCCACCGGCGCCGAGAACGGCACGTACGACATCACCGTCATCGCGACGGGGTTGTCCCCGAGGAACAGCACGAGGAAGTACGGGATCATCGTCAGGTACATCACGGGGGTCAGCGTCGGTCCCGAATCCTCCTGGCGGGACACGAGCGATCCGGCCGCCGCGAACATCGCCGCGAGCAGCAGGAAGCCGAAGACGAAGAACACCGCGAACCACACGAGCGGCGCGCCGAGGCCCTGCAGCAGCCCGGTCTGACCCGTGAGCACAAGGCCGACCACGGCGACCGCGACGAGCAGCAGGATCTGCCCGAACGCGAGGATCGTGTTGCCGAGCACCTTGCCCGCGAGCAGGACGCGGGCCGGGATCGCCGAGATCAGGATCTCGATCACGCGGGTCTGCTTCTCCTCGATCACGCTCATGCTGATCGGCGAGCCGAAGGTGATCGCCGACATCATGAACACCACGCCGAAGATGACGCCGAGCAGGTACCGCATCGGGCCCTCGCCGTCGGCATCCGGATCGAGCAGCTCGACCGTCGGCGCGACCGACAGCAGCGACACCAGCGAGTCGGGTGCCTCCTTGTCGGCGAGCAGCAGCACGCCCGTCGGCGACTGCGCGTCGGGGAGCAGCGCCGCCTCGACCTCGCCGTCGGCGACGAGCGCCTCGGCCTCGGCGCGATCCGCGACCTCGGTGACCTCGATGGCCTCGACCTCCGGGAGCTGACCGGCGACATCCGCCGTGGCGGCGACCTCGATCGTGCCGGCGGAGCCCGCCTGGAACCCCGACCACAGGATGCCGCCGAGAGCCAGGACGAGCAGGATCGCCGTGGAGATCAGGAACGAGCGGCTGCGGAGCTTGCCGCCGATCTCGCGCTCGGCGACGAGCCACACGCCCTGGGCGGGCGTGAGCGACGCCTCGGGGCGGACGGCGGTGGTGCGTGTGGTGGTGGTGGGAGTGCTCACTGGATGACCTCCTTGAAGATCTGCGCGAGAGAGGGTCGCTGAGGCGAGAACGAGGCGACGTCGCCGCGCCCGAGGGCGGCGCGGAGCACGCGCTGCGCGGACGCGTCGTCGTTCGCGTCGAACACCGCCCATCCGCTGTCGAAGTCGATGACCTCGATGCCGGGCTGCTCACGCAGCCAGCCCGCGTCGGCGGAGGAGACGAGCTCGAAGCGGCGCGACGCGTGTCGGTTGCGCAGCTCGTCGCGCGATCCGTTCGCCCGGATGGTGCCGCTCGCGATGATGACGAGGTCGTCGCAGAGCCGCTCGACGACATCCAGCTGGTGCGACGAGAAGAGGACCGACACCCCGGCGGCCGCCCGTTCCTGCAGGACGCTCGCGACGACATCCACCGCGAGGGGATCCAGGCCCGAGAACGGCTCGTCGAGGATCAGCACCTCGGGGTCGTGCACGAGCGCGGCCGCGATCTGGGCGCGCTGCTGGTTGCCGAGCGAGAGGGCCTCGACGTTGTCGTTCATCCGCTCCCCCAGGCCGAGCCTGTCCAGGATCGCCCGCGCGCGGGTGGTGGCGTCGTCCTTCGTGAAGCCGTGGAGGCGCGCGAGGTAGACGATGTGCTCGAGCACCCGCATCTTCGGATACAGCCCGCGCTCCTCCGGCATGTAGCCGAAGCCGCGGCGGTCGGCGGCCGTGAGCGGGGTGCCGTTGAGCGTCACCTCGCCGCGCTCGTGGGCCAGCAGGCCCAGGATGATCCGCATGGTGGTGGTCTTGCCGGCGCCGTTGCCGCCGACGAACCCGGTGAGGCGACCCGGCGCGATGTCGAACGACACGTCGTCCAGCACCCGCCGCTCGCCGTAGCTCTTCTCGATCCCGCTGAGCGTCAGCATCCGCTGCCCCTTTCGTCCATGCCCTTCACGCTAGGCAGGCGGCGCGGCCGCGGGATCCCCCGGGGGGCGGATCTTGCCTCTCCCCCGTGCGGCGGGGGCGGCTCCCTCGCGGCGGGTCCCGCCGGGCGGGAGCGGGATCGGTGCCGAGCGGCCCTCATTCGCGCGGGAGTGGGCCGATCCGCACCGACGTGGGCGCTGGCGCGCGGCGGCGGGGGCTCGGTGGCGCTCAGGCGAGCCCGTGGCGGTGGGCGTAGACGACCGCGGCGACGCGGTCTCGCGCGCCCAGCTTCTGCAGGACGTTCGACACGTGCGTCTTGACGGTCGCCTCGCCGATGAAGAGGCGCTCGGCGATCTCCGCGTTGCTGAGCGCCTCGGCGAGCAGCCGCAGCACCTCCCGCTCGCGGTCGGTCAGGCCGGGATCCGGCGCGCTCGCCGCGGTGGTGGGGCGCGCGTGGCGCTCGATGACCCGGCGCGTGACCTCAGGCGCGAGCAGCGCGTCGCCGGAGGCGACCACCCGGACCGCCGCGACGAGCTCCTCGGGGCCGGCGTTCTTCAGCAGGAAGCCGCTCGCGCCGGCATCGAGCGCGGCGAACAGGTAGTCGTCGCGGTCGAAGGTCGTCACGATCAGGATGCGCGGCCGCCGATCCTGGGACAGGATCCGGCGGGTCGCCTCGATGCCGTCCATGTCGGGCATCTGCACGTCCATCAGCACAACATCCGGGGCGATCTCCTGCGCGGCGGCGACCGCCTGCCGGCCGGTCGCGGCCTCGCCCGCGACCTCGATTCCCGACGCCTCGAGGATCGTCCGGAAGCCCATGCGCATCGTTGCATGGTCGTCCACGATCAGGACCCGCGGGGTCACGACGCGTCTCCGCGCGGCACCGGCACTCGCACCCTCACCAGGTAGCCACCGCGATCGCGGGGCCCGAACTCGAGCGAGCCGCCGGAGGCGATCGCCCGCTCCCGCATGCCGAGCTGGCCGAGACCCGCGCGCGCGCCGGGACGCACGCGGCCCGTGTTCGTGACCTCGAGCTCCACGGCGTCGCGGTCATACCGCAGCCGCATGTCGGCCGTCACGTCGGGCCCCGCGTGGCGCCGGGCGTTCGTGAGCGCCTCCTGCGCGATGCGGTAGAGGTTCACGTGGATGGTCTCGGGGACCTCCAGAGGCCCGCCCACGACGGTGAACGACGTGGGCGTCCCCGCGGCGGTCATCTCGTGCGCGAGCTCGGCGAGGCCCTCGAGGCGCAACGTGGAGGCCGCCTCGTCGGCGCCTCCCGGGGCGCGGAGCGTGTCGAGCAGCAGGTGCAGCTCGTCGATCGCCGAGCGCGCGGACTGCTCGACCGAACTCAATATGCTCCGCGCGGCATCCGGATCCCTGTCGAGCACCGTGCGCGCGGCTCCGGCCTGCACGCCCATGGCGGAGACGTGGTGGGCGACCACGTCGTGAAGCTCACGGGCGATGCGGATCCGGTCGAGCGTCACCGCCTGCGCGGCGGACATCTCGCGCTCCTCCTCCAGCTCGCGGGTACGGCGGCGCAGGGCCTCGCGGTCGCGGGCCGCGGCGTGCGCGCGATCGCCCATGTAGTACGCACCGCCGAAGTATGCGACGTTCACGAGCCACAGGATGAGCATGTAGGCGACGTAGGGCGAGAACGCGCCCGCGAACTCGGGCGTATGCTCCTCCGGCTGCACAGCGCCGAGATATGTCGTCACGAGCATCCAGACGAACATCCCGGCCATGATCAGCAGGCGGCCGATGGCGGCGCGCCGCCGGTCGTCCATCCACGCGCCCACCGTGTAGAAGGCGATGAACATGGTCACCTGGCTGACGTACAGCTCGGCCATCTCGAAGGACACACCCGCGAAGTACGCGGCCGCGATCAGGACCGCGACCGCGATCGGATAGCGCCGGCGCATCGCGAGAGGCAGCGTCGTGAGCGCGGCGAACAGGAGCGGCCAGGCGCCGGCGTCGTCACGGAACGCGAACATCTGCGAGACCGCGTTCAGTGCGACGCTCAGCACCGCGCTGACGAAAAGACCGCCCGCGAGCAGGACGTCCGTCCGCAGGTCTCGCGCGGTCGGGCGCTCGCGCGCCGTCGCATCGGAGGCGGCCCGGAGCGCGGGCGCAGGGGAGTCACGCGTGAGGAGCGCCATCCCTCCACGCTACGGATCCGGCGGAGCGTCGTCCTCCCCCGCGCGGTGGAAACCTCGCTGTCGGGCTCTTGACGCCTTACTTGCTTTTTGCAAGCATGTCGTCGTCGGCACCTCCACCCCGGACGCGGCCGGCGTCATCCACTCGCAAGGAAGCAGGAGAGAGCACCCATGGCCACCAACATCTTCGTCAACCTGCCGACGGCCGATCTGCCGAGGGCGAAGGAGTTCTACACCGCCCTGGGCGCCGAGATCGTGCCCGAGTTCACGGACGAGAACGCCGCCTGCGTGAAGTGGGACGACAACGTCTTCTTCATGGTGCTGACCAAGGAGTACTTCGGCACCTTCACCGACAAGACCGTCGTCGATCCTGCCGGCTCGGCACAGGTCATCACGGCGCTCAGCCGCGACTCGCGAGAGGACGTCGACACCATCCGCCAGGCCGTCCTCGACGCGGGCGGCAGCGAGCACAAGGACCCGCAGGACTACGGGTTCATGTACTCCGTCAGCATGGCCGACCCCGACGGCAACATCATCGAGTTCCTCTGGATGGACCCGGTCGCCGCCGAGAAGGGCCCCGAGGCCTACATGGCGGAGTCGGCGGAACAGGCTGGGGCCTGATCGCTTGGCAACGCGCAGCTACGGGCAGTACTGCGGCGTCACGACGGCCGTCGAGCTTGTCGGGGAGCGGTGGGCCCTGCTCATCGTCCGCGACCTGCTCGTCGGGCCGCGCCGCTACACCGACCTGAAGCAGGGGCTGCCGAGGATCCCGACGAACATCCTCAGCACCCGCCTCAAGGAGTTGCAGGAGGGCGGCGTCGTGCGCCGGGTGCCGATCCCGCGATGCGGCCTCGTCTATGAGCTCACGGAGTACGGCCGTGAGCTCGAGCCGATCGTGCTGGCGCTCGGACGCTGGGGGTTTCAGCGGATGGGCGACCCGGGAGAGAGCGACGTCGTGACGCCGGATTCCCTCACCATGGCGCTGCGGACGGCGTTCCGACCGGAACGCGCGGCCGACATGCCCGAAACCACATATGAGCTGGGGATCGGACCCGTGACGCTCGGTGTGCGCGTGTCGGCCGGTCAGCTCCAGGTGGGCGAGCTGGAGGTGTGGCAGATCGCGCCTCCGGCACCGCCGGTCCGAGGAGCGCTGCCATCCGGCGAGCCCGATGTGCGCATCGCGGCAGGACCCGGCATCCGCCGCGTCATCTCGGGGGAGCTGTCGCCGCAGCAGGCCGTCTCCGAGGGGCATCTTCATGTGGTCGACGGAGATGCCGCGCTGCTCGATCGGTTCGCCGCCACGTTCCACATCTCGCCGGGGATCGCTGCCTGAGGATCACGCCGTGTTACGCCGGGGGAGCCGGTACCGAACCGCCCCGGTGAGACTGGATGGATGACCCGCCCCCTCATCGGCATCTCGGCTCCGCTGCGCAGGCTCGACACCGAGCACGGGACCGACCTTCCCTACGCGGCACTCGGCACCGACTACATCGAGGCCGTCGAGGCCGCGGGCGGCATCCCGATCGTGCTGCCGCCGATCGGCGATCCCGCGCAGCTGGCCGCGCGGCTGGACGGCCTCGTGCTCTCCGGTGGGGGAGACGTCGATCCGACCCGTTACGGTGGCCGTCCGGAGCCGGGCGTCGAGTACAGCGCGCAGCGCGACGGGTTCGAGCTCGAGCTCGCCCGCGCCGCGCGGGATCTGAACATCCCGACGCTCGGCATCTGCCGCGGGCACCAGGTCGTGAACGTGGCCCTGGGTGGCACGCTCGTCGTCGACCTCGGGACGACGTCGGTTCACGCCCCGCTGCTCGACGCGGAGCGCCAGTTCCGCGTGCGCCACGACGTGACGCTCGCCCCCGACAGCCGCCTCGCCGGGGTGTACGGCGTCACGCGTCGGGCCGTGAACTCGCTTCACCACCAGGCAGTCGGTCGGGTCGCCGAAGGCCTTGTCGCCGTCGCGCAGGCGGACGACGGCGTGGTCGAGGCGGTGGAGGCGACGGACGGATGGGACTACGTCGGCGTCCAGTGGCACCCCGAGAAGCTGTCGGCCCCGGAGGAGTGGGCGTTCGAGCTGGCGCTGTTCCGGCGCCTCGTCGCGGCGGCCTCGGCAGGCTCGCCGGCGTTCGAGGTTGTGCTCACCGCCTGACGCCTGACGCCTGACGGCTGACGGCGGACGGCTGACGCTGGACGCCGATCAGCCGAAGATCATCGGGACGTCGTCGTCCTCGGCCTCGCCGGGGAAGTCGAGGTCGACGACCACCGGCACGTGGTCGCTGGGGGCGTCGCCCTTGCGCTCGTCGCGGTGGATGGCGGCGCCGGCCACCGCGTCGGCAAGCGCGCGCGATCCGAGGATGAAGTCGATGCGGAGCCCCTGGTTGCGCGGGAACTTCAGGGCCTTGTAGTCCCAGTAGGTGTAGCCCTCGGGAACCAGCGGGCGCACGACGTCGCTGACTCCGGCCGACTCGAGAGCCGCGAAGGCCTCGCGCTCGGCGGGGGAGACGTGGGTGGTCACTCCCTCGACCACCTGGGGGTCGCCGTTGTCGGCGTCGGTCGGCGCGATGTTGTAGTCGCCGACCAGGGCAAGCGGCAGATCCGGTCGTGCCGCGAGTGTCTGTCGCGTGTACTCCTCGAGCGCCTTCAGCCAGTGGAGCTTGTAGGTGTAGTGCGGGTCGTGCAGGGAGCGGCCGTTGGGCACGTACAGGCTCCACACCCGCACGCCGCCCACCGTGGCGCCGATCGCACGCGCCTCGAGCGGGGCATCCGGCCCGTCGTGATCCTTCAGGAAACCGGGCATTCCCGGGAAGGAATACTCCACGTCCTCGATGGGCTCGCGGCTCGCGATCGCGACGCCGTTCCACTGATTCAGGCCGTGCGCCTCGACGTGGTAGCCCGCCGCCTCGAACTCGGCATAGGGGAACTGCTCGGGCTTGCACTTGATCTCCTGCATCGCCAGCACGTCGATGCTCTCGCGCTCGGCGAAGGCGACGATGCGTCCGACGCGGGCGCGGATCGAGTTCACGTTCCAGGTGGCAAGCCGCATGGATCCAGCCTAGATCGGGGCACCGACGTCGCTCGCACGCGGCGGCTCAGCCGGCGCGAACGGGTGGTCGCGATCGGCGCCTCGTGATGGCGTTGGGTGCGGGGCGGTAGTGGCCGCGGGGGTCGATCCAGGGTGGTGCTTTGGTCTCGACGATGCCGCGGTTGATTCGGATGCCCCAGCCGGAGCGTTCGAGGTTGTGGTGGTGCCACCAGCAGAGCATCACCCCGTTGTCCGTGTGGGTGGGGCCGCCCTTGGCGTGATCGGTGACGTGGTGGATCTCGCACCAGGACGCCCGGATGCTGCAGCCGGGGATGACGCAGCCGCCGTCGCGGGCGGCGATGGCCTTGCGCTGGTGGGTGTTGAACAGGCGTTCCTTGGTGCCGAGGCGGACGATGCGGCCGGCGTTGTCGAAGACGATCTTCTGCACTGCTCCGGTGCAGGCGATCCGGTGGGCGAGGCTCGCCGGCATGGGGGTCTGGATGCCGTCGATGGACGCGACGCCGGTCGGGGAGAGGAGGTCCTCCGCCGCGACGTGGACGAGCAGTGTGGGGGCCGCGCCGCCGAGGGAGGGGGTGTCCTCGGCGCGGGCGGCGGTCTGGATGGCGGAGTGGAGGATGTCGTGCCGCTTCTGTGTCGGGGTGCGGTCGTCGGGGACGGTCTCGTCCGGGCCCCAGGGTTCGCCTGCCTCGGTGTCGGCGGGGTGGGTGCCGAACCGGACGGCGGGGTTGCTGTGCGCATCGAACAGCATCTGCAGTGTGCCGGCCGCTTCCGGGGTGACGTCGCCGCGCACCGGGTGGAGGCCGTTGCGGAGGGCGCCGATGGTGAACCCGCGGCGCTTCGCGGCTTCCTCGGCGGACGGCTCGAGACCGTCCTGATCCAGCCCGACACCTTGGGCGAGGACCTGCACGACGACCTCGTCGAACGTCCGCGGCTGCGTGGGATCGGTGGCCTGCCCGACGAGCCACGCTTCGGCATCGGCCAGCCGGACGGGGTCGGCGCGGTGGGCGACCCTCGCGAGCATCTTTCCGATCAGCCCGGCCGTCTCGAGTCCGAGCGTCCCGTCCTCCAGCGCTGCCCCGATCGCGGGGTGCTCGGCCGGCAGCTCCTCGCCGGTGAGCGCGAACCGGGGCCGCGTGCGCTTGTCCAGCACGATCCGCGCACGTACCGTCGCGGACGACACAAGAGTCAGTCTCTCCAGCAGCTCGATCCCGTTGCGGCACCCGTGCAGGGCGGACAGGCGCTCCTCGGCCCTCAGATCCGACCTGGCATCCACCTCGCCGGCGGCCCGCACCCGCAGCCCGTCCACGAGCCGCCCGAGGGCCTCGACCTGCCGTGTGAACGCGACGACGTCCGCATCCGCCAGCGAGCCGACCTGCGAGAACACGCCCTCCAGGGCGCCCGCCGCGGCGGCGACCGCCTCGCGAGGATCGCGAGACGGATCTTCGAACCACGGGGTCGCCGCCATGTACCGAGACTAGAACCAACCACCGACATTGTGATCGGCGCGGTTCCGTGACGCCTGTCTGATCCGGCGTCAGCCGCCTGGCGCCGGATCGTGCGCGTCTATGAACGCGATGAGCTGGGCGCTGATGCGTTCCGGCTGCTCGAACGGCAGCGAGTGGGTGCCGTCCCAGGCCTCGATCCGGATGTCGGGGACATGCGCACGAGCGCGCTTGAGCGCCGCGGCGGCGTCGGTCACGGTGCTCTGCCTCGCCGCACCTCGGAGGTGTCCCTCGCTCCCTGGTTTCCGATCACTGTCGCTGCGTCGAGGCCTTCGCCGCCCGCGCGAGCGGAGGAGAATCTGCCCGCGGGAGGAGGTCCGAGCCTCGAACGTCCTGCGATCGGCGCAACCTCCTCCGCCCGCGGCCTGGCGCGGCGGGCGACGTCGGTAGGGTCGTCAGCATGGTGGCGCCCGATCTCGACGTGACGGTCGAGCTCGCGCGAGAGCTGCTCGCCGAGCAGCATCCGGACCTGGCGGAGTTGCCGCTCGCCACCCTCGCGAACGGATGGGACAACAGCGTTCTGCGACTCGGTGAGGAGCTGGTGTTGCGCCTGCCGCGGCGCGAGGCGGCGGCCCAGCTCGTCATCCACGAGCAGCGCTGGTTGCCGGAACTGGCACGGACGCTGCCCGTGGAGGTGCCCGTGCCTGTGAGAGCGGGCAGACCGAGCTCCGCGGCCGGATATCCGTGGGCGTGGTCGGTGCTGCCGTGGATCGACGGAGCGCGCCTCGCCGACATCCCTCCGAGGGAGCGGCGTCACCTGGCAGCACCGCTGGCGGAGTTCCACCGTGCGCTGCATGTGCCGGCACCTGCGGCCGCCCCGGCGAACCCCGTACGGGGCGTGCCACTGCTGAGGCGCGCCGAGGCGTTCCGCACCCGCCTCGAGCGCGGACTTGTACCGGAACCCAACCGGCTGCAGGCGCTGTTCGACCGCTGCGCCGCGAGTCCCGGATGGAGGGGGCCGCCGATGTGGCTGCATGGCGATCCGCATCCAGGCAATCTGCTTGCGACCCCCGCCGGCGGCCTGGCCGTGATCGACTTCGGCGATCTCACGGCCGGCGACCCAGCGACCGATCTGGCTGTGGCATGGCTCGTCTTCGACACGAAGGGACGCCACGACTACCGCGCTCACCTCGCGGATCTCCACCCGCTTGACGACTCGGTCTGGATCCGCGCATACGGGTGGGCGCTCAACATGGCGACCGTCACCTTCGAGTCCACGGCGGCCGACGGTTGGATGCTGCAGATGGGAGAGCACGCGCTCGCCGAGCTGCTCTCGGAGGCGTAACCGACGGAACGCCCGCGCGAGCGGAGGAGCATGTGCCCGACGGAGGAGATCCGAGCCCCGAACGTCCTGCGATCGGCACATCGTCCTCCGGCCGCGGCCCTACGTGACGGGTCGATCCAACCTCCGGTCATCAGCGCCCGGGTGGAGGCCGCCCGGGCGCGCCCTCCTAGACTTGGGCGCATGGCCGCATCCGAGTCTCCCGCCGTCGAAGCCGACCGCCAGGCCCTCATCGGCCTCATCCAGGACGAGGCGGTGTTCCACGGTGACTTCACGCTCTCGAGCGGCAAGAAGGCGACGTACTACGTCGACATGCGCAAGCTCACGCTCGACCACCGTGCGGCGCCCGCGATCGGACGGATCATGCTCGACCTGATCGCGGACATCCCGGATGTCGTCGCGGTCGGCGGCCTGACGCTCGGCGCCGACCCCATCGCGAACGCGATCATGCACGAGTCGGCGCGCACCGAGCGTCCGCTTGACGCCTTCGTCGTCCGCAAGGAGCCGAAGGATCATGGCCGCGGCCGCCAGGTCGAGGGAGCCGACGTCAAGGGCAAGAGGGTCGTCGTGGTCGAGGACACCTCCACGACCGGCCAGTCTGCTCTGAAGGCGGTCGAGGCGCTGCGCCGCGAGGGCGCGGAGGTCGTCGCCGTCGCCGTGATCGTCGACCGGTCGACGGGAGCGCAAGCCGCGATCGAGGCCGAGGGTCTCGAATGGCGCGCTGCGATCGGCCTCGCCGACCTCGGCCTCGACCCGCAGTGAGCGAGACCATGGCCCGTTATGCGCTCGCCCTCGACCTCGGGGGCACGAAGCTCGACGCGGCGCTCGTCGCGGAGGACGGATCCGTCCTCGCCGCGAGCCGCAACCGTCGCCCCACGGGACGCGCCGCGACGCCGGCAGACCTCGAGTCGGCCATCGCCGAGACGGCGGCGCACGCCCTCGCCCGCCTGCCCGAGGACGCGGAGTTCGTCGGCGTCGGCATCGGCAGCGCCGGGCCCGTCGACGTCGCGACCGGCGCGATCCACCCGGTGAACATGCCGCAGCTGCACGGCTTCGGCCTCGCCGACGCGGCGCGCCGCGCCGTCGCGGGCGTGCTGGGGCACGATGACTTCGCCACCCGTCTGCGTCACGACGGCGGATGCCTCGCGCTCGCGGAGTCGTGGATCGGCGCGGCCGCCGGATCGCGCGCGTCGCTGTCGATCGTGGTGTCGACGGGCGTCGGCGGCGGCATCGTCGTGGACGGCGCGCCCATCGGCGGTGCCTCGGGCAACGCGGGGCACCTCGGCCAGATGGTCATCGGCGAGCTGACCCTCGAGGAGCTCGCATCGGGCCCGTCGAGCGTGCGCTGGGCGCAGGGCGAGGGATGGTCCGGCGAGACCGGCGAGGACATCGCCCGCGACGCCGCGGCCGGAGACAGGATCGCCCGTGCCGCCATCGAGCGGTCGGCCGCCCTGGTGGGTCTGGGGCTCGCGAACGCCTCCACTCTGCTGGATCTCGACGTGATCGCCATCAGCGGCGGGTTCTCGCGCGTCTCCGACGACTACGTCGACCTGGTGGCCGCCGCCGTGCGGCGCACCGCGGTGCTTCCCTACGCGCAGGCCACGCGCGTCGTGCGCAGCGCCCTCGGCGACGAGGGCCCGCTCGTGGGCGCCGCGGCGCTCGTCCTGCGCTGACCGCCGGCTCGCGGGCGCGGGCTTAACCGGGCGCCGAACAGCGCCCGGACGGTCGTCAGGCCGTCAGCGCGCGCCGGGTGAAGGGCGACGGATCGCCGAGCGAGAACGCGCTCTCGAGCACCTGACATCCGGCGCCCACCGCGGCGGCATCCGGCCCGAGGGCCGAGTCGACGATCGAGACCGGATGCGGCAGCACGAGCGCGGTCGAGGCGGCCACGCGGGAGCGCACGCCCTCGAGGGTGTGCCGCGCCGCCTCGGCCCAGATCGGCCCGCTCATCACGACGGTGGACACGTCGAGCAGATTCACGATCGGCGTGACGGCCTCGGCGATGTGCTCGGCGAGCTCGTCGAGCAGGCCGCGCACTGCCTCGTCCGCGTCGGCGCGGTCGCACATCGCCGCGAATGCGGTGGCGACCGCGGCGTGATCGGACGGGGCGACGGCGTCACCGGCACCGAGCGCAGCGGCGGCGTTCACGATGCGCGCGGGCGACACGGTGTCGCCCAGGCAGCCCCGGCGGCCGCACTTGCACACCGGCCCGTCGCTCGACACGCGCAGGTGGCCGATGTCGCCGAGGTTCGCCGTCGCGCCGCGCAGCGCCGTGTGCTCGAGGGCGATGCCGAGCCCGACGCCCGATCCCATGTAGAACACGGCGAGATCTCCGCCCGCCTGCTCATGTCCGCCGGCCCACAGCTCGCCGACCGTCGCCGACGTGACGTCCTTCACCAGGACGGTCGGCACGTCGAAGGCGTCGGCGAGGGCGTCGCGCAGGGGAACGTCGTTCCAGCCGGGAAGCAGTGGCGGGTCGTTGACGCTGCCGCGTTCGATGTCGACCGGACCGGGCGCGGCGACGCCGATGCCGATGATGCGGCGCGGGTCGACGTCTCCCTGCTCGATCAGCGACCGGGTCGTAGAGATCATGCTCTGCTCGACGTCGCCCGGCGCCTGGCCCCCGAGCGTCGCGGTGGAATGACGCGCGACCACGCGCCCGAGCAGGTCGACGATCGAATAGGTGATGCGCGCGGGATCGAGGTGGATGCCGATCGCGAGCCGCGCATCCGGCACAAGATGCAGGGTGGTGCGCGGCTTGCCGGGACCGGATGAGACCTTGTCTCCCTCGCGCACAAGCCCGCCGTCGAGGAGGCGGCGCGCGACGTTCGACACTGTCTGCGCGGAGAGGTCGGTCTGCGCGGTGATCTCGGTGCGGCTCACGCCGCCCGAGGCCCGTCGCACGATGTCGAAGACGACCGCCTGATTGAAGCCCCCGATAGTGGGGAGGTTGGCCCCTCGTCGCCGCATGAGGTCCTCGTCTCGTCCTATCCCCGAAGGATACTGCGCCAAGGGCCCGCGCGATCTGCCGCGGGCACTTGACACAAATTAATCAAGACGATTGATTAACTAGACGATCGGCCGTCAAGGGCTGACGCCCGATCCGAAAGGAACCACCACCCAATGCATGACGACATCCCGCTCACCGTCGGCCGCGCCACCCGGGTGCTGCGCGAGCGGATCCAGCCCGCCGTCCACGCGCGGCGTGTGCCGCTTGAGGTCGCGTTCGCCGAGCTGCCGGGCGAGCCGATCCCGCCGGGGGAGGGACTCGCGCTCGACTACGCGCCGTTCGAGGTCGGGTCGGTGTGGGGAGCCGCCTGGGGCACCACGTGGTTCCGCGTGCGCGGCACGGTGCCCCCCGAGTGGGCGGGACAGCGCGTGGAGGCGGTCATCGACCTGGGCTTCGATGTCGACAGGACGGGCTTCCAGTGCGAGGGGCTCGTCTACCTGCCCGACGGCACCCCCGTGAAGTCGCTGAACCCGCGCAATCAGTGGGTGCGGATCGCGGATGCCGCCGCGGGCGGCGAGACGGTCGAGTTCCTCGTCGAGGCCGCCGCCAACCCCGTGATCCTCGAGCATCACCCGTTCCTGCCGACGCAGGAGGGCGACATCCTCACCTCCTCGCCGAAGCGGCTCTACACAACGCGCCACTTCGACCTGGCGGTGTTCGACGCCGAGGTGTTCGAGCTGGGGCTCGACGTCGACGTGCTGCTCGAGCTGCAGGCGGAGCTGCCCGAGTCGAGCCCGCGGCGGATGCGCATCCTGCAGGCCCTCGACGACGCGCTCGACCTGCTCGACCTGCAGGACATCTCCGGCACGGCGGCCGCCTCCCGCGCGGCTCTCGCGCCGGCGCTCGCGTCGCCCGCCGAGGCGTCGGCGCACGAGATCTCGGCCGTCGGCCACGCGCACATCGACTCGGCATGGCTGTGGCCGGTGCGGGAGACCATCCGCAAGGCCGCGCGCACCACGTCGTCGATGACGGATCTGATCGGCGAGACGGACGACTTCGTCTACGGGATGTCGAGCGCCCAGCAGTATGCGTGGATCAAGGAGCACCGTCCCGAGGTGTACGCGAAGGTGAAGGCCGCCGTCGCGGAGGGGCGCTTCCTGCCGCTCGGCGGCATGTGGGTCGAGTCCGACACGGTGATGCCGACGGGCGAGGCGATGGTGCGGCAGTTCCTCTACGGCCAGCGCTTCTTCGAGGAGGAGTTCGGCATCCGGTCGAAGGGCGTGTGGCTGCCCGACTCGTTCGGCTACTCGCCGGCCCTTCCGCAGCTCATCCGGCGCGCGGGCTTCGAGTGGTTCTTCACGCAGAAGATCTCGTGGAACCAGGTCAACCGGTTCCCGCATCACACGTTCGCGTGGGAGGGAATCGACGGCTCGCGCATCTTCAGCCACTTCCCCTCGATGGACACCTACAACTCGCAGCTGTCGGGCGCCGAGGTCGCGAAGGCGTCGCGCCAGTTCCGCGAGTCGCGGCGGGCGAACGGATCCATCGCGCCGGTCGGATGGGGCGACGGCGGCGGCGGGACGACCCGCGAGATGACCGGAAAGGCGAAGCGCCTGGCGGATCTCGAGGGGTCCGCGAAGGTGCGCTGGGAGCATCCGGATGCGTTCTTCGACCGGGCGAAGCAGCAGCTTCCGCAGCCTCCCGTGTGGGTCGGCGAGCTCTACCTCGAGCTTCACCGCGCGACGCTCACCAGTCAGCACAAGACGAAGCAGGGGAACCGCCGCACCGAGCACCTGCTGATCGAGGCCGAGCTGTGGGCAGCCTCCGCCGCGTTCTGGACCGGCGCCGCGTACCCGTACGACGAGCTGGATGCGCTGTGGCAGCAGGTGCTGCTTCAGCAGTTCCACGACATCCTGCCGGGAAGCTCGATCGCCTGGGTGCACCGCGAGGCCGTTGAGCAGTACGAGCGAGTGGCGGCCGAGGCCGAGGCGCTGATCCGGCGCTCGCTGGCGGCGCTCGCCGGGGAGGGCACCGAGACGGTGGTGTTCAACGCCTCGCCGTACGACCAGCGCGGGCTCATTCCGCTCGGGGCATCGGTCCCGCGACGGGATGCCGACGCGGTGACGGTGGAGGAGTCGGGCGGCGGGTACATCCTGGACAACGGGCGGGTGCGGGTCACGATCACGGCGGAGGGCCTCATCACCTCGGCGATCGACCACCGCACCGGGCGGGAGGCGATCCCGGCCGGCACCGAGGCGAACCTGCTGCAGCTTCACCAGGACTTCCCCAACATGTGGGATGCGTGGGACGTCGACCGCTTCTACCGCAACCGGGTCGACGACCTGCGCGCGGTGGAGTCGCTGACGCTCGAGCAGGAGCCGGGCGCGGTGACCGTGGTCGTGACGCGCGCGTTCTCGCGGTCGCGGCTGACCCAGCGGATCACGGTGCGGGCCGGATCGCCCGCGGTGGAGTTCGCGCAGAGCACCGACTGGCACGAGACGGAGAAATTCCTCAAGGTCGCGTTCCCGCTCGACATCCAGGCCGAGCACACGGCCGCCGAGACGCAGTTCGGCTACACAAAGCGGGTGACCCACACGAACACGAGCTGGGAGGCGGCGAAGTTCGAGACGTCGATGCACCGCTTCGTGCACGTCGAGGAGCCGGGCTTCGGCGTCGCGCTGACCACCGACTCGACCTACGGCTACGACGTCACGCGCGACTCGACGCCCGAGCAGGGAGTGACCACCACCGTGCGGCTGTCGCTGCTGCGCGCGCCGCGCTTCCCCGATCCGGAGACGGATCAGGGCGAGCAGACGCACCGCTACGCCTTCGTCATCGGGGCGGGGATCGAGGACGCGACGGCCGCGGGGCTCGCGATGAACCTGCCGCCGCGCGAGGCGACGGGATCGCCGGTGGCGCCGGTGGCGCAGGCGTCGGGCGGAATCCTCGTCTCGGCCGTCAAGCTCGCGGCGGATCGCTCGGGCGACGTGATCGTCCGTGTGTACGAGCCGTACGGGCGTCGCGCCTCGGGCTCGCTCGTGTTCGGCCGTGCGGTGTCGGCGGTGTCGACCGTGTCGCTGATCGAGGACGACCCCCTCGAGGAGGTGTCGCTGGTGGACGACCGCGAGGTGGCGCTGTCGCTCACGCCGTTCGAGGTGCGCACGCTGCGCGTCTCGCTCTAGGCGGGGGAGGGGCGGCGTGTCCCCGAGGTGTCGGTTCGTTCCGGCATCACGGGGGCACGGGCGCTGCGGTGTCCCCGAGGTGCCGGTTGATTACGGCACTTCGGGGACGCGGCCGTCCTGCAAGACTGAGCGCGGGGGAGGAGGACGATCGAGGAGCACCCCGATGAAGCATCCCCGCAGCGGGCTCGCGCTGATCCTGACCGGCCTCCTGGCGACGGCCATGCCGGCCGCCGCATATGCCGACACGACGCCGACGCCCGGCTGGACCGTCGCGTACGAGACGACCTTCCCGGCGGAGGACATCGCCACCATACGGGTGCTCGACGAGCCGGCGTGGAAGAACGGCGAGATCCAGCGCTACGCGCCATCGCAGGTCGCCGCTCGAAGGCGGCGGCATGCGGCTGACGGCCGAGCGCTCGGGCGAGGAGTGGCTGTCCGGCGCCGTGGAGCTGCGGGACGTCATCGTCCGGCCGGGCTCGTACGTGACGGCGTCCGTGAAGCTGCCGGAGGGCCAGGGGTTCTGGCCCGCGTTCTGGATGTGGAACACGGCCGGCGGGCGCGACACCTCGGAGATCGACATCGTCGAGACCGCGAGCCCGTGGTGGAACGAGGCCGTCTCGTCGGTGCACGGCGCCAAGAAGACCGGACTCGCGTCGATCGTCACGCGCACCGACGGCTCCTGGGCCGAGGCGGTGCACGATTACGCGGTGTGGTGGGAGCGAGACGTCGTCGTGTTCTACATCGACGTCGTCGAGGTCGGGCGCTACGCGGGCCGGAACATCCCCACCACCGACATGTTCGCGGTGTTCAACGTCGCGATCGGCGGCGCGTGGGCGGGGATGCCCGATAAGACCACGCCGAGCCCCGCCGACATGATCGTCGAGGACTTCGCGGTCTACACCCACGGCACCGCGCGCCCGGCGGCACCGCCGGTGTGACGTCAGTCGAGCAGCGCAGCCGTGCGCGGCCCGAGGCCGAGGCCGACGGCGGAGTGCAGCTGGTCGGCGGTGTCGACGTCGCGGCGCAGGGTCGAGGTCGCGGGGATGTCGAGGGCGGCGAACCCGGCGCCGGCATGGCGCGCGGCCGAGCCGCCGCCGAAGGCGGGCTCGAGCGGCACGCCCGGCAGCGCCGCGAGGAGCGTCGTCCCGGTCCCCTCGGCATCCGGGACATACGCGCGGTCGTGCGTGGCCGCGAGCTCGAGCGCCGCGTCGACATCGGCAGGGTGAAGCGCGGGCAGGTCGCCGAGAAGCGCCGCGCGGTGCCGCGCCGGCTCGACGGCGGTGAGGCCCGCGGCGATGGCCGGATTGAGCCCGCCACCCGGGTCGGGCACAACCCGCACGAGCGGCCGGGAACCCGCACCGGCGTCGCTCACCACGCGGAGAGCCAGCTCGCCGTCGGCCGTCACCACCACGACCTCCGCCACATGCTCGGCGCGGCATACGGCGTCGATCGTGTCGAGGGCGATGGCGCTCGCAAGCTCCGCGCGATCCGGATGCTCCAGTCGGGACTTGCCGGACGAGCCCTTCACCGGGATCACGACCGTCCAGCCGGGTGCGCTCAACGGAAGCGCTCGCGCAGGCGCGGCAGCACCTGCTCGCCGTAGAGGCGCAGGAACGCCTCCTGGTCGTGGCCCGGGTCGTGGAAGACGAGGTGGCGGAAGCCGAGCTCGACGTAGGTGGCGATGGCCTCGATGTGCTGCTCGACGTCGTCCGACACGATGAACCGCGAGGCGGCCCGCTCGATGGGCAGCTCCTCGGCGCGGCGTTGCATCTCGATGGGGTCGTGGATGCCCGTCTTCTCCTCGGGCTTGAGCGCGAGGGGCGCCCAGAACCGCGTGTTCTCGGTCGCCTTGGCGAGGTCGGGACGGAAGGACACCTTGACCTCGATCAGCGTGTCGACGTCGTCGCGCGAGCGGTTCCCCTTCTGGATCCCCTCGTCGAAGGCCGGGAGGAGATTGTCCGTGTAGAGCGACGGGTCCTTGCCGCTCGTGGTGATCCAGCCGTCCGCCATCCGGCCGGCGAGGCGCGTGGCCGCCGGGCCCGATGCGCCGATGTAGATCGGCACCTGCGTCTCGGGACGGTCGTAGATCGTGGCGTTGCTTGTGGAGTAGTAGGTGCCCTCGAACGTGACGCGCTCCTCGGTCCACAGCTTCCGGATGAGGGTGATCGCCTCCTTCATCCGCTGGAAGCGCTCGGGCGACTCGGGCCACTCGAGGCCGAGGGTGACCTCGTTGAGGGCCTCTCCGGTGCCGACGCCGAGGATCATGCGGCCGGGGTGCATCGCCCCGAGGGTGCCGAACGCCTGGGCGACGACGCCCGGGTGATAGCGGAACGTCGGGGTGAGCACCGAGGTGCCGAGCAGCACCCGGCTTGTACGCTCGGCGGCGGCGCCGAGCCACGGCAGCGCCGCCGGGGCGTGACCGCCGTCGTGCATCCACGGCTGCATATGGTCGGAGAGGAATACCGAGTCGAAGCCCATCTCCTCCGCGAGGATGGCGTAGTCGAGAAGCTCGCGCGGTCCGAACTGCTCGGACGACGCCTTGTAGCCGAAGCGCATCGGGATGGGCATGTCGTGGCTCCTTGAGGGGTCAGGGGATGAGGGCGGGGTCCAGGATGTCGTCGCGCACCCGGGCGAGACGATCGCGGAAGTCGGCGACGGTGCCGGGCCAGAGCAGCGTGAGGCGCCCGGAGCGCGGGTCGGTGTACCAGTTGCGGCATCCGCCATCGACCCAGGGCGTGCCCGCGGCACGCTCGGCGATCTCGGCGGTGTATGCCCGCTCGGCCGCCGCATCCACGCGCACGGTTCGGCCGGACGCGATCAGGCTCGCGGCGAAGGACGCCTGGTGCTCCATGATCAGCACGGCGGAGTTGTGACCGAGCGAGGCGTTCGGTCCGTTGAGCACGTACAGGTTCGGGAAGCCGTGGACGAGGGTCGAGCCGACCGAGGTCATCCCCTCGGTCCAGTGCTCGTCGAGGGTCAGGCCGTGTTCGCCCCTGACGAGCCTCGCGTAGGGCTGCCGGGCCGCCTCGAAGCCCGTGGCGAGGACGATGACGTCGGCTTGGTGGCGGGCGCCGCCGGCGGCGACGAGCATGTTGTCGTCGACCTCGACGAGCGCCGACGGCTCGAGCCGCACCGCGCCGTCGGCGATCGCCGGGTAGAACTCGTCGCTGAGCAGCACGCGCTTGCAGCCGAACGCGTAGTCGGGCGTGAGCGCTGCGCGCAGCGCGGGATCGGGAACCTGGTGCGCGAGGTGCGCGAGCGCGACGTCCCGGGCCGCGGCGCCCGCCTCGGCATCGCCCGACCGCGACGCGAAGCGGGCCTCGCCCTCGACGTACAGCTCATCCCGCAGCCGCGCGATGGCGTCCGGATCGCCGCGCCATTCCTCGCGCTCGGCCCGGCTGTAGGCGCGATCGCGGCGCGGCATGATCCAGGCGGGAGTGCGCTGGAAGAGCGTGACATCCGCGCCGCGGCGGGCGAGCTCGGGCGTCAGCTGCACCGCGCTCGCCCCCGTGCCGATGACGGCGATGCGCGCGCCCTCGATGCGGATGCGCTCGTCCCAGCGCGCGGAATGGAACACCGCGCCGGGGAAGTCGGCGAGTCCCGGCACATCCGGGATCAGCGGCTCGGTGAGCCGCCCCGCGGCGAGGATCAGGTTCGTCGCGACGATCGGGGCAGGCGCCGAGCCGGGCGACCGAGTCGACACGGTGGAGACCACCCACCCGTCCTCGCGCCACTCGGCACCGGACATCGCGGTGCTCAGGCGCAGATGCCGCTCGAGGCCCTCGTCGCGCACGATCCCCTCGAGGTACGCGCGGATCTCCGTGCCCGGGGCGAAGGTGCGAGACCAGTCGGGCGACGGGTGGCTCGAGAGCCCGTAGAGGTGCGCGGGAACGTCGCACGCGACCCCGGGGTACACGTTGTCGCGCCATGTTCCGCCCACGGCATGCGCCCGCTCGAGGATCACGAAGTCGGAGATCCCCTCCGCGCGCAGGGCGAGCGCCGCGGCGATGCCGGCGAACCCCGCGCCGACGATCACGGTCTCGACCCGGCGCGGCAGATCCGAAGGGATCTGCAGATCCGAAGGCGCGGTCATCCGGCTCCCTCTTCGGATGCGTCGACCCCTTCGGATCCGCGGCGTCCGGTGGCCCGCACCGCGGTGAGCCCCGCGCGGATGGGCGCATCGCCGTAGGTCGTGGAGCGCTGGCGGAAGGGGCGGAACAGGCGTCGCGCGATGTCGCGCGCCTCGGAGATCGGCAGCTCGAGTCCCCGCTCGACGCCCGCACCGGGAAGCACGCGCCCGTCGAGCAGCGTGCCGCCGAGGTCGTCGCCGCCCGAGCGCAGCAGCTCGACGGAGGTCGGTACGCCGTGCCGGGTCCACGGGATCTGGATGTGCGGGATCACTCCCGACAGGAAGAGTCGCGCGACGGCGACCATCGCGCGGTGCTCGTCGAGCGTCGCCCGCCCCGCGACGAGCGGAACCCCGCCGCCCATCGGCTGCGGCAGAGGGATCGGCACGAACTCGGTGAAGCCGCGGGTCTCGCCCTGGATGGCCGCGAGCTCGCGCAGGTGCGCGATCCGCTCGGCCGCCGTCTCGACGTGTCCGTAGAACAGCACGGACGTCGAGCGGAGCCCCGCGCGGTGCGCGGCGGCGATGTTCTCGCGCCAGCGGTCGATCTCGAGGTCCGTGGGGGCGATCAGGCCGCGCACGCGCTCGCTCAGCACCTTGACGCCGGTGCCGGGAACCGTGTCGACGCCCGCCTCGCGCAGCGCCGCGAGCGCGCCGCCGAGTCCGAGGCCGGAGCGGTCGGCGAGGTCGGCGACGTCCTGCGGGCGGAACGCGTGAAGGTGCATGCCGCTTGCGGCATCCTTGATCGTCCGGGCGATGTCGAGATACGCCTCGGCGTCCTGGCCCGGGGCGACGAGGCCTTGCACGCAGATCTCCGTGGCACCGAGCTCGGCGGCGTCGCGCGCGATGGAGGCAAGGGCCTCGAGGTCGAAGGTGTCTGGCTCGCCCGTCGCCACGCGCCGGAAGTGCGTGGAGGCGACGTTGCGGTTCGCCACGATCGTCAGCGCCTCGCCGACGGTGTAACGCCGCACGTCATCGGCGGTGGCGGCGAGGGCGTCGACGTCCGCGCCCTCGGCGCGCAGCAGGATCTCCCACTCGCCGTCGTCGAGCGAGGACGGGTCGGATGCGGCGCGGGAGAGGAGGCGGGGGAAGGGGGCGGTGGCGGCGCTTTCGACTCGCTTCGCTCGCTCAAGCCGTTTCGACTCCGCTTCGCTCCGCTCAACGACCGGGGCGGTGGATCCGCTGCCGCCGGCGGCGCGGGTGGCACTGTCGCTTCGCTCCACGCTCGCTTCGCTCGCACGGGGCACCGGCTGCGGGCGCACAAGGGTTCCGTCCGCGGCGGTGCGGGCGAGGCGCGTGTCCGGGTCTGCGAGCGCGTAGGTCGCATCGCGGATGGCGGGATCGAGCCAGGCGTCGTTCACGTACGGCGGGTGCGCGGTCAGACGCTCCTTCAGCGCGAAGCCCGCGTCGGCGGTGAAGCGCGCGAGATCGTCAAGGTGCGGCCACGGACGCTCGGGGTTGACGTGGTCGGCGGTGAGCGGTGACACCCCGCCCCAGTCGTCGGCCCCGGCGCGCACAAGCAGGTCGAACTCCTGCGGGTCGGACAGGTTCGGCGGCACCTGGATGCGCATCGCCGACCCCATCACGAGCCGCGCGACCGCGACCGCCGCCACGTACTCGACGAGGTCGGCGTCGGGCGCATCCTGCATCGCCGTCCGCGGCTTGGCGCGGAAGTTCTGCACGATGATCTCCTGCAGGTGACCGTGACGATCCTGGATCTCCCGCAGCGCGACGAGCGACTCGGCACGGTCGCGCAGCGTCTCGCCGATGCCGACGAGGATGCCGGTCGTGAACGGCACGCGCGCCTCGCCGGCGTCCTCGAGCAGCCGCAGGCGCACATCCGGGTCCTTGTCGGGGGAGCCGAAGTGCACCTGGCCGGGCTCCTCGTAGAGGCGGCGGGACGTGGTCTCGAGCATCACGCCCATCGACGGGGCGGTGGGGCGCAGCATGTCGAGCTCGTCGCGCGTCATGATGCCGGGGTTGAGGTGGGGGAGCAGGCCGGTCTCGGTGGCGATCGCGCGCGCCATGTCGCCCACGTACTCGAGGGTCGAGGCGTAGCCGTGCTCGTCGAGCCAGGCGCGCGCCTCGGGCCACCGGTCCTCCGGACGGTCGCCGAGGGTGAGCAGCGCCTCCTTGCAGCCGAGGGCCTGGCCCTGCCGAGCGACGGCGAGCACCTGCTCGCGCGACATGTAGGTCGGCTTGTGCTGCTTGAGAAGCTGGCCGGGCGTGTCCACGAAGATGCAGTAGTGGCAGCGGTCGCGGCACAGGGTCGTGAGCGGGATGAACACCTTGCGCGAGTACGTCATCACGCCGGGCCGGCCGATGGCGACGAGCCCCTCGTCGCGCACGCGGGCGGCGACGGCAAGCAGCCGGTCGAGCCCCTCGCCGTCCGCACCGAGCAGGGCCTCGGCATCGTCCACGCCGATCGTCTCTCCCGCCTCCGCGCGCGTCAGCGCATCCTCGAGAGCGGCGGCGTCGGCGTCGAGGCGCCGACCGGCACGGTGCGGATCGAGCAGGGTCACCGAATCAGTCTCGCACCGCGAGCAGGTCGAGGGGCCGAGCGATCGTTGCCGTCCTGTGAGGGCGGGCCGGTGCCGAACCGGGCAGGATGGAGCCATGGTGACTCTGCTTCTTGACCAGCGTCAGCTGGAGATCGTGCTCACGCGCGTCGAGCGGCTTCTCGCCGCGCAGCGCGGCGACCTCCGGATCGATCGCGGCTCGATCGCGAAGCTGCAGCTCACCGACGAACCCGCGACCTGGCTGCGCGGAGTGCGCGCGCCGGGAATCCACGTGCCGCGCCTGCTCTCGCTCGGCACGTGGCGTTCGGCGCAGGGGAACGACTTCGTCGCCATCCGTCACGGACGCCCGGGCGTGGTGATCGACCTCGATGGCGACGCGCGCTTCAGCCGCCTGATCCTGTCGACTCGTCACGGGCACGCCCTGGCCAAGGCGCTGCGGCTGGAGGCCGGCGAAGCCGAGGGCTGAGCCGGCGCGCGGTTCCGGCCGCGCGCGACGCGGATCAGCCGTGGTGCTGCCCGTGGTGCTCGCCCTCGTGGTGCTCGCCTTCGTGGTGCCCGCCTTCGTGGTGCTCGGGCTCGACCTCGGCCTCAGGGGAGTAGTCGGCCTCGGCCGACTCGCCGTCCGCGGCGAAGTCCTCCGACTCGTCCGACTCTCCCGACTCGTCCGGCTGCGCGGATGCCTCCGGCTGCTGCTCGGACTCATCCGACGGCTCGGTCTTGTCCGCGGCGGGCTCGTGGTCCTGCTCGGACGGCGGCGCCCAGGCGGCGAGCCCCGGCCACGGCGCGCGCTGACCGGCCTCGTCCGGCGTCTCGCCCTCCACGGGTTCGGCGACAGGCTCGCCCTCCGCGGGCTCGCCGGCGTCGGCATCGGTGACGAATCCGTCGGCGTCGCCCTCTTCGGCGGCGGCCTCATCCGGAGTCTCCGCGGGGATCTCGGCGTCGTCTCCGTCCGGCAGCTCGATCACCGAGTCGGGCGTCTCGAGCGCGTCGGGGTCGTCGCCATCCTCGGGGTGGGGCGAGGGGATGTCCTCGGGCGTCGGCACCCAGCCGGGCGTCGGCTGCTCGCCCTCGGGCGAGGCCGCGATGAGCTCGGCTTCGCCGGCGACGACGTCCTTCTCGACCTCCGAGAGAGGGCGGGTCAGGAAGGCGAGCGGATCGCCGTAGCTGCGGGCCGGGGCGTCCAGCACCGTGGCGATCGGCTGCTCGTCGACCGCGACCTCGGTGTCCACCGTGGCGGGGGCGAAGGGAAGCTCGTCGACGGTCTCGACCTGCGCGCCGGCCTCATCCGTGGTCTTCTCGGCGGCGGCGGCGGTCTCGGTGTCAGCGTCCTCGGCGACGACGGCCTCGGGCATAGGCGGAACCTCGCCGGCGACCGGCTGCGCGGCCTCGGCCTGGCCTTCGGCTCCCGCCTCCGCCTCTGCCCCGGCCTCATCCGCCGCGGCGCTCGCGGGCCCGGCCCACGTGCCGTTGACGATCTTCAGGAAGACGTCCTCGAGGCTCTGCTGCTTCAGCTGCAGCGACGACAGCGGCACCCCGGCCTCCGCCGCGAGCTCGCCGATCTCGGAGGTGGACGCGGCGGCGACGTTGATCCCCGAGCGCAGCAGCTCGAACTCGTAGCCGCGCTCGCGGAGTGCATCCCGCAGCGCGGAGCGGTGCGGCGAGTCGACGGCGACGACCGCATCGACGTCGGCGAGCGTCTCGATGCCGCCGCTGAACAGCAGGCGCCCGTTCGAGATGATCAGGATGTTGTCCGCGACCTGCTGCACCTCGCTGAGCACGTGGGACGACATCAGCACCGTGCGCCCCTCCTCCGCCAGGCGGCGCATCAGCAGGCGCATCCAGCGGATGCCCTCGGGGTCGAGGCCATTGGCGGGCTCGTCGAAGACCAGCACCGCGGGGTCGCCGAGCAGCGCCTCCGCGACGCCCAGTCGCTGCCGCATTCCGAGCGAGAAGCCGCCGATGCGCATGTTCCCCACGCCGCCGAGCCCCACGACGTCGAGCACCTCGGTCACGCGGGTCGCCGGCACGCCGATCGCGCGGGCCGTCGACAGCAGGTGCCGTTCGGCCGTGCGGCGGGGGCGGTACTGCTGGTTCTCCAGCAGCGCGCCGACGACGCGGCGCGGCTGCGACAGCCTGGCGTAGGGAACGCCGCCGATCAGCGCCGTGCCCTCAGTGGGCCGGATGTCCCCCAGCAGGATGCGCAGCGTCGTCGACTTGCCGGCCCCGTTCGGGCCGACGAAGCCGGTGACGACGCCGGGCTCGACGCGCGCGGTGAAGTCGGACACCGCGGCGACATCACCGAAGATCTTGGTGACTCCGCGGAACTCCAGCACCTTGCCGTCGGTCATCCGCTCCCTCTCGTGCCTGTACAGATCTCTCGGCCGGGCGCGACTCTGTGCCCGGGTCCTCCCCCTATCTTGGCGGACAACCCGCGGATCCTCGGGATTACGGGGGCCCCGGGCGATCCGGACCCGCGCCGGAACGCCCCCCGACCCGCACCTCGCGCTCCCGGGACGGCGGTGCGTCGCGCCCGCGGCGGGCGGAGGGCATCGGGTTACGGTGGACGCGTGACCTACCCGACGTCGGATCCTCGCGTGCTCGCCCACCGCCAGGGCGGGCTGGGCACCATCACCCTCAACCGACCGGAGGCGATCAACGCCGTCACGCGCGAGATGCTCCACGCGGTCCGCGAGGTGCTCGAGGCGTGGCTGACGGATCCGGATGTCCAGGTTGTGCTGTTCGACGCGGTGGGGGATCGCGGTTTCTGCGCGGGAGGCGACGTCCGCGTGCTCCACGACGCGATCCGCGAGGGGCGGCTCGCCGAGGCCGAGGCGTTCTTCCGGGACGAGTACACGACGAACGCGTACATCGACGAGTACCCGAAGCCGATCGTCGCCTTCGCCGACGGCGTCACGATGGGCGGGGGGATCGGCATCGCCGGGCACGCCCGCGTGCGGGTCGTCACCGAAAGGTCGCAGCTGGCGATGCCCGAGACCCGCATCGGCTTCACACCGGACGCCGGCGGCTCGTGGCTGCTCGGCCAGGCGCCCGGCCGCACCGGCGAATTCCTCGCCCTGACGAGCTGGGCCATGGGCCCGGCGGATGCGATCTTCGCCGGGTTCGCGGACCACTTCGCGCCGTCGGATCGGCTCTCATCGCTGCGCGAGGCGCTCACAACGCGCGCCGACCCGTCGACGCCCACCGAGCTCGTCCTGCTGTTCGACGAGACGCTTCCCGCCGGGCCGATCGAGCGGGCGCGGGGGTGGATCGACGACGCGTTCGCCGCGGACACCGTCCCCGAGATCATCGATCGGCTGCGCGCGCTCGCCGCGGACGGCGTCGGCGAGGGCGAGGAGGTGAGCCCGGCGGCGGCGCTCGCCGCGCTCGCCGAGCGGTCTCCCGTCGCGCTCACGGTGACGCTCGCGGCGATCCGGTCCTCCCGTGCGGTGCGGGGGCTGCGCGATGCCGTGTCGCAGGAGTTCGTGCTGGTGACGTGGTTCATGACGACCCAGCCGGACATGGCCGAGGGGATCCGCGCGCAGATGGTCGACAAGGACCGGTCGCCGAAGTGGCGCCCGGCCACCCTGGCGGAGGTCGACCCCGGGATCGTGGGCGAGGCCTTCGCGTTCGAGCCCGAGCGGCCCCTGTTCGGCTGACCGGGCGCTGCGCGGCGAGCCGCTGCGCTGTCGCGTGAGCCGCTGATCCGGCCCTCGTCCGCCCCGCCGCTGGAAGACTTGGCGCATGACTGACTTCGGGACGTACGGGGTGTGGCGCGGAGCGGCGGCGCTCGACGCGCGGTTCGCGACGACGGTGGAGCGGCTCGGCTACGGCGCGCTCTGGATCGGCGGGTCGCCGAGCGGAGACCTGCGCATCGCCGAGGAGCTGCTCGACGCGACGGAGCGCATCGTGGTCGCCACGGGCATCGTGAACATCTGGAAGGACGACGCGGCCGAGGTGGCGCGCTCCGTCAGACGCATCGAGGAGCGGCATCCGGGAAGGTTCGTCGTCGGCATCGGCTCGGGCCACCGCGAGGCGACCGCCGACCGCGTGCGACCGCTCGCGTCGCTCGCCGCGTACCTCGACGTGTTCGACGCCGAGGGCATCGGCCGGGACCAGCGGCTGCTCGCCGCCCTCGGCGACCGCACGCTCGCGCTCGCCGCGGAGCGCTCGCTCGGCGCGCATCCGTATCTCACGGTGCCGGCGCACACGGCGCGCGCCCGGCGGATCCTCGACGAGAACCGCCCGGGCGCCCTGCTCGCTCCCGAGCAGAAGGTCGTGATCCATCCGGATCAGGAGGAGGCCCGCGCGATCGCCCGCCGCTACCTGAAGCGCTACTTCGGCCTCGAGAACTACGTCGGCGCGCTCATCCGGCACGGCGTCGCGGAGAGCGCGTTCGCGGACGGCGGCTCGGACGAGCTGATCGATCTTGTCGCGTCCAACCCCACGGTCGCCGCCGCGGTCGCCGGGCTGCGCGCGCACCTGGACGCCGGCGCCGACCACGTGTCGATCCAGGCGCTGGGCGACGACCCGCTCGCCTCCCTCGAGCAGCTGGCGGAGGGCCTGGGCCTCTCGGCCTGATCGCGGGCAGGCCGCCGGCGGCGGTCAGCGCGGCGGGCCGGAGGAGGCGCGCGCGTGGAGCGCGGGGTTGAGCACGACCCGGTGGGTCGGACGCGACGGGTCGGCGAGCCGATCGAGCAGCAGGTCGACCGCCGCCCGCCCGACCGCGGCGCGGGGCGGGGCGACGGCCGTGAGCGCGGGAGTGAAGAGCTGTGCGACCTCGTCGTCGTAGGCGACGATCGACAGGTCGCCGGGCACGGTGAGACCGCGCGAGAGCGCGAGGTCGACGAAGGCCATCGCCTCCGGGTCCGAATGCACGAGCAGCGCCGTGATGCCCGACCGGCGCACCGTGTCGAGGATCGCGTGGACGGTCGCCGAGAACTCCGGGGTGCTGCGGTCGGGAAGCACCCGCTCGACGTGCTCGCCCGGCGTCAGGCCGAGCTCGCGGCAGGCGGCGTTCCAGCCCGCGACGATCTTGCGCGACGTCGGCGAGTTGCGCGAGATCACGAGGCCCACCTTGCGGTGCCCGAGCGAGGCGAGATGCCGGGCGGCCAGCACGGCGCCGTGCGCGTGATCCGTCGTCACCGACTCGGCCGGCGATCCGCCCGGCGGCGTCGCGTCGCGCTCGACGAGCACGTACGGAAGGCCGGTGTCGGCGAGCCACTCGAGCACATCCTGCGAGTGCGCGGTGTCGGTGTTCGGGGCCAGGATGAACCCCGACGCGCCCTCCTCGACCATCCGCGCCAGCACGGGGCGCTCATCCTGCAGTTCGTACGACGTGCCGCGCAGCACCACCGACGCGCCGCGCTCGCCTCCATGCCCCGCACGACCTCGGGCCAGTAGTAGTTCAGCGACGGCACAAGCACGCCGATCGCGCCCGCGGGGCGCAGCACCCCGTCGGCGCTCACCCGGGGAGCGACCGGCCCCGGCTCCCGCTGGGTCGCCACCGCGCCGTCGTGCACGCGCACAAGCAGCCCCTCGGCCTCGAGCAGCTGCAGATCGCGGCGGAGGGTGACCGCCGCGACGTCGAGCTCGGCGCTCAGCTCGGTCACGCGCACGGCGCCGGCGCGCGAGAGAGCCGACAGGATGTGCGCGCGCCGCGCCGCCGCGAGGCGCGGGTTCTGAGCGGGGGCGGTCACGGGGTCTCCTGCGTCAGGGTCACCGCGAGCTCGGCCCGGCCGCGCACGTCGAGGTCGAGGCGGGCGAGGCTCGCGCCCCACACCTCGGTCAGCATCGGGTCGTCGAACTCCTTCACGACGGTCGCGGCGGGAACCCCCGGATCCCACGACAGGATGAGCGGCGGCGCCGCTTCGATCGGCGTCACGCGGGCGCGGCCGGGGGCGAGCTCGACCGCTCCGGCGAGCACAAAGCGCACCGAGGTGTCGGGCTCGTCGTCCTCGCCCTCCCACGGCTCGAGGTCCCACGCATCGCGGATGACCACGCGGCGCTCGCCGCGGTCGAGCCGCGCCTCCCGCCGCCAGGACCGCAGGGCGGCGACGTCGTAGGCGTCGGCGAGCTCGAGCGCGAGGGCGTCGGGGGAGTCCTCGACGTCGCGCGCGGCGAACCGGCGACCGGCGCTCTGACCGGAGCCGCGGATGAACGGTGCCGAGTGCCAGTCGCTCTGCATCATCCACATCGAGTAGCGGGCGGCGCTGAACGTCTGCGCCGTGTACGTCGGGCGGCCGGGATCGACCACCACCGGCACCGCGCCGGATGCGACGATGACCGATCCGACGTCGTTGTGGTCGTGGTTCTCGGCGTTGTTGCCGCCCTTGATGACGAGCGTCAGCCCGCCGCCGCGCTCGCGGGCGACGAGCATCTGCGTGGACGGCAGGAAGACCGAGCCCTCCTCGGCGCTCGGCGTCACGACGGGCGCCGAGCCCCCGAGCCACTCCGGATCGGTGGCGCCGCGGAGCAGGCGGCCGAGCCCCTCCGCCTCGTGCGCGGCCGGCGCACCCTGGGCGCGGTACGACAGCGCGTGCGCGGCGGCCTCGGCGTCGCCGGCGCGGCGCGCGGCGCGCAGCAGCGAGTGCCACGGCTGCGTGCGCGGCGGCAGGGCCTGCCCGTCCGAGACGTTGACGTACCAGCCGTCGCCGAGGTGCATCCGGTGCGGGAAGGCGACGATGCCGCGCAGCGCCGCCACCTCGGGAACCGGATCGAGGTTCTCGCCCGTCGCGTGCGCCAGCACGTCGAGCGCCTCGAGCAGCCGGCAGGCGCCGTTCCACCAGTAGGCGTAGCCCTCGTCGATCGCGCCGTCCTCCGGCAGCACGGCGACGTAGCGGTCGAGCCCCTCGATGCACAGCGCGACGATCCTGGCGCGCTCCTCGCGATCGTCGGGGCCATCCAGCAGGCGCAGGGCGGCGACCAGCACGTTGCCGTGGATCCAGGGGTTCCAGTTGTGCACGCGGCCGTCGAGCCCGATCCAGTGCCAGTCGCGGCGGCGGACGAACGGGTCGAACACGCGCACGCGCGCCTCGTGCCGCAGGCGCTCGCGGACGCCGGGGTAGCGGGAGTCGAGCCGGTCGCCGAGCACGTGGTCGAGCCAGGCGAGCTGCCCCACGACCTCCCCCGCTCCGAGGTCGAGGTAGGGGTCCGTCACGGTCGCGAGCACGGATCCGTGCCGGGTGCGGGTGTCGTCGTGGGCGGGCCAGCACCAGGAGCTCTGCTCGCACAGCAGCCACGCCCCGTCGACGACCTCGTCGAGCCAGCGGTCGGATTCCTCGCCCGGCGTCGCTGCCGCGAGCAGCACCGCGCGGCTCAGCCGCTCCTGAAGCGCGAAGGCGGGCGTCTCCCACGAGACCCGGTCGCCGTCCGTTCGCGAGCTCGGCGACCAGTCGACGTCCAACCGCCGGACGCTGCGCCAGTACATCCACGAGAACGGCGTGAAGTCATGCCAGATCGTGATGGGCGTGACGTCACTTCACGAGGGCTCGATGTGGAACACGATGCCGGCGCACACGCACGACCGTCGCACCGAGTGCTACCTGTACTTCGACCTCGCCGACGACGCGCGCATTGTGCACCTGATGGGCGAGCGGGAGGAGACGCGCCACCTCATCGTCGCCGACCGCCAGGCGATCATCTCGCCCAGCTGGTCGCTTCACTCGGGCGTCGGCACCGCCGCGTACTCGTTCGTGTGGGCGATGGCCGGCGAGAACCAGGCGTTCGACGACATGGATGCCGCGCCGATCGGCGAGCTGAAGTAAGCCAGACCCTCACCTGAACGGCCGTTCCGCCTCCCGGCGGGACGGCCGTTCGTGCGTTTCCCGCCCGACGCAGACCTGTCCTCCAGATGGGGGACAGCGTTTGTCCCCCATCTGGGGGACAAATCCAAAGGCTCCCTTAGGGATCGCTTGATCGTGGCTTGAGTTCGTTTCCCTAGTGTTCATCTCGGCGCGGCCGTGAAGACGGCCCGAACCGATCGCCGCCCTCGCCTCAGCCCCCCTCGAGGCCCGCGCGCGGAGCGGCCGCGCCATACCCCAACCCGAACTCGCGCCGCGCTCCACGCTGCGCCCTGCTCAAGGAGCCCCCGCATGTCCACGGACACCCGTCTCAGCCGCAGCAAGAAGAAGATCATCGCCGTCCTCGCGGGCGTCGCCGTCGCGGCGGCCGTCAGCGCCTCGGCCTCGACCCTGGGCGGCGCGGGGGGCGAGGCCCTCGGCGCCGACGCCGGCACCGCGGCCTCGGCCGTGACCAAGGGCGTCGTGGTGACGTGGGACACCGCGTTCTCGACCGCGACCAACGAGTACGTGGTCACGGGCGTCACGCTCAAGACCAAGGACGGCGCGACCGAGACCTTCCCGAAGGGCGCCGACGTCAAGCTCAGCGTGCTCGGAAACGCCGCGGGCAAGGCCGCCGACCCGCAGTCGAAGCTCGCGGAGTTCAGCGACCTCAACCTCGCGGCCGCCAAGAACACGATCACCTGGCCGACGTCCATCCCGGCACAGGACGTGCTCGGCGTCGCGGTCGTCGTCGACGGCAACGCGGTTCCCGCCACCGTCAACTGACGCTCCGCCCACCCCCTGCCCGATCCGGAGACCCCGTGACGACCACCGCGACCCTCATCTCGGCCCCTGGGGCCGAGGGTGGCGCCGCCGCGACTGCGGCCGGATCGCGCGCCGTCCGCCCGTCCGCGCGCTCCCGCGGACGGGCGCGCGGGATCGTCGGATGGCTGCTGCTCGCGCTCGCGGTCGTCCTGCTCTGGCCCGCGCAGTTCGGCGGCCTGACCGGCCTCACCGTGGTCAACGGACAGTCGATGGAGCCCGTGTACCGCACGGGAGACCTCGTCGCCTCGTTCCGGCAGACGGGCTACGCGGTCGGCGATATCGTCTCGTACCGGGTGCCGCAGGGTCAGCCGGGTGCCGGCGGACGCGTGATCCACCGGATCGCGTCCGCGAGCGACGTCGACGGCGAGACCGTCTACACGACGCAGGGCGACAACAACCCGCAGGCAGACCCGTGGACGATCCGCGACGGCGACATCCTCGGCCGCGCGATCGTCGCGGTCCCCGGCATCGGGGCGGGACTCACGCCGGAGGGCGCGCCCCTCATCCTCGCGCTCTCGCTCGGCGTCATCGTGACCGTCCTCCTGTGGGGAGACGGCGGCCGCGCTCGCGCGCGGAAGAACTCAGACCACCGCCCGTGACGGGGCGGCACGGCGGTCGGCGGGGTCGGGGGATCCCGTCCGGCCAGCTCCTCTTCGCCGGCCGGGGGGTCGGCGGAGGGGGAGCGCGCCGCGGCGTCCTCGCGCACACCGCGCGGGGCGCCGCGGCGCTCATCCTGTCCCTCATCGTCCTCGTCGGCGCCGTGAACGCCTCCGCCGCGACGCTCGGCGGGGCGTCGGCGCACTCCCTCGGCGCGGCAAGCACCGCCAACGCGCGGGCGAGCGGCGTCACGATCGACTGGACGGGCACCCCGTCCGGGGCGGCATGGAACGTCGACGGCGCCACCGTGCGCGCGGAGGGCGGCTCCTTCGCGGCGGGCGACACGGTGAAGCTCACCGTCGCCCCGGCCGCCGGCCACACGGGAGCCCCGTGCGAGGTGCGGACGACCCCGGCCGCGGCCTCCGCCACCGTCGCCTTCCCCGCGGCGGCGTTCGCCGCGTGTGGAGTGCTGCGCTTCGACCGCCTCGGCACCGTCGCGGTGGCGGTCTCCGGCGCGCAGGTCGCGGTCGCCGCCTCCCGCGTCGGCGATGTCCGCTCCGCCCTCACCGCGCACTCCGGCCCGGTGCTCAACGCCGACCGCGCGCTCGTCGCCCGCACCGAGGCGGTCGTCGACGGCGGTGTCTCCTATGTCGGCCGGATCGCCGTGGACGTCACGCGGGGCGCCACCGTCGAGGATCTCGTCGGAGAGCGCCTGGATGTCGCGCTGCTCGGGCCGGACGGAACCGTCCGCGCGCGCGTCGGCGGCGTGATCTCGGCGGCAGCGGATGCGCCCGTCCGCGTCACGATGGAGGCCGGATCCGCCATCCCCACCGTCGTGATCGATCCGCGCGCGAACCTGCCGCGGGCGTCGTGGCAGCGCTCCGGCGACGTGGCGAGCGTGTCGGGACTGCTCCTTGCTCCCCAGCGGATCGGCGAGGCGCCGTCCCCAGCCCCCGCGTCGCTGGTGTCCGCGAACGCGCAGCCCGCGACGCCGCCCGTCCGCTACGCGATCGAGGCCGTCGCGCTCGACCCGCGCCTGACGTACACCTACACAACGCCCGCGAACGACCGGAACTCCCTCAGCTACTGCCACACGTTCAGCGTGACCAACACGAGCGCGCAGCCCGTCACATGGCAGGTGGTGTTCGATACGTCCCTCCCGCCGCTGTGGGGGATGGATCCCACCAAGGCGGGCGCAATCGGCAGCCAGTGGGGTTACGTCACCAAGAGCTACGTCGCCGCCACGCATCTCTGGACAATCGCCGGCAGCGGTGCCAACGCCGTGCTGCAGCCCGGACAGACGCTGTCGGGAATGGGCTACTGCGCCGCAGACGTCCCGCAGCCTCCAGTCGACCCCTCCGGATTCACGACCGCGGTGTCGGTGGTTGCTGGAGCCACCGATTACCACGTGCAGCTGCGGGTCAGTGTCCGGTCCGACCGGATCTATAACGCCCCGTGGGAGATCACGGTCGACCTCGCCGACTATGTGTGCGCCGCCAGCCTCACGGGCAAGGCCATCACCTTCAGCCGCGTGCAGGCGACACCCGTGGCGGGCAGCCGCACGAAGTACGTTATCCGCGGCCTTGCGAACGATACGCAGTATGTCTCCGCCTCGCATTCCCGCGACTTCGTGTTCGCCTCGTACTCCCCCGGAGGCCCCGGCTGGGCGAAGCCGTGCCGCTGACTTTTCGGAATACTGAGATCCCCGACAATTCCAATGTCGCAAGTGACGTCATATATCGCCAGAATGGCGCGTTCTGGCGCGTCTTCTGCGATATCGTCATGCCCGATTCGTATCGAGGGGGAGGGGTGGGGGTGGACCATCCGCGCGTGGCTGTCGTGGTCGAAGACGACCCCGACATCCGTGGGCTCCTCACCGAGGTCCTGACGCAGGGCGGCTTCGAGGTTCACGCCGCATCGAACGGCGTCGAGGGTGTCGAGTTTGTGCGGCGGTTCGATCCTGTCGTCACCACCCTGGACGTCAGCATGCCGGGCATGGACGGGTTCGAGACGGCCAAGCGCATCCGGGAGATCAGCCCGACGTATCTTGTCATGCTCAGCGCGCGGTCAGAGGAGATCGACGTGCTGCAGGGACTGCAGGCGGGCGCCGACGACTACGTCACCAAGCCGTTCCGTCCGCGCGAGTTGCGCGCCCGCATCGAGGCGATGCTGCGGCGTCCACGCGGCGCCCACGTCGCCTCCGGCACGGCGCCCACCTCCGAAACCGAGGCCGGGAACGAAGGCTGGCTCGAGCACCGCGGCCTGCGTCTTCACCCGGAATGGCGGACAGCGGAGGCCGACGGCATGTCGCTCGACCTCACACGCACCGAGTTCGACCTGTTGCAGGAGCTGCTCGACGCGGGATCCCGCGTCGTGTCGAAGCACCAGCTCACGCTCGCATTGCGGGGCGAGCGCACGAACGGGTTCGTCAGCGACAGCGACCTGCGCTCCATCGAGGTGCACATGGCGAACCTGCGGCGCAAGATCGGCGAGTCGGCAACGAGCCCGCGCTGGATCGAGACGGTGCGCGGCGTCGGCTATCGGCTCACGACGGGCTGAGACGCCGCGGTCACCGGGCCTCAGCCCCCTGCCCTCATCACCGGCATGCCCGAGGCAGACGCCGAGCGGCGCGCTGCCTCGCGCGCGGCCTGCGCGAGGATGTCCGGATCGTAGCCATGGTCCTCGGCCAGCGCGTACCCGACGCCGATGGCAGGGAGGACGGCGTCCTTCAGCGCGGCGAGATCGTCGATGAGACCCTGGCGCAGTTCGTTCCCCGCAGCGGCGGCCTGCTCGGCGGAAGGCGCGTCAAGGACGATGGCGACGGTGCTGTCGTCCAGAGAGCCGGCCGGCGCATGGATTGGGAGATGCCGATGGACCGCGCTGTGCCAACTCACCTCGATGAGTTCCGCCGTGTCGGGGCCGAAGGCTGAGGCGATCTCGTCCAGCCCGTCGATTCTGATCGCGAGCAGCGTCAGCGGCGCGCCCGCGCGCTCGCCCCGGCCCGCCATGTCGGTGGCGGCCGCCATGAAGACGTCGCGCGACAGGAGGACGCTGCGTCGTCGGGCATCCGTCACCGAGCCAGGTACTGCGGGCGAACTGACAGAGGCGACCCGCAGCACCGACGTGGACACCACGGCCACCACGGTGAGGGCGACGGTTACGAGTGACGTCATGTTGGTGCCGAACCACTCCGTGAACAGCACGCTGTCAGGGCCGGCGGTGAGGAATACGGCGGTCCGGGCCAGGTAGTAGAGGGCCGCCGCTCCCAGGACGAAGGTGAGCCCCCACGAGGCGAACACCTCCCGCAGTGCGCCGCGCAGCGTCTCGAACGCGCCCAGCGCCGCAAATATCGCGATGCCCAGGAAGAGTGCAGGGGCACCCGCCCAGTCACCGGCCTCCCGCTCCAGGAGGGCAGACCCGAAAGCAACCAGTGCCGCTGCCGCGGCCGACGCCTGATGGATCGTGCCGAGGTGGCCGTTGTACACGCGGCACCCCAGCCACATCAGTCCCATCTGCGAGACGAACGCGGCGTTGCCGAGCGCGACCGCGATCCAGAGGCCGCGGTCGATGGCCCATGCCATGTAGCAGAAGGCGACGAGGATGCCGGCGACGAAGGCAGCGGCCCAGTACCGGCCGGACCCACTCTCGCGGCGTACGACGGTCTCGAGCAAGAACACGGCGCCGGACGTGATGACGACCAGAGCCGTGAGGAACTGCGCCGTGAAGAGATCGAGCGCGCTCATCGCTGCTCCTCGGGAACCCGGGTGTGGGGCTCCTCGGGGGCCACGACGCCGGGCCCCCGTGCGGGCAGCGTGACGACGAAGGTGGCACCCTCGCCCGGGACGCTCTGCACCCGGATATCACCTCCATGTGCGCGCACGATGTCGCGGCTGATGGCCAGACCCAGACCGCTGCCGTGGGTGCTCGAGCGCCGCACGGCATCGGCGCGGTAGAAGCGCTCGAACAGCTGCTCCTGTTCGGCAGGCGCGATGCCAGGACCGTCATCCCGCACGGCGATGATGGCGTGATCGCCCTCGTTCGTGCAGCCGATCCAGATGCGGCCCTCATGATATGCGTACTTGATCGCGTTGGAGAGCAGGTTGTCGACGACCTGTCGCACGCGCGCGGCGTCCGCGTGCGCCGTGGTGGGTTCGATCCCCTCGACATCGATGACGATGTGGCGCGCGTCCGCGCGCGGCACTGCCGCCTCCACTGCCTGACGCAGGATCGCCGCCACGTCGATCGGCGTGAGCCGGAGTCGGGCGTCGAGGTCGGCGTCGGGGTCGGCTGAGGCCGACAGGATGTCGCTGACAAGCGCGAGGAGCCGTTGTGTATTGCGCTCTGCGACCTCGAGATCGCGGCGTGCGGAGGAAGGCAGGTCGGGCGCGTCCAGCGCGAGGTCGAGATAGCCCATGATCGACGTCAGCGGCGTCCGCAGCTCGTGCGAGACGGAGGCGACGAGGTCGTCTCGAGCACGCAGCGCCGTGCGCTCGGCCGTGACATCGCGGGAGACCACGACGATGCCTGAGTTGCCGTCCGCGCGTACGCGCCGTGCCGTGACGTGGAGGGCGCGACGGCCGCTGCCGAGACCGCCGTGCCAGATCTCCACACCTTCGAACGTCTCGCCGCGGCGCGCGCGGGCGAGAGGTCGTTCGTCGGGTGGCAGGGGGGTCACGCCATCTGCACGGAACAGCGGCGCGTTCTGATCGCCGTAAAGACGCGTGTGGGCGGGGTTGGTCACGGCGACGCGCCCATCGTGACCGACGCGCATGACGCCGAAGTCGACTGTCTGCAGCACTTCGCTGACCAGCGCCTCCTGGCTGCGCGCGCGCTCGAATGCCCCCTGCAGGGTGCGCGACTGGCGCGCGAGCAGGGTGCGCTGCCCCAGCGAGCGGCGGGAGAGGAACTGCCCGAAAGCGGCGAGCCCAACAACCGTCAGCGGGAGCATGGCACCACGGATCTCGAACCCCTCCGTTGTCAGGAACAGCAGTGTCCAGTAGATGATGATGACGGCGCCCGCCACCGCCACTGTCAGGAACACGCTGAACATGACGGCCACCCACAGGACCGGGAACAGCCACAGCAGCCCGAGACCTCCGGACGGGTGCGCGATCTGAAGGAACGTCAGCGCCACCACGTCCACGATCGGGACCAGCCCGACCGCGTTCGGTGGGAGCCGGTCCCAGCGGACGACCACAGCGCAGGCGCTCGCGGCGAACACGATGCCGATCCCGATGACGAGTGCGACCGGATCCTCGTAGTCGTCCGACAGCAGCACAAGAACGCCCGCGAACAGCGTGACCAGCCCCAGCAGGAGCTGGTTGAGGATGACGGTGCGCTCTCGAGACGGATCTCGGGGCGACCGGATGTCCGGGACCATGGAGCGACGTTACCGCGGGCCGCGGACGCGCTCGGTGCGGTTCCCGGGGAGCGGGCCGGGCCGGAGGATTCCGCCTTCAGCGGAGAGCGGGCCGGCGCGGTGGAGGAATGTCGGATGGGGGTGGCAGAGTCGAGCCGTCCTCGCGTGCGCCCCAGCGCGCGATCCCGTCCCTGGAGGCCCCGTGCTCGGCAAGCTCCTTTTCCGTTATCTCCTGCGCTACCGATGGCTCCTCGCCGGCGTGCTGGTGTTCCAGTTCGCCGCAGCCCTGGCCGCTCTCTACCTTCCGTCCCTCAACGCCGACATCATCGATGAGGGAGTCGCCAACGGCGACACCGGCTTCATCGTCCGCACGGGGCTCGCGATGCTCGCGGTCTCGTTCGGCCAGATCGTCGCCTCGATCATCGCCACCGCGTGCGCCGCCCGCTCGGCGATGGGTGCCGGCCGCGACATCCGCCGCGACGTGTTCACCAAGGTGAGCTCGTTCTCCGAGCGCGAGGTGTCGCAGTTCGGCTCCGGATCCCTCATCACCCGCAACACGAACGACGTGCAGCAGATCCAGATGCTCGCGATGATGGGCGCCACGATGCTCGTGCAGGCGCCGATGCTCGCGATCGGCGGCATCATCATGGCGATCCGCCAGGACGTCGGCCTCAGCTGGATCATCGGCGTCGCCGTGCCGGTGCTGCTCGTTGTCGCCGGCCTCATCATCTCCCGCATGGTGCCGCTGTTTCGCAGCATGCAGGCGAAGCTCGACGGCGTGAACCGCATCCTGCGCGAGCAGCTCACCGGCGTGCGGGTCGTGCGGGCGTTCGTCCGCGAGGACATCGAGGAGGAGCGCTTCCGCGAGGCGAACGACGGGATCACCCTCGTCGGCCGCAAGGTCGGGTCGCTGTTCGTGCTGCTGTTCCCGCTCGTGATGCTCGTGCTGAACGTCACGGTCGTGGGAGTGGTGTGGTTCGGCGCGTTCGAGGTGAACGACGGCAACACCGAGATCGGCACCCTGTTCGCCTTCATGCAGTACGTCGGTCAGATCCTCGGCGGCGTGATGATGGCGACGTTCATGACGATCATGATCCCGCGCGCGGCCGTGTCGGCCGACCGCGTGGGCGAGGTCCTGGCGGTCGACAGCTCGCTGAAGCGCCCCGCGCAGCCGGTCACGACGATGCCGAGCCCCGGCTCGGTGGAGCTCGAGAACGTGTCGTTCACGTACCCCGGCGCCGACGAGCCCGTCATCGACGGAGTGAGCTTCCGCGCCGCACCGGGCGAGACCGTGGCGATCATCGGGTCGACCGGCGCCGGCAAGACGACGCTCGTCAACCTGATCCCGCGCCTGTTCGACGCGACCTCCGGCACCGTGCGGGTGCACGGCGTCGACGTGCGCGAGGCCGACCTCGAGACGCTGTGGAACGGCATCGGGCTCGTGCCGCAGCGGCCGTTCCTGTTCACGGGCACGATCGCCTCGAACCTCCGGTTCGGGCGCGAGGAGGCCACGGACGAGGAGCTGTGGGAGGCGCTCGAGATCGCGCAGGCGGCAGACTTCGTGCGCGAGAAGCCGAAGGGGCTGGACGAGCCGATCGTGCAGGGCGGCACCAACGTGTCGGGCGGTCAGCGCCAGCGCCTCGCGATCGCGCGGGCGATCGTGAGCCGGCCGGACATCCTCGTGTTCGACGACTCGTTCTCTGCGCTCGACCTCACCACCGACGCCCGTCTGCGGCAGGCGCTGTGGCGTGAGCTTCCGCACATCACCAAGATCGTCGTGGCGCAGCGCGTCTCGACGATCACCGACGCCGACCGCATCCTCGTGCTCGAGGACGGCCGCGTGGCGGGCATCGGCACCCATCAGGAGCTGTTCGAGAGCAGCGAGACATACCGCGAGATCGTCGACTCGCAGCTGGGGGCGAAGGCATGAGCGCCGTGACCGACCGCACGCCGGACGAGGCGGCAGACGACGAGCAGGCCCGCGTCGAGGCCGAGCTCGCCGAGAAGGCGCGGCAGGACGGCGGCGGATGGGATGCCCCGCCGCCCGGCAAGCCGAAGGATCTCGGGCGCAGCTTCGCCCGGTTCATCGGACTGCTGGGGCCGTACAAGTGGGTCTTCGGCCTGGTGATGCTGCTCGGCGCCGTCGGCGTCGTGCTGTCGATCATCGCGCCGCGGGTGCTCGGCGAGGCGACGAACATCGTGTTCGAGGGCGTCATGTCGCTGACGGTGGGATCGCAGTTCCCCGCCGGCACGACGCAGGAGCAGGTCGTCGAGGCGCTGCGCGCCGCGGGGCAGGCCGACCTCGCCAACACGATCGCGGCGATGCACCACTTCGAGGTCGGCGCCGGCATCGACTTCATGGCGCTGCGCGGCGTCATCGTGTGGGTGCTCGCCCTGTACGTCGTCTCCTCGCTGCTGCAGTGGGTGCAGGGCCACGTGATCAACGTGATCATGGTCCGCACCATGTGGCGCGTGCGCGAGCGCGTCGAGGCGAAGATCAACCGCCTTCCCCTGTCGTACTTCGACAAGGTGCAGCGCGGCGACCTGATCTCGCGCGTCACGAACGACATCGACAACATGACGAACACCCTGCAGCAGTCGCTGTCGGGCGCGGTCACGTCGATCCTCACCGTGGTCGGCGTGCTGATCATGATGTTCACGATCTCCTGGCAGCTGGCGCTCGTCGCCCTCGTCGCGCTGCCGCTGATGGGCGTCATCTTCGGCGTCATCGGCCCGCGCTCGCAGAAGGCGTTCCAGCTTCAGTGGGCGAAGGTCGGCCGCCTCAACGCGCGCGTCGAGGAGGCGTTCTCCGGCCACGCCCTGGTGAAGGTCTACGGCCGCGAGAAGGCCAACGAGCAGGCGTTCGACGCGGAGAACGACGAGCTGTTCGACGCGGCGTTCCGGGCGCAGTTCTTCTCGGGCCTGATGATGCCGGGCGTGCAGTTCATCGGATCGCTCACCTATGCCGGCATCGCCGTGCTCGGCGGCGTGATGGTGGCGAGCGGGCAGCTGCGCATCGGCGACGTGCAGGCGTTCGTGCAGTACTCGCAGCAGTTCACCCAGCCCCTCATGGAGCTCGGCGGCATGACCAGCGCGGTCATGTCGGGAACCGCGTCGGCCGAGCGGGTGTTCGAGCTGCTCGATGAGGACGAGCAGGATCCGGATGCCGAGGACGCGCCGACCGCGCCCGACGGGCGCGGCGTGATCGAGTTCCGCAACGTCTCGTTCTCGTACACGCCGGAGCAGCCGCTGATCCGCGACCTGTCGTTCCGGGTCGAGCCGGGGCAGACGGTCGCGATCGTCGGCCCGACCGGTGCCGGCAAGACGACGCTCGTGAACCTCATCATGCGGTTCTACGAGCTCGACGGCGGTCAGATCCTGCTCGACGGGCAGGACATCTCGAAGATGACAAGGCACGACGTGCGCGAGCGCGCCGGCATGGTGCTGCAGGACCCGTGGCTGTTCTCGGGCACGATCCGCGAGAACATCCGCTACGGCCGCCAGTCGGCGACGGACGACGAGGTGATGGAGGCCGCGAAGGCGACCTACGTCGACCGCTTCGTCCACACCCTGCCGGAGGGCTACGACACGGTGCTCGAGGAGGACGCGGCGAACGTGTCGGCGGGCGAGCGCCAGCTGATCACGATCGCGCGCGCGTTCGTCTCCCGGCCGAGCGTGCTCATCCTGGACGAGGCGACGAGCTCGGTCGACACCCGCACCGAGCAGCTGCTGCAGCACGCGATGGCGGCGCTGCGTCAGGGGCGCACCTCGTTTGTGATCGCGCACCGTCTGTCGACGATCCGCGACGCCGACCTCATCCTGGTGATGGAGCACGGCGACATCGTCGAGCAGGGAACGCACGACGAGCTGATCGGCCGCGAGGGCGCCTACTGGCGCCTGTACCAGTCGCAGTTCGAGCACGCCGCGGTCGACCTCGACGCCGTCGAGGCGCAGGAGGTCTCCACGGCGACGGGCGCGGTCGACGTCCCGGCCGCCGCCGGTGCGCCCGCCGACGCGGCTTCCGTCGGTCCCGACACGGCCTGACGCCGCACAGCGAGGGGGCGACTCCGGATGGAGTCGCCCCTTCGTCGTTCCGGTCCTACTGGAGCCCGAACAGCTCCAGAGGGTGGGTGAGGCGCCAGATCAGGTCGGGGCCGGCGATGTCGCCCTCGAGCGCGAGCGGGATGCTCGTCGAGTCGAACGGGCCCGTGGCGGTGAACTCGCCCACGTTGGCACCGTCGGCGAGGCCGACCTCGATGTCGTACTCCGACTCGATCGCGGGAAGACCGCCGTCCCACAGGATGACCGAGGCGTCCCGGGTCGTGACGACCTCGGCGCTCTCGCCCCACTCGGTCGTGACGGTCGCGATCGTGGTGCCGGCCGTGACCGACGGGCTCGTCTGCAGCGACTGCTCCGCCTGATCCAGCAGCGTGCGGCTCACGACCTCGCGGCCCTCCTCATCCGGCTGCCCGAGCACGGCCGCGTAGACGCGCACCGTGGTCTGGCCGAGGGTGATGTCCTTCGCGGTGAGCAGGTTCCACTGCTCCTGCCAGCCGTCCAGAAGCGTGCCGGTCTTGATGCCGGCGACGCCCGGCTCGCCGAGCAGGGGGTTCGTGTTCTCGACCTTGCCCGCGCCGGGGAGATCGATCTCGGGCATGGCGACGATGTCGGCGATGATCGGATCGGCCATCGCCGCGCTCGCGAGCTTGATCAGCGCCGCGGGGGTGGCGGTGTTCTCGGGGTCGATGCCGCTCGGATCCACCATCGTGATCCCGGAGAGCCCGTGCGCCTCGAGCCACTCCGGCACGGCCAGCACGAACGCGTCCTTCGAGCCCCACAGCTCGGTCGTGAGCCGGTCGACGTAGTTGTTGGCGGAGCCGACAAGGATGCCCTCGAGCAGCTGGCGCTCGGTGAGCGTGCCGTCGATCGGCACATCCAGCGCTGACTCGTTCTGGTACCGGTACTGCCAGTAGAGCTGGCTGTCCTCGGCCGTGAACGAGTAGGACGGGCCGTCCTCGCCGACGCCGAGCGGCGCCTTCTCGAGGATCATCATCGCGGTGACGAGCTTCGTGATGCTCGCCATGGGAGCTGCCGCCTCACCCGAGGCGGCGACGGTGCCGAGGCCTTCGGCGCCGAGGGCGGCCGAGCCGTCGACGGGCCACGTCACGCCCAGCGGCTTGCCCGCGGCGGGCTGCACGGTCGCCTCGGCCACGGTGGGCTCCACCGCGCCGAGCGGCCACAGCGCGCAGCCGGCGACGTAGGCGATCGCCAGCGCGCCCGCCGTCAGCAGCGGCGCGGCCACCGATGCGCGGCGGCCGTCGCGCACGGGCGGCAGCAGGTCGGCGGTGGCGGGAACGTGCGGCGAGGTGCTGAGGGCCGCCGGCGCGGGGCGCGCCGCGATCGCGGCCGGATCGACCCACGCGAGCGCGGCGGTCGTCAGCGCGACCGGCTCGGGCCGTGGCGCGGGGGATCCGGATGCCTTCGGGGCCGGGTTCTCGAGGCCGAGCGCCTCGATCACGATCGCCGTCTCGCGGCGCGCGCGACGTCCGCCGGGCATGGGCTGGGGCTGCGGGTCGAGCTCGTCGGCCGACACCGCCCGCCGGATCGCGCGCTTCTCGAGCTCGATCAGCCCGGCGACATCGAGCGCCTGGGTCGCGCCGAGGGCGTCATCCGGTGCTGCCGGCTCGCGGCGCGCGGTCGCATCGTCGGCGGTCTCCGCGGCGCGCGTGGGCGCCGCGTCGCCTGCGGCGCTCGCATCGAGCGCGCCGCGCGGGGGGAGTTCGTCGGGGGCCACCCGATTACGGTACCTGCGGATGCCCGGGAGTTGCCGGAGATCCGCTGGTCAGCGAGCGCGCCGCGCTGGTCATAGAATCTCCACCAACACCACGGGAGTCCGGCGAGCCGGGCTGAGAGGAAGCGAACCGCGCTTCGACCGTCGAACCTGACCCGGATCATGCCGGCGCAGGGAGGAGAGAGATGAACACGTCCACGTCTGCGTCCATCACCAAGGACACCACAAAGCCGTCGGGCCGCCGCACCTGGCGCGTCGTCGACATCGTCGTCGCCAGCGTCATCGGCGTCGCCGCCGGTGTCGTCTTCTGGCTGTGGGGCCTCGCCTGGCCGGGCCTCGACAGCCTGCTCGCCTTCACCCCGGGGCTCTCGGGCCTCCTCGCCGGCGGCTGGCTCTTCGCCGGCGTGCTCGGCGGGCTGGTCATCCGCAAGCCCGGCGCCGCCCTCTTCACCGAGGTCGTCGCGGCCGTGGTGTCGATGGCTCTCGGCACCCAGTGGGCCTTCCTGACCTTCGTCTGGGGCCTCGTCCAGGGTGTCGCGGCCGAGCTCGGCTTCGCGCTGCTGCTCTACGCCAACTGGCGCCTGCTGGGTGCGCTCACCTCGGGTGCGCTCGCCGGCGTCGCGGTCGCCGTGCTCGACACGAACTTCTCCTCGGTCGCCGCGCTGGCGTTCGAGGCGCGCGCGGTCTACTTCGTGTCCGCGATCGTGTCGGGCGTCGTCATCGCCGGTCTGCTGTCGTGGGTGATCGTCCGGGCCCTCGCCGCGACCGGCGCGCTCGATCGCTTCGCGGCGGGGCGGGAAGCCCGCGCTGTCGGATCCGACGCCGCGTGACCGCACGTGACGTCACCCCCGCCCGCGTGGAGGCGCGCGGCTGGGGGTGGCGGCACGCGGGGCGCTCGCGCTGGGCGCTGCGCGGGGTGGATCTGCGGATCGAGCCGGGGGAGCGCGTCCTTCTGCTCGGGGCGAGCGGATCCGGGAAGTCCACGCTGCTCCGCGGCCTCGCCGGCGTGCTCGGCGACGAGGAGGACGGCGAGAGCACCGGCGCGCTGACGATCGACGGCCTCGCTGCGGCGGAGGCCCGCGGGCGGGCAGGGCTTGTGCTGCAGGATCCCGACGCCCAGGTTGTGCTCGCGCGCGTCGGCGACGACGTCGCCTTCGGGTGCGAGAACCTCGGCGTCCCGCGCGACGAGATCTGGCGGCGGGTTCCGGCCGCGCTCGAGGCTGTCGGGCTCTACGTGGCGCTCGACCGGTCGACGACCGCGCTCTCCGGCGGCCAGAAGCAGCGCCTCGCGCTCGCCGGGGCCCTCGCGATGCGGCCCGGGCTGCTGCTTCTCGACGAGCCGACCGCGAATCTTGATCCGGATGGCGTGACCGAGGTGCGCGACGCGGTCGTGCGCTCGGTCGCGGCCACGGGCGCGACGCTTGTGGTGGTGGAGCACCGCGTCGACGCCTGGGCGCCGCACGTCGACCGAGCCATCGTGCTCGGCGCGGGCGGCGAGGTCGTCGCCGACGGGCGGCCGGACGACGTCTTCCGCGGGCACGCCGCATCCCTCACAGAGGCGGGGGTGTGGGTTCCGGGCGTCACGCCGCGCGTTCCGCGCACCCCGGTGGCCGGCGAGGCGGAGGACCTGCTGACCCTCGACGACCTCGCCGTAGGCCGCCGCCCGTTCGGTGCGCGCGAGGCCGTCGTCGCCGCGTCCGGCGTCGGCGCCACCGTCCGCAGCGGCAGACTGCTCGCGATCACCGGGCCCAACGGCGCCGGAAAGTCGACGCTCGCGCTCACGCTTGCGGGCCTGCTCGAGCCGGCGGCGGGCGAGGTCGCGGCCACCGCCGCGCTGGCGGGATCCGGGGATCCCGGGGCCCGCCGACGACGCGGGCGGCAGCCGTCGGCGGGCGACTCGCCGCACGCCTGGTCGTCGCGCGACCTGCTGACGCGGATCGGGATGGTGTTCCAGTCGCCCGAGCATCAGCTGCTCACCGCGACCGTCCGCGACGAGCTCGCCGTCGGCCCGCGCGCGCTGGGCCTGGACGACGCTGCCGTCGCCGCGCGCATCGAGCCGCTGCTCGAGCGCCTCGGGCTCGCGCGGCTCGCCGCGGTGAACCCGTTCACGCTCTCGGGCGGCGAGAAGCGTCGGCTCACGGTCGCCGCGATGCTGGCGACCCGGCCGCGGATGCTGGTGCTCGACGAGCCGACCTACGGGCAGGACGCGCGCACCTGGCGCGAGCTCGCGTCGCTGCTGGACGACGTCCGCGCGAGCGGGGCCGCGGTGGTGTGCGTGACGCATGACCGTCCCCTCGTCGATGCGCTGGCGGACGACATCCTGTCGCTCGCGGCACCCGCGCAGAGCGGGGCGGTGTCGTGAGCCTGGTCGCCATCGACGCCCGGCACAGTCCGCTCGCGCGCGTGAACGCGCTGGCGAAGCTCGCCGCCACGCTCGTGCTCGGCGTCGCGCTCATCCTGTCCATCGACTGGGTCTCGGCGGGTGTCTCCCTCGCGCTGACCGCGATCCTGCTGCCGTTCGCGCGCCTGCCGTGGCGGCAGCTGTGGCCGCGGATGTGGCCGATCCTGCTCGCGGCGGCGATCGCGGCGGCCGCGACCGTGCTCTACGGTCGCCCCGACGGGCAGATGCATGTCGAGTGGGGTCTGCTGCGGATCAGCGACGGGTCGATCGCGCTCGCCCTCGCCATCCTGCTGCGCGTGATGGCGATCGCGCTGCCGAGCGTTGTGCTGTTCGCGACGACGGATCCGACGGATCTCGCGGATGCGCTCGCGCAGCTCGCCCGCCTTCCCTCGCGGTTCGTGCTGGGGGCGCTCGCGGGGCTGCGGCTCGTCGGGCTGCTGATCGACGACTGGCGCGAGCTCGGTCACGCCCGCCGGGCGCGCGGCGTCGCCGACACCGGGCGGCTGCGCCGCCTCGCGGGGCAGACCTTCGCGCTGTTCGTGCTCGCCATCCGGCGCGGCACCAAGCTCGCCACGGCGATGGAGGCCCGCGGCTTCGGCGCCCCGGGCCAGCGCACCTGGGCGCGCCAGTCCCGACTCAGTCCGGCGGATGCGGTCCTCGTCGTGATCGCCGTCGTGATCGCGGGCGCCGCGATCGCCACCTCGATGTGGGCCGGCACCTGGACCTGGATCCTCGGCCTCTAGCCCATCGCTTGTTCGTTGAGCGAGCGAAGCGCCCGGAACCACCGGCACGGAGTCAGCGAGGCGGAGGGGGTCTCGGTCGTCGGGAGGGGGTGAGCGAGGAACGAGCGAGCCGGGCCCCCGCTGACGGACGAGAACCCCCGCAGCTGAGCGGATGCCGCCCACGGCGGCAGCAGCCGAGCGGATGCCGCGACCCCTGGGGGCGCGTCCGGTGCGTTTCGACTCCTCGCTGCGCTCGTCGCTCAACGAGCGAGGGGACGCGGCGTCAGCGAGGCGACTCAGCGAGGCGGAGGGGGTCTCGGTCGTCGGGAGGGGGTGAGCGAGGAACGAGCGATCCGGGCCCCCGCTGGCGAACGAGATCCCCCGCAGCTGAGCGGATGCCACCCACGACGGCAGCAGCCGAGCGGATGCCGCGACCCCCGGGGTGACTCCGGGGCGTTTCGACTCCTCGCTGCGCTCGTCGCTCAACGAGCGAGGGGACGCGGAGTCAGCGAGGCGACTCAGCGAGGCGGAGGGGGTCTCGGTCGTCGGGAGGGGGTGAGCGAGGAACGAGCGAGCCGGGCCCCCGCTGACGGGCGAGATCCCCCGCACCCGAGCGGATGGCACTCACGGCCCTGCAGGCTCAGCCCAACTCCCGCACAAGCCGCAGGCGGAACAGCCGCACCTGCCTGCCCGAGTCGCGCTCGTAGGTGCGGTAGCCGGGCCACTGGCGCTCGATCCGCTTCCACGCGGCCTCGCGGGCGCCCGGATCCGTGTCGATCCGCTCGGCGACGACGGCGTAGCGGCGCCCGCGGACGGTGATCTGTGCCTCCGGGTGCGCGATGAGGTTGTGGGTCCAGGCGGGGTGGCGCCCGCGCGCGAAGTTCGTGCCGGCGACGATGGCGCATCCGCTGCCGTCGGGCGTGTACATCAGTTCGCTCGCGCGGAGCTCGCCCGTGCGGGCGCCGACCGAGTGGAGCGTGAGCGAGGGGACGAGCAGGCCCGAGACCTGTGCGCGTCCGCCGGTGAGAGCGCGCACGACCCGCTCGGCGACGGGAAGCAGGATGGGCCCGGCCCGGCGGAACAGGCGCGTGCGGGTGAGGGGCGCCAGCGCCGCCCGCACCACGTGCACAACTCGCGACATGCCTTGATCCTGCCCCCGGATCAGGTCGCGTTCCAGAGGGCGCGGTAGTACGTCGTGCGGAGCGGATCCGGATCGATGCCGTACGCCTCGAGGAACAGGTCGTCCCACCCGGGGCCGTAGTTCCATTCGAGGCTCATCGTCGCGACCGCGATGTCCGCCCATCGGTCGGCGACGCCGAGCGAGCCGAAGTCGACGTGGGCGGTCCAGCGGCCGTCCTCGCCGAGCAGCGTGTTCGGCGCGCACGCGTCGCCGTGGCACACCACGAGCCGGTCGGTCGGCGGCGGATCGCGCAGCTCGTCGGGCAGGAGGATCCCGCGCCCGGCGGCGCGGGACGCCCGCAGGGGCACCGACCAGTCGAACGGGCAGTCGTCGACGGGCAGCGCGTCGTGCAGCGCGCGCAGCCCCTTGGCGATCGCCCGCACGGCCACCTCGGGCCGGGCTACCCAGCGCGGGGCAACGGCCGACGCGCCTGCGAGAGCCTCGGTGACGAGCCACTCCTCGGCCTCGGTCTCGCCGTGCGCGAGCACGCGCGGCACCGGCGTGAACGGCGCCGCCCAGCGAAGCCGCTCGGCCTCCTCAGCCATCGACGCCTCGCCGTGCCGCGGCCCGTGCTTGATGTACGTGCCGCCGGCCCGCCAGGTCACCCCGCCCAGCTGGTTGCGCCAGACGGGCGCGAGCTCGGCGCCGCCCGCCAGCGCCCGCACGCGCGATGGCGCCTCGATCGCCTCGAGCGGGATGGCGCCGAGCGGGGAAGGTGTGGACATGCGCCCATCCTGCCCGCTCCCTGCGGCCTCGACTCGCTTCGCTCGCTCGGCCCGTTTCGACTCGCTCCGCTCGCTCAACGACCGAACGGTGTCAGCCGCCGAAGGCCTTCACGATCGCCTGCACCGCCTGGTAGACGCCGAGCACGATGAACAGCAGCGCGGTGATGCCGAGCGCGACGTTCAGGTACCACTTGTTGCGATACTCGTGCGGCACGCGGTCTGTGTTCAGGATCGGCAGCAGCGTGATCGCGAGGAACGGCATGAACAGCGCCCCGAGGAAGCCGTACAGCAGGATCAGGAAGATCGGCTGGTCGAGCAGGAGCAGCAGCATCGGCGGGAACGTCAGCCACACGAGGTAGACCTTGAACCACTTGCCGCCGGCCTGCGAGTCGGGGTGCGCCGATCCCTTCCCGGTGACATTGCCCATGAAGTCGGCGAACATCAGCGAGACGCCGTTCCACACGCCGAGCACCGACGAGAAGCCCGCGGCCCAGAACCCGACGAGGAACCACACGCCGATGAAGTCGCCGTACCGCTCGCGCAGCACGCCGTCGAGCGCGAGCAGGCTCTGGTCGCCGCCCTCGAGGGTGACACCCGCCGCGCGGACCACCTCCGCACCGACGATGAGCATCGAGATCACGAAGATGCCGGTCATGATGTACGCGACGGTGTTGTCGATCCGCATCACGCGCAGGAACTTCGGCTTGTCCCAGCCCTTCTCGCGCAGCCAGTAGCCGTACGCGGCGAGGGTGATGGTGCCGCCGACGCCACCCGCGAGGGCGAGGGTGTTGAACACGCCGCCCTCGGGCATCATCGGCACGAGGCCGGAGATCGTCTCCAGGAAGTTCGGTGCCGCGATGACGGCGAGGATCACGATGGTGACGAACATCAGCCCGACGAGCACGGCGGTGATCCGCTCGAAGACCTTGTACTTGCTGAACCAGATCATCGCGAAGCCGAGGAGGCCGGTGAGGACGGCCCAGACCCAGGTCTGGGCGCCGAAGCTCCCCTCGGGGAACAGCGCAGCGATCGGCAGTGCGGTCGAGCTCATCGCCGATGCGCCGTAGACGAAGCCCCAGATCACGATGTAGGGAGCGAAGTACCAGACGGGCCAGCGGCCGAGCGAGCGCCAGCCCTCGAAGATCGTCCTGCCCGTCGCGACCGTGTAGCGTCCGGCACCCTCCACGAGCACGATCTTCAGGATGACGCCGACGACCACCGCCCACAGCAGCATGTAGCCGTAGTTCGATCCGGCCACCAGCGTCGCGACCATGTCGGCCGATCCGACGCCCGTCGCGGCCACCACGAGGCCGGGGCCGATCACCCGCCAGCGGGGCGTGTCGGTTGTGTCGTCGGGTGTCGTCTGCGTGCTCATGGCACTCCTCACCTCATCGTGCGGACAGGGTTCCTGGACACATCCTTTCGCGGCGCGCGGGCGCAGAAGCGCGACGCGCCGGGGAAGTGGGCAGAAGTGCCCGCGGAGGACCGCTGGGTCAGGGAGTGACCGCGAGCGCGGCGACGTCCGCCGGATCGGCCGCGTCGGGCGCGTTCACGCACACCGTGTCGGCGAGCCCGGCGAAGCGGGCGCGCAGGCCCTCGCGCACCTCGCCGGGCGTGCCGGCGACGGCGAACGCGTCGAGCATGTCGTCGTCGACGAGCGCGGCCATCTCGCGCCACTCGCCGCGGCGGGACGCGTCGTGCAGTCGGTCGGCGGTCTCGTCCCAGCCGTGCAGCTCCATCACGGGGCGGTATGCGGGCGTTGACGCGTAGAACGCGATCTGCTGCCGCACCGCGGCCTCCTGCTTCGCGCGCGCGGCGGCATCCGACGCGACGATCACGAACGGCAGCGCGATCAGCTTCACCGGCTCGGTGAGCGCCGAGCGGGTGCGGCCCTTCGCGAGCGCCGGCACGCTGACCTCGGCGAGGTATTCGCGCGTGGTGAAGGCGTGCGCCACGAACCCGTCGGCCGCCTCGCCGGCGAGGCGGGTCATCGCGGCACCGACGCCCGCGAGCCAGATCGGCGGGTTGCCGTGCGGGTTGGGGCCGGGGTCGAACACCGGCGACATCAGCGTGTGCTGGTAGTGCTCGCCGCGCACCTGGAGCCGCTCGCCGGTCTCCCACGCGTGCCAGATGGCGCGCAGGGCGGCGATGAACTCGCGCATGCGCGGCACGGGCGCCGACCACGGCATCGAGAAGCGCTTCTCGATGTGCGCCTGCACCTGCGACCCGAGGCCCAGGGCGAAGCGCCCCTCGGCCGCGAGGTGCACGTCGTTCGCCGCCATCGCCACGGTCATCGGGTTGCGGGCGAACGCCACGGCGATCGCTGTCGATACCCGGATGTCGCGTCCCGCGCGCTTCGCCTCGCGCGCCGCGAGGGCGCAGCCGATGAACGGGTCGTGCTGCGTCTCGGTCAGCTGCAGGCCGCTGAAGCCCGCCTCCGCCGCGAACCGCGCCGCCTTCTCCGCGCCGTCGGGGCTCGCGTCGCGCGTGCCGATCTCGATGTGGAACTCCGTCGTCTCACTCACCCGGCCATTCTGCGGGGAGGCGACGGCGACGGAGGCATCCGTTGTCGGATCCCCACGAGAAGGATCCGGACTCGACCACGGGCCCCGGTGCGCCTACTATCGATCCTATAGGATTTTGGATCGCGGGCGATGAGGCCCAGAGAGGAAGCGGCGCGATGACGCGACTGTTCAATGACCCGGCGGCGTTCGCCGACGAGATGACCCAGGGCTTCGCGGACGCGGCATCCCGCTGGGTGCAGCGCATCCCGGGCGGCGTCGTGCGCTCGACCCGCTCCGAGGACCAGCAGGTCGCCCTCGTCATCGGCGGCGGCAGCGGTCACTACCCGGCCTTCGGCGGGCTCGTCGGCCCGGGCATCGCGCACGGCGCGGCGATGGGCAACCTCTTCGCCTCGCCTTCGGCACACCAGGTGTACTCGGTGGCGAAGGCCGCCGACCAGGGCCGCGGCGTGCTGCTGAGCTACGGGAATTACGCCGGCGACGTGCTCCACTTCACCCAGGCGCAGGACCGCCTGAACGCCGAGGGCCACGACGTGCGCACCGTGCTGGTGACCGACGACATCTGGAGCGCGCCGCGCGAGCGCATCGATCAGCGCCGCGGGATCGCTGGCGACCTCGCCGTGTTCAAGGTCGCGGGTGCCGCAGCCGAGGCGGGCTACGGCCTCGACGGCGTCGAGCGGGTCGCCCGGTTGGCGAACGCCCGCACCCGGTCGTTCGGCGTGGCCTTCTCGGGCTGCACGCTGCCCGGCGCCGACGCGCCGCTGTTCGAGGTGCCCGAGGGCCGGATGGCCGTCGGCCTCGGCATCCACGGCGAGCCGGGGATCGACGAGGTCGACATCCCGACCGCCGCGGGCCTTGCCGAGATGTTCGTGACGAAGCTGCTCGAGGAGCTTCCCGACGGCGTGAGCCTCGGCGGCGCGCGCGTTGTGCCGATCCTGAACGGCCTCGGCAGCGTGAAGTACGAGGAGCTCTTCGTCGTCTACCGCACAGTTCACCGCCTGCTCGCCGAGCGCGGCGCGGTCGTGGTCGAGCCCGAGGTCGGCGAGCTGTGCACGAGCTTCGACATGGCGGGCTGCTCTCTCACGCTGCTGTGGCTCGACGAGGAGCTCGAGACGCTCTGGACGGCACCCGCCGACACCCCCGGTTACCGCAAGGGATCGGTCGCGCCGCAGCGGCACGTGGAGGTGCAGGTCGACGAGGCCGACGAGGAGCAGCCGATCGGGCCCGCGAGCGACGAGTCCCGTGCGCTGGGCCGCGCCATCGCCGACGGCCTCGACACCGTGGCCGGCGCCCTGGACGAGGCGGCCGACGACCTGGGCCGGATGGATCAGGTGGCCGGCGACGGCGACCACGGCATCGGCATGCAGCGCGGATCCCGCGCCGCCCGGGACGCCGCGCACCGGGCGGTGGACGGCGGCGCCGGGGCGCGCACCGTGCTCGCCCACGCCGCGGAGGCCTGGAGCGACAAGGCGGGCGGCACCTCGGGCGCCATCTGGGCCGAGATCCTCCGGACCGTCGGCGAGGCGCTCGGCGACGAGTCGACGGCGGATGCCGCGGCGGTCGCCGCCGGCGTGACGGCTGCGAAGGACGCCGTGATGGCCTTCGGCAAGGCGAAGGTCGGGGACAAGACGATGGTCGACGCGATGGTGCCCTTCGCCGACGCGCTAGCCGCGGTGGTCGCCGGCGGTCGAGGGCTCGCCGACGCGTGGGACCGCGCGACCACGGCGGCGGAGGGAGCCGCGCAGGGCACCGCCGACCTCGTCGCCACGCTCGGCCGGGCCCGCTCGCACGGCGAGAAGTCGATCGGCACTCCCGACCCGGGGGCGGTCTCCTTCGCCCTCGTCTGCCGCACCATCCACCGCACCCTCGGATAACGAACCGCGACACCGCGATCCCGCGGAGCTAAGGAGCAAGGAACATGGCACTTCGTCTCATCGTCGGCAGCGACGACGCCGGCTACCAGTACAAGGAGGCGCTGAAGGCGGACCTCGAGCAGAACGACCTCGTGGCGAGCGTCGTCGACGTCGGCGTCGACGCCGACGGGCACACCTCGTACCCGAAGATCGCGATCGAGGCCGCCGAGCGCGTCGCGCGCGGCGAGGCGGATCGCGCCCTGCTGATCTGCGGCACCGGTCTCGGCGTCGCGATCGCGGCGAACAAGGTCACCGGCATCCGTGCCGTCACGGCCCACGACTCCTACTCGGTGGAGCGTTCGGTGCTCTCCAACAACGCGCAGGTGCTGTGCATGGGGCAGCGGGTCGTCGGCCTCGAGCTCGCCCGGCGCCTCGCGCGCGAGTGGCTGACGTACGAGTTCGACGAGACCAGCCCCTCGAACGAGAAGGTCCAGGACATCTGCTCCTACGAGGGCGTCTGATCCCGTGTTCGTCATCGGGGCGAGCCTGAAGCTGTACTTCGGGCGGGAGCGGACGATGGCGTGGGCGCGCGCGGTCGCCGAGCTGTGCGCCTCGCACCCGGCGGTCTCGTCGGGTGTCGTGGAGCCCTTCGTCATCCCGAGCTTCCTGTCGATCCCTGAGGTCGTGGAGCTCGCGGGCGACGGGCCCGTGCGCGCCGGGGCGCAGGACGTGTTCTGGGACGAGGGGCCGTACACGGGCGAGGTGTCGGCGCGGCAGCTGGCGGAGTTCGGTGTGAGCTTCGTCGAGATCGGCCACGCCGAGCGCCGCCGGATGTTCGGCGAGACGGATGAGACCGTCGCCCGCAAGGTGGACGCGGCGCTCGCCGCGGGCCTCGTGCCGCTCGTCTGCGTGGGCGAGGAGGTGCACGGGTCGCCGGCCGCCGCCGCGGACGCCTGCGTGGCCCAGCTGCAGGCGTCGATCGGGCCCGCGCTCGCTGCGGGCCGGACGGGGCGGGTGCTCGTCGCGTACGAGCCGGTGTGGGCGATCGGAGCGGCCGACCCGGCCCCGGACGAGCACATCCGGGCGGTCTGCCTCCGGCTGCGGGAGGCGCTCGGGGAATCGGGGGCCGGTGACGGCTCGGCGGTGCTGTACGGGGGGAGTGCGGGGCCGGGGCTGCTGTCGCGGATCGCGGATGCCGTCGACGGGCTGTTCCTCGGGCGGTACGCGCATGATCCCGCGGCGTTCGGCCGTATTCTCGATGAAGCCCTCGCTTGCGCGAGTGCGGGCGGTCAGCGTTCAGCGGCCGGGGATGAGGGGCGCGGCGGCGACGTCGCGGAGAGGAGTGGGCGATGAGCAGTCTGCCGCTCGGGCGCGTCGTCGAGATCGAGCGTCGCGGTCTGCGCGACCGCGTCTACGACATGATCCTCGAGATGCTCCTCACCGGTGAGGTGGAGCCCGGGTCGCGCCTTTCGATCGACTCGATGGCGAGGCTGCTCGACGTGTCGCCCACGCCCGTCCGGGAGGCGATGGTGCAGCTGGAGCGCACCGGCCTCGTGACGCGCGAGGCGCTGCGCGGGTACCGCGTGGCCCCGCCGCTCGGGGCGGACGAGCTGGCGCAGCTGTTCGACGCGCGTCTCGTCATCGAGCCGGCCGCGGCTGCCGGCGCCGTGGCCGCGCGGGAGGAGCACGGCGAGTCCCTGCGTGCGGCTCACGCCGCGCACGTCGCCGCCGCGCAGCAGGTGATCGACGAGCACACGGATGCGGGAGTCCCGCTCGAGGTGACGAAGAGCTATTTCGCGGCGGACGGCGAGTTTCACCGGCAGCTGTTCCTCGCGGCGGGCAACCATTACCTGCTCGAGATGTACGACGGGCTCGGCGCTCTCGTGCACCGGATGCGGCAGGCGGTGCTCGGCGGCCCGGATGACGTGCGCGAGGCGGTGGCCGAGCACGAGGCGGTGCTGCACGCCGTGGAGCGCGGCGACGCGGAGGCCGCGGTCGTATGCATGCGGAGCCACATCCAGAACGTGCGCGGCCGATCGCTGCGCGACACCGAGCGCGCGTAGTCGCGGCGCTGGATGCGCACCCGGCGGCGGGTGCGCACGGACCCGGCGCCGGGGGTGCCTAAGCAACCCGGGCGAAGTGCGCTCAGCCAGTGACGCTGAGCGCGTTGCCTGCGACGCGGCCGGTGGAGCCCGTGCGGCTGCGCGGGCCCGTCATCTCGTCTCGCTTCGCTCGCTCGATAACCGAGCTGGCTGGCTCTCGCCTGGCGTGTGCGCTGTTGCCTGCGAGGCGACCGGCGCGGAGCCCGCGCGGCTGTGCGGGGCTGTCATCGTCGACTCGCTTCGCTCGCTCGATAACCGGATTGGCGCGGAGCCCGTGCGACACTGCGCGCCCATCTTCTCGGCTCGCTTCGCTCGCTCGATAACCGGATGTGGCTGCCCGCCCGCGTCAGGCGGCGCGCGGGGGCGGGTCCCAGAGCCAGCGCAGCGGGGACTTCGAGCGCAGCTCTCGCGGCGGGCCGTCCGGCGGGTGGAGCATGTGCGGGCCCGTGCCGTCGCGGCGGATCCGATGGCCGCGGTGGTGAAGGTTCATGTGGTGATACCGGCAGAGCAGGACCCCGCGGTCAATGTCGGTGCGCCCGCCGTGGGCCGCCCACTCGTCGATGTGGTGCGCCTCGCAGTACGAGGCCGGCATCGTGCAGCCGGGCCATACGCAGCCGCCATCCCTCACCGCCAGCGCGAGGCGCTGCTTCGGGGTGAACAGGCGCTGCTCCCGCCCCACGTCGAGCGGGTTTCCGCACGAGTCGACCGTGACCTCGACTGTGCCGGTGGTGCAGACAGCCTGCTCGACCGCCGCCGCGGGGAGGGCATCGCCGCCGTCCTCGAGATGCCCGACCGGATCGTCCTTCACGACGACGACGCGCACCCCCGGCTGCCGGGCGCCGAACACCTTCTCGGCGTCGGCGGTCGCCCCCGCACGGAGCACATCCATCAGCAGGTCGTACGCAAGCTGCTCGTTCGTGCGCGGATCGTCCACCAGCTGCTGCGCCCGATCGGCCTCGGCCGGGTCGACGAACCGGGGACCGCCGCGGCGGGGCCGCAGCGCGGCGTCGATCATCGCCTGCACCCACGCCGCGCCGTGGTCGTCGTACCGGATCCGCGCGTGACGCACCCCGTCGGCGTCGGTCCACATCCGGAACGACCGCGCCTCGTGCCGCGCGAGGTATCGCGCCTCGGCGCCGGTGGGATCGAGCCGGTCGCGGATCTGCCGCGCCACCGCCCCCAGGTCTTCCACCGTGCGCACCGCCACCTCGCCGAGCAGCTGCTCGGCGGCAAGGCGCCAGGCCTCGACCGCACCGGCGTCCGACGCGTCCGCTCCCGGCTCGACCGGTGGTGCACCGAGACCGCGCAGGATCGCATCCGCCTGCGCCGTCGTCGCCCGCCCGTCGAGCACGGCCGCGTCGACGGGCTCGTGCCACGGCACCGTCCGCTCGACGCCAGACCCCTCGTCCGACGACGGCTCGGCACCAGCGCCAGGCAGCGCCGCCTCGACAAGCGACTCCCCGAGCCGCACGTGCCTCACCGCCTCCGCCCGCGACGATCCGGACAGCTCCTGCACCAGATCGACGGCGTTGCGGTGCCCGCGCGCCTGCGCCAGGCCGCCGTGTCCCGCCTCCCGCGGCGATCGTGCGGCGACGACTCCCGCCCCGATCGACTGCATCCGCTGCCCGGCCTTCACGAGGGCCGCCCCGAGCCCCGTGAACCGCACGACGTCCTCGTCCGAGAGGGCCGCGATGGACTCGACGTCGACCGCCGCGAACGACGCGATCGCGTCGATCCGCTGCTGCAGTTCGGTGAGGAAGTCCATGCCCACAGTCTTCCCGGGGCCACCGACATTCAGGCGCGAAATCCCCAGTTCAGAAGGCACATCCGCGAATCGGTGGATAACTCGCCGCTGAGGCATCCTGTGGACGAAAGGCAACAGCCGATCACCCGCCGACCAACCCCCACCCAGGGCCTAGAACAGCCCCCGGCGACCCAGCCCCCTTGACTACCCGCTCCCTCGATCCTATAGGATCTTCGGTGGCGCCACGATGGCGCTCGGAATGCAACGGAGCACACCTATGGCGACTTCCTCGTACGAGTACACCAGGGAAGCCTGGCCCATCGCGACCTGCCTGCACGGGTTCCCGACCGTCGGCAAGGACGGCACTGCCCTGCATGACGCGTCCCCCGAGGTCTGGGACGACATGTTCGAGCAGATCGAGGACGTCGGCTTCACGCTCGCCGAGCTCGCCGACAGCCACGTGCGCCCCGCCGACCTCGACGCGAGCCGCACCGACGAGTTCCTGTCGATCGCCAAGGCGCACGGCGTGCGGATCCCGAGCGTTCACCTTCAGCGTCAGAGCGTGATCTGGCCGGGCCGCGAGGAGCAGAACCTCGCCTACGCCCACCGCACGATCGACGCCGCGGCCGAGTGGGGGATGGACGTCTTCTCCACCGGCCTTCACCAGCCCTTCACCGAGGCGCAGCGCAAGGCGCTGTGGTTCTGGACCGCGCAGGGGCCGAAGGATCCGGATGACCCCGAGGTCTGGAGCGCCGCCGTCACGCGCCTGCGTGAGCTCGGCCGTCACGCCGCCGAGGTCGGGCTGCAGATGTCGCTCGAGATGTACGAGGACACGTACGTCGGCACGGCCGACAGCGCCGTGCGCCTGATCGAGGACATCGGCCTCGACAACGTCGGCATCAACCCCGACATCCCCAACCTCATCCGTCTTCACCGGCCCATCGAGGACTGGCGCGAGATGTTCGCGAAGACCCTCCCGTACACGAACTACTGGCACGTGAAGAACTACACGCGCGACGAGGCGGCCGACGGCTCGTGGGCGACCTCCGTTCCCACGTCGATGGAGCTCGGCCTCATCAACTACCGCCAGGTCGTCCGCGACGCCATCCACGACCACGGCTTCCGCGGCATCTTCCTCATGGAGCAGTACGGCGGCGATTCGCTCGGCGTCTGCGCCACGAACGCGGCGTACCTGCGCACGCTCATCCCCCGCACCGTCACCGACATCAAGGAGTGACCGAATGACCACCATCGCCATCGTCGGCTCGGGCTACATGGGCGGCGGCATCGCCCAGGTGCTGGCCCTCGCCGGCTACGACGTCCGCATCGCCGACCTCTCCGCCGAGATCGCCGCCGCCAACCTCGAGCGCCTGATCACCGAGGCCGGCCAGTTCGTCGCCGACGGTCTGTTCCCGGATGACGCGGTGCAGCGGATCCAGGATCGGATCAGCGCGGCCGAGTCGATCGAGGACGCCGTCGCCGACGCCGACTTCATCGAGGAGGCGGTGCCCGAGAAGATCGAGATCAAGCACGCGACCCTCTCGCGGATCTCGCAGGCGGCCCGTCCGGATGCGGTCATCGGATCCAACACGTCGACGATCCTGATCGCCTCCCTCGCGACCGCGGTGGAGCGCCCGGAGCGCTTCCTCGGTGTTCACTTCTCGAACCCGGCGCCGTTCATCCCGGGCGTGGAGATCATCCCCCACGAGGGGACGGACGAGGCGCTCCTGCCGTTCGTCGAGGAGATCGTGCAGGCGACGGGAAAGCAGACGGCGCGGGTCAAGGACTCGACGGGCTTTGTGCTGAACCGCCTGCAGTACGCGCTGTTCGCCGAGGCCTCGCAGCTCGTCGAGGAGGGCGTCGCGTCGGCGACCGACATCGACACGATCGTCCGCACCACGTTCGGATTCCGGCTGCCGTTCTTCGGCCCGTTCGCGATCGCCGACATGGCCGGGCTCGACGTCTACGCGTTCTGCTACGAGTCGCTGCAGACCCGCTGGCCCGAGCGCTTCGCCACCCCGGCCGCGCTCAAGGAGCTCGTCGACGCCGGCAAGCTGGGCACGAAGTCGGGCGGCGGCTTCCTCGACCTGCCCACCGAGCGCACGCCCGAGCTGATCGCGTACCGCAACAAGGCGTACGTCGCGATGCAGAAGCTGCTCGACGAGCTCGGGCCGGCCCCGATCCACGCGCCCGCCGACGAGGCCCGGGAGGCGACCGCATGACGACGTTCCCCGAACAGCGCAGCGTGATCCTCACCGGCGCGGCCTCTCCCCGCGGCATCGGCCGGGCGACCGCCCACTTCCTCGCCGAGCGGGGCTGGAGCGTCGGGATCATCGACCTCGACGAGTCCGCCGCTCAGGCCGTCGCGGCCGAGGTCGCCGAGACCCACGGTGTCTCGGCGGCCGGCGCCGGCGCGAACGTCGCCGACGAGCAGCAGGTGCGTGCCGCGTTCGACGCGCTCGAGCCGCAGCTGCCGCAGCTGGTCGCGCTCGTGAACCTCGCCGGGGTCTCGTCGGCCGACCCGTACCTCGAGGTCACGCCGGACGAGTGGAACCGCGTGATCGGCGTGAACCTCAACGGCGTCCACTACGCCACCCGTCGCGCCGTCGAGACGATGACCGCGAACGGCGTCGGCCGCGTCGTCAGCATGTCGTCGATCTCGGCCCAGCGCGGCGGTGGCACGTTCTCGAAGACCGCCTACTCGGCCGCGAAGGCCGGCGTGATCGGCTTCACGCGGTCGGTGGCGCGCGAGCTCGGCCGGCACGGCGTCACGGTCAACGCCATCGCGCCCGGCCCGATCGACACCGACATCATGGGCGGCACGCTCACGGAGGAGCGCAAGAGCACCATGGCGGCCGACGGCGTGCTCGGCCGGATCGGCACCCCGCGCGACGTCGCGGCGGGAATCGCCTACCTCATCAGCGAAGACGCCGGCTATGTGACGGGCCAGACCCTGAACATCGACGGCGGCACCTACATGCACTGACGGGACATCCATGAATCTGCGCAGCTGGTCGAAGAGCCGCCTGATCTTCCTGGGCCTGGGCATCGTCCTGGTCGCGATCGGCATCTGGCTGATCGTCCCGGAGATGCTCGCCGGCTGATCGGCCCGACAACCGCGGCCAGCCACCGCGATCGGGCCGGCCCCCGCGATCGGGCCGGCCCCCGCGGCCGGCCCATCCGGTCCTCATCCCAAAGACACTCAAAGGAGAGTTCACTCATGGCAGACACCGCGACACTGCGGACGGAGCCTCTCGCCAGTGCGGTCCGCAAGGCGACACGGCACCTCATGCCGATGCTCGTCATCCTGTACTTCGTCGCCTTCCTCGACCGCACGAACGTCGGCTTCGCGGAGGACGCGCTGCAGATGGAGCGCGGGATCTCGGCGGGCGCGTTCGCGCTCGGCGCGGGCATCTTCTTCATCGGCTACGCGATCTTCGAGATCCCCAGCAACCTGCTGCTGAAGAAGTTCGGGGCCCGCTGGTGGCTCGCCCGCATCGCGATCACGTGGGGCATCGTCGCGGCGGCGTTCGCGTTCACGACGAACGACACGATGTTCATCATCCTGCGGTTCCTGCTCGGTGTGACCGAGGCTGGTCTGTTCCCGGGCGTGATCATGTTCCTCGCCGAGTGGTTCCCGAACAAGGTGCGCGTGCGCATGTTCGCGATCTTCTACCTCGCGCAGCCCTTCTCGCAGATGCTCGGGGCTCCGCTCTCGGGCGGCCTGATCAGCTTCGGTGACCAGTACACCCCGTGGGCGGGCTGGCAGGTGATGTTCTTCAGCGAGGGGATGCTCGCGGTCATCGCCGGAATCGCGGCGATCTTCCTCCTGATCGACAGCCCGCAGAAGGCGAAGTGGCTGGATCCGGATGAGAAGGCCGCGCTGATCGACGTCATGGAGCGCGAGGACTCGGTGCGGCAGGAGGACGGCCCGACCGGCGTCTGGCGCGCGATGTCGAACTGGAAGGTCTGGTACTTCACCGTCATCTACTTCTGCCTGCAGATCGCGGTGTACGGCACGACGTTCTACCTGCCGCAGCAGGTGTCGGGGCTCATCGGCCAGGAGGTCGGCTGGCAGGTCGGCCTGGTCGCCGCCATTCCGTGGCTCGTCGGCCTGTTCGCCTGCTACTACTTCGGCAACAAGGCCAACACGATCAAGCGCCGGCGCAACTGGGGGACGATCTTCTACATCCTCACGGGAGTGTTCATCCTCGGCTCCGCGTGGGCGGGTGCCTCGAACCAGCCGGTGCTCGGCATCCTGTGCATCACGGTCGCCGTGGCGAGCTTCCTCTCGGTCGGCCCGATCACCTGGTCGTACCCCACGGCGTTCCTCACCGGAACGGCCGCGGCGGCGGGTATCGGCCTGATCAACTCGCTCGGAAACCTCGGCGGGTTCGTCGCGCCGCTGATGCGCACCGCCTTCAACGAGGCGATGCCGACCGACAGCGGCGCGTGGGGAGTCGTCTCGCTCGGTGTGTTCGCGTTCCTCGCCGCCGCGATGATCGCGGGAACCCGGTACTTCCGGGCGAAGGCGGACGACCTGCTGGAGGAGGAGGCGCTGACGACGCCCTCCCACTGATCGCGTCACGCCGATCATCGGCGGAGACGACCGGCTGGTGCGGGTGGTCGACCGCCTCGTTGCGGCTCAGCCGGCGCCGCGGCCGCGCATCCCGGCTCACAGATAGATTGGCGACGGTGCGCCCCTCGGCGCGCCGATCCCCTCAGCAACAGCGTCGTCGATGAAGGAGAACCCGATGTCCGAACCCGCCAGGCAGCGCCAGGCCCTCGTCGTGCGCGGCGGATGGGACGGGCATCACCCCGTCGAGGCGACCGAGCTGTTCATCCCGTTCCTGCGGGAGAACGGCTTCGACGTGCGGATCGAGGAGAGCCCCGCCGTCTACGCCGACGCCGACGTCATGGCGGCGACCGACCTCATCGTCCAGTGCAACACGATGAACACGATCGAGAAGGACGAGCTGCTCGGGCTGCGCGCGGCGATCGAGGCGGGCACCGGGATGGCCGGATGGCACGGCGGCATCGCCGACTCGTATCGCAACAGCTCCGACTATCTGCAGCTCATCGGCGGGCAGTTCGCGACGCATCCGGGACGGCACCCCGACGAGCGGCCGGGGAACGAGGAGGACAACTACCTTCCCTACACGGTCGAGATCACCGACCTCGGTCGCACGCACGAGATCACCGCCGGGATCGACGACTTCGAGCTGAACACCGAGCAGTACTGGGTGCTGCACGACGACCTGATCGACGTGCTGGCGACCACAACGCACCCCACGCAGCCGTACCACCCGTGGCACCGCCCCATCACATCGCCGGCGGTCTGGACGCGCCTGTGGGGTAAGGGGCGGATCTTCGTCGCCACGCCGGGCCACTCGGTCGACGTGCTCGAGGGCCCGAACGTCCGCACGATCATCGAGCGGGGGATGCTGTGGGCGAGCCGGTGACGCGCGGGGCCTGGACCCCGGGATCCGGTCCCCTCCGGGTCGGCGTCGTCGGATGCGGCAACATCGTCGAGCAGTACCTGCAGACGCTGCCGCGCCTTCCCGACGTGCGGCTCGTCGCCGCGGCCGATCTCGACCGGTCGCGCGCCGAGGCGGTGGCGGCCCGCGTGGACGGCGCCCGGGCGCTGACGGTCGACGAGCTCATCGCCGACCCCGACGTGGATCTCGTGCTGAACCTCACGATCCCCGCCGCGCACGATGCGATCGCGCTCGCCGCGATCCGCGCCGGCAAGCACGTGCACGGCGAGAAGCCGCTGGCGGCCGTGACCTCGGCGGCGCGCGCCGTGCTGGATGCCGCCGCCGAGGCGGGCCTCGTCGCGAGCTGCGCGCCCGACACGGTGCTCGGCACCGGCACGCAGACCGCGCGCGCGGCCATCGACGAGGGCCTCATCGGGCAACCGATCGCCGCCACCGCGGTCATGCTGACCCCGGGTCACGAGCGCTGGCACCCGAACCCCGACTTCTACTACCAGCCGGGCGGCGGCCCCCTGTTCGACATGGGGCCGTACTACATCTCGGCGCTCGTGACGCTGCTCGGGCCCGTGGTCTCGGTCGTCGGCGCCGCGAGCAGCCTGCGAGACGAGCGGGCGATCGGGTCCGGATCCCGCGCGGGCGAGGTCATCCCGGTCGACGTCGACACCCACGTCACCGGAGTGCTCGTGCACGAGTCGGGCGCGCTGTCGACCCTCGTGATGTCGTTCGACGCGGTCGCGACGCGCTCGTCGAACATCGAGATCCATGGCACCGCCGGATCGATGATCGTGCCCGACCCGAACCACTTCGCCGGAGACGTCGAGGTCAACGCGCTCGGCGGTGACGGGTGGCAGACGATCCCGCCCTCCGGTGGGTACGTCGACGCCGGCCGCGGCATCGCGCTGCAGGACTTCGTGGCCACGGGCGCCGCGCCGCGCGCGTCCGGCGCGCTCGCCTTCCACGTGCTCGATGTCATGGAGTCGTTCATCCGCGCCGCCCACGAGGGCCGCGCGATCGAGGTCGCCAGCACGTGCGACCGCCCCGCCCCCGTCCCGCTCACGGAACTGGATTGATCCGATGCATCACAAGCCCGCCCTCCGCGTCGCCCTGATCGGCTACTCCTTCATGGGGAAGATCCACGCCCAGGCGTGGCAGACCGCCCCGCGCTTCTTCGACGTCGAGGCCCGCGTCGACCTCGTGGTCGGCCGCGACGAGACCGCCGTTGCCGACTTCGCCCACCGGTTCGACATCCCGCGATGGGCGACCGACTGGCGCGACGCCGTGAACGACCCGGACATCGACGCGGTCGACATCTGCGTGCCGGGCGACCTTCACGCCGAGATCTCGGATGCCGCGCTCGCCGCCGGAAAGCACGTGCTGTGCGAGAAGCCGCTCGCCAACTCGGTCGCCGACGCCGAACGGATGGCCCGCATCGCCGCCGACGCCCGCGCGAAGGGCGTGCAGTCGATGGTCGGCTTCAGCTACCGCGGCACGCCCGCGCTCGGGGCGATGAAGAAGCTGATCGAGGACGGCCGGATCGGCACGATCCGCCACATCCGCGCCACGTACCTGCAGGACTGGATCGTGGACGAGGACTTCCCGCTCGTCTGGCGCCTGCAGCGCGACAAGGCGGGATCCGGATCGCTCGGCGACATCGGCGCGCACATCGTCGACATGGCGACGTTCCTCACGGGCCAGCGCCTGACGGGAGTGAGCGCCCTGACCGAGACCTTCGTGAAGGAGCGGCCGCTCGTCGCCTCCTCCGGTTCGCTCGCCGCGACGGCCGGCGAGGGGACGGGCGTCGTGGACGTCGACGACGCCGCGGTCTTCATCGCCCGCACCGACGGCGGCGCGCTCGCCACGTTCGAGGCGACGCGCTTCGCCGCGGGACGCAAGAACGCGATCCGGATCGAGATCAACGGCTCGAAGGGATCCGTCGCCTTCGACTTCGAGCGGATGAACGAGTTCGAGTTCCACGACCACACGCTGCCGGGCGCCGAGGCGGGCTTCCGTCGCATCGTCGCGACAGAGCCGGAGCATCCGCACCTCGACGCGTGGTGGCCCGCGGGCCACGGCCTCGGCTACGAGCACACGTTCACGCACGAGGTGGTGGAGTTCGCCCGCGCCGTCGCCGCCGGCACCGCGCCGAGCCCCTCGTACGAGGATGGCCTGTACGTGCAGCGGGTGCTCGACGCGGTGGAGCGCTCGGCGGCCGCCGGGGCGGGGTGGGTCGCGCTGGAGGGCTGATCCTGCGGCGGGCGCACCAGCGTGATCCCAGCCGCTCTCCCGTAGCCTTGACCCCATGACCGACACGCCCGCGCGCACTCCCTCCGACAGGCCTGTGAACACGCCCGTCCGTGCGACCGGCGTGCGTCAGGTGCGCCCCAAGACCGAGGGATGGCAGCAGGCGAAGGATGAGACGGGTCGCCCGCTGCTCCAGTTCGCGAGCCCGAAGCGCGGCAAGCCGCCCGTGCACCTCGCCGACCTCACGCCCGAGCAGCGCGTCGAGAAGGCGAAGGAGCTCGGCCTGCCGGGCTTCCGCGCGAAGCAGCTGGCGAAGCACTACTTCCAGCACTGGACGAGCGACCCGGCCGACATGACCGACCTTCCGGCCGCCGGCCGCGAGGAGCTCGTCGCCGGCATGCTGCCGAACCTCCTCACCGAGGTGCGTCGTCTGCAGACCGACAACGGCGACACCATCAAGTTCCTCTGGCGCCTGCACGACGGCGCGCTCGTCGAGTCGGTGCTGATGCGCTATCCCGGCCGCATCACCCTGTGCGTCTCGTCGCAGGCGGGCTGCGGCATGAACTGCCCGTTCTGCGCCACCGGCCAGGCGGGCCTGACGCGCAACATGTCGTCGGCCGAGATCATCGAGCAGATCGTGCGCGCGAACCGCGCCATCGCGAACGGCGAGCTCGGCAAGCGCGAGCACGCCGACGAGCGCGTCACGAACATCGTCTTCATGGGGATGGGCGAGCCGCTGGCGAACTACGCCCGCGTGATGCACGCCGTCCGCACGATGGTCGACAAGAAGGACGGCCTCGGGATGAGCGCCCGCGGCATCACGGTCTCGACCGTCGGTCTCGCGCCGGCCATCCGGAAGCTGGCGGATGAGGACATCCCCGTCACCTTCGCGCTCTCGCTTCACGCGCCCGACGACGAGCTCCGCGACGAGCTGATCCCGGTCAACTCGCGCTGGAAGGTCGACGAGGTGCTGGATGCCGCGCGCGGCTACTTCGAGAAGACCGGCCGCCGGGTGTCCATCGAGTACGCGCTGATCCGCGACATGAACGACCACCCGTGGCGCGCCGATCTGCTCGCCGAGAAGCTCAACGCCCGCGGCCGAGGCTGGGTGCACGTGAACCCGATCCCCCTCAACCCGACCCCCGGATCCGTCTGGGATGCGTCGGAGCGCTCCGTCCAGCGCGAGTTCGTGCGCCGCCTCAACGACGCCGGCGTGCCGACCACCATCCGCGACACCCGCGGCAAGGAGATCGACGGCGCCTGCGGTCAGCTCGTGGCGACGGAAGAGGACCAGGCGGCCGCGACCGCCGCCGTCTGAGGCCTGCCGCCGCTCGCACCCCGCCTGCCGCCGAGCAGGCATCCCGACGCCCAGCAGGCATCTGCACGCATGCCTTCTCGCGGCGGAGATACCTGCTCGCGACGCCGGATGTGCTCTCGGCGAGGTCAGTCGATCTGCTCCGGCTCTGAATCCCAGAGCTGCGACAGATTAATAGCCTGATCAGGCGAATTCGCGCCGTCGCACCCCCCGGCGCGCGATAGCGTTAGGCCATGGTCAACTATCGCTATCTCGGCAACAGCGGCTTCAAGGTCTCGGAGATCACCTACGGCAACTGGGTGACCCACGCGTCGCAGGTCGAGAACGACGCCGCGATCGCCACGGTCCACGCCGCGCTCGACGCCGGCATCACCACGTTCGACACTGCCGACACCTATGCCAACACTGCGGCCGAGGAGGTGCTCGCCGAGGCGCTGAAGGGCCAGCGTCGCGAGGGGCTCGAGATCTTCACGAAGGTCTACTTCCCGATCGGCCCGATGGGACCGAACGACACCGGCCTGTCGCGCAAGCACATCATGGACGGGATCCACGGGTCGCTGCGCCGCCTGAACGTCGAGTACGTCGACCTGTTCCAGGCGCACCGCTACGACTACGAGACCCCGCTCGAGGAGACGATGCAGGCCTTCGCCGACATCGTGCGCCAGGGCAAGGCGCTCTACATCGGCGTCTCGGAGTGGACGGCCGAGCAGCTGCGCGAGGGCCACGCCCTGGCGAAGCAGCTGGGGTTCCAGCTGGTCTCGAACCAGCCGCAGTACTCGATGCTCCACCGCGTGATCGAGGGCAAGGTCGTCCCCGCCTCCGAGGAGCTCGGGATCTCGCAGATCGTCTGGTCGCCGATGGCGCAGGGCGTGCTGAGCGGCAAGTACCTCCCCGGTCAGCCGGTGCCCGAGGGAAGCCGCGCGACCGACGAGAAGAGCGGCGCGAACTTCATCCAGGGCTGGCTGCGCGACGAGGTGCTCACCGCCGTGCAGAAGCTCAAGCCGATCGCCGAGCAGGCCGGCCTCACGATGCCGCAGCTCGCGATCGCGTGGGTGCTGCAGAACCCGAACGTCGCGGCGGCGCTCGTCGGCGCCTCGCGTCCCGAGCAGCTCGCCGACACCGTCAAGGCGTCGGGTGTCAAGCTCGAGGCCGACGTGATGACGGCGATCGACGAGGCCCTCGCCGGCGTCGTGAACGACGACGCCGAGGGCACCTACAGCGTGTCGCCGAAGTCGCGCCTCGTCTGACGTCGTGTTACCGCCGGGAGGGCGCCGGACGGCGTCCTCCCGGCGAACCTTGGCATGATCTACTCGTGACCTCTGCCCGCCTCCCGACGCCGCTGCGTGTCGTCTACGGGCTCTTCGGCATCGCCGCGCTCACCGCGCTCGCCTTCACGGTCGTGTTCTTCACGCGCTGGGTCTCGTCGCTCGGCCCGGTCGAGGCTTTTCTCGCCGCGTACCCCGGCACGCCCCCGCTCCCCGAGGGGCAGGGCATCGGCATCCCGCCCTGGCTGTCTTGGACGCACTTCCTGAACGCGTTCTTCCTGCTGCTGATCATCCGGTCCGGCATCCGGATCCGCGGCGAGAAGACCCCGAGAGGGCTCTGGACGTCGCGACGCGTGAAGAAGCGCAGGATGAGCCTCACGATCTGGTTCCACCTCGCGATCGACGTCCTCTGGATGCTCAACGGCGTCGCGTACGTTGTGCTGCTGTTCGCCACGGGGCACTGGGTGCGCATCGTCCCGACGAGCCTCGACGTGTTCCCGCACGCGCTCTCGGCGCTGATCCAGTACGTCTCGCTCGACTGGCCGACCCACGGCGGCTGGACCGGATACAACGGCCTGCAGCAGCTGTTCTACTTCGCGATCGTGTTCCTCGCGACGCCCCTCGCCATCCTGACGGGCGCGCGGCTGAGCGCGTTCTGGCCCCGCGGCGACTCGCGCCTCAACCGCGCGTTCCCGGTCGACCTGGCGAAGGCCATCCACTTCCCGACGATGCTGTTCTTCGTCGGCTTCGTGATCGTCCACGTCGGTCTTGTGCTCGCGACGGGCGCGCTGCGCAACCTGAACGCGATGTACGGCGGGCAGGATGCCGTCAACTGGACGGGCTTCTGGATCTTCGTCGCCTCGCTCGTCGCGATGGCCGGCGGATGGATCGCGGCACGCGACCGCGTCATCGCGCCGATCGCGCAGCTCTTCGGCGACGTCCGGATGCGCCCGTCCCGCTGAGCCTCACTCGACGGTGAACGTCGCGGGCTCGGAGCTGACGTGCAGGCCGTCGCCCGCCATCAGCTCGGCCTCGCCGGGACCGGCGTCCTCCGGGACGGTGAAGGATCCGCTGAGCGTGCCGTCCTCGGCGACGCTCGCCTCGCCGAGGTCCACGGTCTCGCCGTCCTGGATCCAGTGGACGTCGACGACCGAGACGGCGTCGGCGCTCGTCGGCTGGCCTGTGTCCCCGCACACCACGTAGCCCTCGCCGGCGACGTCGAACCGGGTGCCCGGCGTGCCGCGATCCGGGGACATGGTCAGCGTCGCCGCGGCGCACGCGGAGGAGGACGAGACGCCGCCCGAGTTCTCGGCGGGCGCCGGCGCGGGGGCGGACGCGCAGGCGGTGAGCATCAGTGCGAGCCCGAGGAGGGACGCGCTGGCCGCGGACGGACGAGCCATCGCGATCACGCCGCCGGGTAGGGCCGCAGCTTCTCGACGCCGGGCGGGCAGGATGCCGGGCGGGCAGGATGAGGCCGCGTTCGCCGCGGGGGCGACGGTCACGCTGGCCGTGACGGCGAGGACGAGCGCACCAAGCAGCGCGGGGATTCGCATCGGTCGGCTCCGATCGTCGAGGGATTCGCGGCGCTGTTCCCCTGTGCGCGCCGCACACGATGATCCACCACCCTCGTGGCGGGCAGGGCTCCCCATCCTGTTCAGCGGGCGTCGCGACGGAAGGCGGGAAAGAGTGAGGCCCCTGACGTCACCCGATAGACGGCAGGGGCCTCGTTCCACCGGTCAGAGAGCCGGCGGATGCGTCGTCATCGTGCCATCGGCACGCCCCCGCGACGACGCAGGATCAGGAGAAGACCACCGGCGGCGATGAGGCCGGCCGCGGCGAGGGCGAGGCCCCACGGCGACTGCTGCGCGCCGGTTGCCGCGAGTGCGCCCGAGGCGACGACGGAGAGCTGCGCCGTCACCGGGTCGAGGCCCTCCGACGTGATCTCGAGCGTGTGCGGGCCCACCTCGAAGTCGGCCGGGATGGCGATGTCGAACGCGATCGCACCGTTCGCGTCGGCGGCCGGGAGACCCTCGACGACGATCGGGTCGCTGAACAGCGTGGCGCCGACGACCTGGCCGGGCTCGAGGCCCGTCAGCTCGACGCCGAGCGTTCCGCCCTGCTCGACCGTGGTCGAGCTCAGCTCGATCTCGACCCACGCACCGGCCGGATCCTGCGGCTCCGGCGTCTCGGTCGGCGCCGGCGTCGGGGTCGGCTGCGGCTCGGTCCAGACGCTGGCGCGGCCGAGCGGGGCAGGGTCGACGACGTCGACGGCCTCGAAGTAGTCGACCGTGGCCGCGAGGTCCACGAGGCCCGAGTCGGCGGTACCGGTGCCCTCGGCGAGCGTGGTGAACCCGTCGCCGCCCGACGCGAGGAACGAGTTCGTCACGACGACGAACTCATCCGTCGGCGCGATCTCCTCGCCCTGGTAGGTCATGTTCACGATGTGCTCGCCCGCGGGAGCGTCCTCGACGTACTCGTACGCGAAGCCCTCCGAGACGCCCAGGTGCAGCTTGGGACGCTCGGCCCCGGGCTGCCACTGCTCCTCGAGCACCTGTGCGAGCTGCTCACCGGTCAGGGTCAGCGTCACGAGCGTGTTGCCGAACGGCTGGACCGCCGCGACGTCGGCGTAGGTGACGGTGCCGTCGCCCTCGAAGAGCAGGTCGTCGCGCAGGCCGCCGGGGTTCATCAGCGCGATCTGCGCATCCTGCTCCCCGCCGTAGTTCTCGTACTCCGACGTCGCCCAGAGGTAGATGTCGGCGACGAGGTTGCCCATCGTCGACTCCACGCCGCGGTCGTCGCCCGACGGCGTTCCGCCGCGCAGGATGTCCGCCGAGATCTTTCCGACGGCGACGGATCCCAGCACCTCGGCCTCGGCCTCGGCGTCGGCGACGATCTGCGCCACCGTCTCATCGGCGGGGAAGTTCGCCACCGGCTCCTCGCCCGAGTCGTCGACGAGGTCGACGGTCGAGCCGGCGATGGAGATCAGCTCGTTCGTCGCCGAGTCGACGACGATGTCGAGGGCACCGAGCGTGGTGCCGTACTGGTGGGCCTGGATGACCGGGCGGCCGTCGACCTCGCAGTCGACGAGCTGGTGCGTGTGACCCGACACGATGGCGTCGATGTCAGCGGAGGCGCCGCGGACGAGGTCGCCGTACTCCGACTTCTCCGTCGCCAGGGCCTCGCAGTCCTCGCCGGCCGAGCCCGAGTGGGTCAGCAGCACAACGACGTCCGCCTCGCCCGAGGCGGTGATCTCCTCGGCCACGCGGTTCGCCGCCTCGAGCTGGTCGCCGAACTCGATGTCGGCGATCCCCGCGGGGCTCACGAGCGTCGCGGTGTCCGACGTGACGGTGCCGATGAAGCCGACCTTCACGCCGCCGACCTCGCGGATCGCGTACTCCTTGAGCGCGGGCTCGGTCGTGCCCTTCTTGTAGACGTTGGCGCCGAGCGCGAACTCCGTCCCGTCCATGCCGGTCTTCTCCGCGAAGCGGGGGATGACACGGTCGGTGAGGTCGGAGAAGCCCTGGTCGAACTCGTGGTTGCCCACCGCCGAGACGTCCAGGCCGCCGGCCGACAGCGCGTCGATCGTCGGCTCGTCGTCGGCGATGAACGACGTGAACGTCGAGGCGCCGATGTTGTCGCCCGCCGAGGCGAACAGGGTGTTCGGGTTCGCATCCCGGTACTGGGCGACGGCGCCCGCGAGCACCGCGGCACCCGCCTCGTCGCCGTTCGCCGAGACGCGGCCGTGGAAGTCGTTGATCGTGAGGACCTGGACCTCGGTCGTGCCGTCCTCGATCGTCCACAGCGTGGTCGATCCGGTGACCTCGTTGCCCACGGCGAGCATCGGCTTGCCCGTGGGAGACTCCTCCGCCGGGATGAAGTCGAGGCCCTCGGGGCCGAGGTCGCCCGCCGAGTTCACGAGCGCCGCGATCTCGGCCTCGCTCGCGCCGGCCTCCTCGAGCGCCTCGACCTCGTCGGCCAGGTTCACCGAGAAGTCGCGGTTGTCGACGTACGAGACGTACGCCGGAGCGGCGGGGTCGGTGAGGTCGTAGACCATGACGCCGCTGAGGCGCTCGAGCCCGATGAACGCGTAGGGGCGGCCGTTGACCTCGCCGATCGTGAGGTTCTCGGGCTCGACGCCCTTCGCGTCGCTGCGGCTCTCGGCCTCGTTGTCGTCGTGACCGGCGTTGAAGACGACGCCGTCGATGCCCGAGGTGATCTCCTCGAAGGCGGCGCCCGAGTCGAACACCAGGTCTCCGGTGGTGGTCCAGACCGAGAACGAGCGGCCGCCGTAGGTGTACAGCTCGCTGTAGCAGCCCTGGGCCTCGTCGAAGCCGTCCTCGATCGAGACGTCGAGGCGGCCGAGCTTGTCGTCCTCCACGAGCGGCTCGAGCTCGGCGCAGACGGGGCCGTAGCCGTAGATGTCGCCCTCGGCGTCGGTGTCCTCGTTGTCGTCGCCCAGATCCTTCACGCGGGCGGCGTCGACGTAGTCGCCCCACTCGCGCACGTCACCCTCGTTGGCGGTGACGAGGAACGTCTGCCCGTTCGCCTCGTACGAGGCGATGCCATCGGGCATGTACATGCCGTGAAGGCCCGGGTACTTCGCGATGTTCACCGTCGGTGCGTCCTCGGGGTCGCGGTCGGAGGCGTCGATGCCGACCTCCGCGTAGTCCTTGGTGCCCAGCGGCAGGATGTCGGTCACGGTGGCGGTCGTGAGGTCGACCACCGCGAGCGAGTTCGCCTCCTGCAGGGTCACGTAGGCGGTCGTGCCCGAGACGGTGACGTACTCGGGCTCGAGGTTGCGCGACACGGGGAGGTCGTCGCCGTGCGGGGTCGGGCCGAACGTGCGGACGCCCTCGGGGAGGGCGTCGCCCTCGAAGGCGTGGAAGTCGGCGGTCGCGACCGCATCCTGTCCGGGGTTCGCGATCGTCTCGGGGAGCGCGATCACGCTGATCGTGCCCTCCGGATCCGTCGAGAAGTCATCCGCGGGCTCCCCCTCGTTGGCGACGACCGCGTAGGCGCCGTCCGGGGAGACCGTGACCATGTCGGGAAGCGACCCGACCGCGACCGTGCCGAGCACGGCGCCGTCCGCCGAGTCGGCGTTCGCGTCGAAGAACAGCACGCGCCCGGGAAGGGTCTTGTCGCCCGAATCCTCGAGCGCGACGACGCCGAGGCCGTCCTCGCGGATCGCGACCGAGTTCGCCACGGCGCCCTCGGCGCCGAGCTCGAACAGCTGGGTGGGGTTCGCCGGGTCGCTCGCATCGATCACGAACACCGTGCCGGCGGCGGCGTTCACCGAGAACAGGCGCTCGCCGTAGTGCTGGACGATCTCGGAGGCGCCCTCGTCGAACAGTCCGGTCTCGAAGGTGCCGGTCGGCGACAGCGTGAACGGCGCGCCCTCGGCGGTGTGGTTGGTGGGGTCGGCGACGATCGCGGCACTCGCCGAGAACGGCACGAGCGCTAGGGCGCAGGCGGTGGCGGTGGCCGCGGCCGTCGCGGCGACGCGACGGCCCAGCGCGGCGGGGGAGCGGTGGGAAGAAGGCATCGGTGTCCTCGGGGTGACGGGGGGAAACGCGTTCGGGACGACGCTTCCCCCAGTCCTAAGCGGCCGAGGTTGCGGGAAGGTGAACTGGGCATCACGATCGGCTCGTGCTCTCGTCCTGGGGCGGGCTGGCATGCTGGGAGGACCCACGCGAGGAGGCAGGATGACCGACAGCGACGCGCAGACGAACGCCTACGAGACGATCCGGGTGGAGACCCGCGGCAGGGTGGGCTGGATCACGCTCGATCGCCCCGAGGCGCTGAACGCCCTCAACCGCCAGGTGATGCGGGATCTCGTGGCGGCCGCGACCGCCTTCGACGCGGACGAGGGGATCGGCGCGATCGTCGTGACCGGATCGGAGCGCGCGTTCGCCGCCGGGGCCGACATCAAGGAGATGGAGGGACTGCACGGCCGCGACTTCGCCGTCGGCGGCGGCTTCGACCAGTGGCGCGCGTTCGCCGACATCCGCACGCCGGTCGTCGCGGCCGTCGCGGGATACGCGCTCGGCGGCGGGTGCGAGCTCGCCATGATGTGCGACGTGATCCTCGCCGCCGACTCCGCGAAGTTCGGCCAGCCCGAGATCACGCTCGGGGTCATCCCCGGGATCGGCGGCACGCAGCGCCTCATCCGCACGATCGGCTACTACAAAGCGGCGGAACTTGTGCTGTCGGGCCGCACGATCGACGCCGCCGAGGCCGAGCGGATCGGCCTCGTCTCGCGCGTGGTGCCGGCCGCCGAGCTGCTCGACGAGGCGGACGCGCTGGCGCAGGGGATCGCGGCCAAGCCGCTTCCCGCGCTGTACGCCGCGAAGGCCGCGCTCGACGCGGCGCTCGAGGTGCCGCTGGCCGAGGGCCTGCGCCTCGAGAAGCACCTGTTCGCCTCGCTGTTCGACACCGAGGACCAGAAGGAGGGGATGGCGGCGTTCCGCGAGAAGCGCCCTCCGGAGTTCCGGCACCGGTAGTCCGCTCGGGCGGCGGGCGACGTCAGCGCACGACGGACGGGGACCAGGCCTGAGGGATGAGCACCCGCGGCTCGGCGCCCGGGGCGAGGTCGATTGCCCAGACGTCGGTCACTCCCGCCTCGTCCGCGCGCGGCAGGCCGTAGAGCACGGTGTCGTCATCGAGCCACTCCGGCTGGTCATCGACGGAGCGCGCCTCGCCGAGCATCCGCTCCCGCCCCGTGGCGAGGTCGAGCACCGCGATCGCCCACTCGCCGTCGCCCCGGCTCTTCTTGTACGCGACACGCTCGCCGTCGGGTGAGATCGAGGGGCACTCCGCGTTCTCCCGGACGGCGCTGAGCGTGCGCTCCTCGAGGTCGCCGCGCACGAGCCAGGTGCGGCCGGCGGATGCCGCCGTGGCGTAGAACCCGTCTCCGCCCGTGAACGTCACGCCCCACATGTTGCGGTCGACCGCGTCGTACTCGGTGCCGTCGACGAGCAGGGTGAAGTCCTCGATGCTGCCGTAGTCGCGGCCCGCGGTGGTGCGCACCTCGGTGCGGGTCGAGAAGCCTGTGCCGGCGTACGAGTGCCCCGTGACGAACGATGTGGTCGCAATGAGGGAGCCGTCGGAGGACATCCTCGTTCGGCTCGGCAGGCCCGCGAGCGGCCAGGAGGCGACCTCGTTCCAGGATGCGTCGAGCAGGCTCCCCTGGAACGTCGTGACGACGCCGCGCTCGGTGCGAAGGCACGTCGCCTGCCCGGCCGCCGCGTACACGCGGTCGCACGTGGCGCCGGTGATCGCGCGCGGCCCATCCGGATCCGTCAGCGGCACGAGCGCGACGCGGCCGTGGTCGGCGCCGGACGCGGTGCTGCGGAAGACGATGTGCGGATCGGCCCGCACGGTCGCGAGATCAGCCTGGGCGACCGGGGGCGCGGTGTCGCGGGCGCTCACATGCGCCGCGTAGGCGTTCAGCCCGAACAGCACCACCGCTGCCGTCACGGCGACGACGATGCCCGTCAGGATGAGCCCCCGCATCCGGGGCAGCGCACCGTCCGTCACGACACAGCCTGCGATTCCGCGGAGGGCGGCCGGTTCAGGCGCCGCACCGCGACGAAGCAGAACGGCAGGCTCAGCGCCAGCAACGCGCTCACGACCAGCAGCGACTCGGTGCGTCCCAGCGCGTACCAGAGCGCGCCGAACACCGCCGAGGCCACCATGCGGCACACGGCCACCACCGCCTGTGCTGCGCCGATCGCGCTCGCCCGCACCGACGGGTCGACGAGCGATCCGGCGACGGCGGCGAGGACGCCGTCGGTGGCGGCGTAGAACGCGCCGAGCAGGGCGAGGCATCCGAGGACGGGACCGAGCCCCGCGCCGGGAACGAGCGCCAGGGCGTACGCGCCGAGCAGCCCGAGATGACCCAGAATGAGCACCCGCGCGCGGCCGAAGCGGTCGGCGAGGCGCCCGAGAGGCGTGGCGAGCGCGATGTAGACGACGTTCGTGCCGACGAACAGCAGGGGGAACCACTGTGCCGCGAAGCCGCTGCGCTCCTGCAGCGAGAGGTAGAGGAAGCCGTCGCCGATCGTGAGCAGGCTCAGCACGGCCATGACGACGAGCAGGATGCGCAGCCGCGGCTCGGCGAGGTTCCGCCAGCGCACGCGTTCCAGTGCGGCTCCGGTGGCGGTTCGCTCCCGCCGCGGCCGGCGATCGGGCACGAGAAGCCCGAGGATCGCGACGCCGATCGTCGCGGCACCGAGCGACAGGACGAACACCGCCGTGTAGCCGTCGGGGATGACCGAGAGGATCACGAAGGCAAGCAGCGGACCGAGGGCCGCGCCGACGGTGTCGAGCGCGCGGTGCACCCCGAACGACCGCGCGAGGTCATCCGGATCCGCGCTCGCCGCGATCAGCGCATCCCGCGGCGCGGTGCGGATGCCCTTGCCGATCCGGTCGACCGTGACGAGGGCGGCGACGGCGGCGAGGCCCTGCGCGGCGATCAGCCAGCCGCGCGTCAGGGCGGACAGCAGGTAGCCCGAGAACGCGACCCACTTCGGACGGTCGGTGCGGTCGGATGCCCAGCCCGCACCGATCCGCACCACGGCGCCGGCGCCCTGGAAGATGCCGTCGACGAACCCGTAGGCGATGAGCGACAGCCCCATGGCGCTCGTCAGGTAGAGCGGCAGCACGGCCGCCACCGACTCCGACGAGATGTCGGTGAGCATCGACACGATGCCGAGCGTGACGACCGTGGAAGAGACCCGCCCCCGTCGCGCACGTGGGGGGATGGCGTCGGAGGCGGGCCGGTCTCGGAGGCTGATGTACATGCGGCTCAGCGGGTCTCGTCGAGGATGCCGAAGACGGTGAAGAGCGATCCGCCGGCCTGCGGCCGCGCGGAGATCACAACCGTGTGGCCCTCGCGCGTGAAGGACACGGCGGTGCTGTCGTCGGGGGCCTCGGCGGTGCTCCACGTGAATCCGAGCGCGACGAGACGCTCGGTGTAGCGCGCGATCACGTCGGCGACCGGCGCGGTGTCGGTGGCCTCCAGTGAGGCCTGGATCCGCTCGCCGTCGCTTGTGAGCGATGAGGACAGCACCGTCGAGCTGTCCGCGAGGGCGATCACGTCGGAGGGGAATCCCTTCACCAGATCATCGTGCGCGGCGATCGGCGCCGCGGGCCCGGCCGGAACGTCCATCGCCGGCGGCGTCGGCAGAGGGCCCACCACTCCCGGCGGCCGTGGCGACTCCTCCGGCTCGGGTGCCGCTTCGATGCCGGGGCTGTTCGCCCCGGGTGCCGCGCTCGAGCCATCCGTGTCGTCGCCGGGTGCCGGGTCATCCGCCTCCGCGTCGGTCCCGTCGGTCGACGCCCCGGCTGTCGGCGTCGTCGCACCGGACGGGGGCGGGTCCATCGTGCCGCTCGCGCGTCCGGACGGCGCGGCTGGAGCACCGACGCCCGGGTCGTTCGCGGATCCGATCCAGAGGAAGATGCCGACGCCCACCGCGACCCCGATGGCGGCGGCCAGCGCGATGCGCGCGGCGACGACGGCGGGGCGGGGCGCATCCATGTGTATCGGGAGGCGCATCCGGTGCTCCTGATACCGGACGATACGGAGGTCCCATGACCCGACGGATGGCTCGACAGCGGCTCAGGACGCTGCCGGCGACGCTCGCGCTTGTGCTGTTGATCCTGCCGATCGCCGTCGTGGTGTCGGCGCCGGCCTCTGCGGAGGCGGGCCCGTGCGGCGCCGGCGGCAACGAGATCGCATGCGAGAACTCCCAACCGGGCACGGATCCCGAGGTCTGGGACATCGAGGGCGCCGGATCGGCCGACATCCAGGGCTTCGCCGCCGACATCAGCGTCGACGCCGGCGGGAGCATCGACTTCAAGATCGACACCGATGCGGATGACTACACGATCACGATCTACCGGACCGGCTGGTACCAGGGGAAGGGCGCTCGCGAGGTCGACACGGTCGAGCCGGTCGACACGCCGCCGCAGCCGGAATGCCGCCGCGACCTCACGACGGATCTGTACGACTGCGGCGAGTGGGCCGTGTCCGCGACGTGGGATGTGCCCCAGACAGCGGTCTCGGGCGTCTACGTGGCGCGGCTTCACCGCGCCGACACCGACGGCGCCAGCCACATCACCTTCGTCGTGCGCGATGACGACAGCGATTCGGACATCCTGTTCCAGACGTCGGATACCACCTGGCACGCGTACAACACCTACGGCGGCTCGAGCTTCTACCAGGGTGCGCTTCACGGCCGCTCAGCTACAACCGCCCCTTCGCGACCCGGGGCATCGCCTCGGGCCGGGACTTCTACTTCTCATCCGAATACGCCATGGTGCGCTTCCTCGAGCGAAACGGCTATGACGTGAGCTATACGACGGATGTCGACTCCGACCGCCGGGGCGAACTCATCCAGAACCATCGGGTGTTCACCTCGACGGGACACGACGAGTACTGGTCGGGCCCGCAGCGCGCGCACATCGAGGCCGCCAGGGACGCCGGCGTGAACCTCGCCTTCTTCACCGGGAACGAGGCGTACTGGCGCATTCGCTGGGAGGCGGCGGCGGCCGGCGACCCCATCCCGTATCGCACGATGACCTCCTACAAGGAGACGTGGAGCAACCGCAAGCTCGACGCCTCGTCTCCGCAGTGGACGGGCACCTGGCGCGACCCGCGCTTCGCGTCGCAGGCAGACGGCGGCGGCCTGCCCGAGAACGCCCTGACCGGCACGGCGTACATGGTCAACTACTCCGACCTTCCGGTGACGGTCTCGGCCGCGGAGGGAGCGCTGCGCCTCTGGCGTCACACGTCTCTCGCCGCGCTTCCGGAGGGCACCAGCGCCGAGCTGGCCCCCCACACGATCGGCTACGAATCGAACGAGGATCTCGACAACGGGTTCCGTCCGGAGGGGCTCATCCGCCTGTCCACCACGGTGGGAGAGGTGCCCGAGTACCTGCAGGACTTCGGCAGCACCGTCGGCCCGGGAACGACGACGCACCATACGACGCTCTATCGCGCCGCATCCGGGGCGCTGGTCTTCTCGTCGGGCAGCGTGCAGTGGGCGTGGGGGCTCGATCAGCAGCACGACGGGGCCGGCGCCCCCGCCGACCAGCGGATGCAGCAGGCGACGGTGAACCTGCTCGCCGACATGAACGCGCAGCCGACCACGCTGCAGGACGACCTGAAGGCCGCCGCGGCCTCGACGGATGAGACACCCCCGACGGTCGCGATCACCTCACCGGCGCCGGGTCAGGATGTCGAGAACGGCACCCAGGTCATCGCGACCGGCACCGCCGCGGATGCGGGCGGGGGACGCGTCGCCGCCGTCGAGGTCTCGACCGACGCCGGCGCCACCTGGCACCCGGCGACCGGAACCACCGCGTGGTCGTACGAGTACGTGCAGACCGGGGAGGGCGCGGCGCCGCTGCTCGCGCGCGCCGTCGACGACAGCGCGCGCATCGGCGAGCCGGCCCGCGTGGACGTCGACGTCCGCTGCCCGTGCAGCCTGTTCGGTGCCGCGTTGCCTGCGCAGCCCGCGGTCGACGACTCGTCTGGCGTCGAGCTCGGCCTGCGGTTCCGCCCGCAGATCGACGGATTCGCCCGCGGTGTGCGCTTCTTCAAGGGCCCCGGCAACGTCGGGACGCACGTCGGATCGCTCTGGACCGCCGACCGGCAGCGCCTGGCGACCGTGACCTTCGCGGACGATCCGGCCACGGGCTGGCAGACCGCGACGTTCGATTCGGCGGTGCCGCTGACCGCGGGCGTGACGTATGTGGTGTCGTACGCGGCACCATCCGGTCACTACGCCGCCGCCGAGGACGCCTTCTGGTACCGCGGCCACGACGCGCCGCCGTTGGCGGTCGAGGGCGGATTCGGCGCCGAGGCGGCGGGCGTGTACGCCGCGCCCGGCGACTTCCCGTCCTCGAGCTGGGGGTCGAGCCACTACTTCGTCGACGTGCTGTTCGACACCGTCGACGACACCCCGCTGACGATCTCGGGCCGGTCGCCGGTCGCGGGCTCCACCAGCGTCGGCACGGCGGCGCAGATCGCCGCCACCCTGTCGAAGCCGGTGGATGCGACGAGCGTGCAGCTGGCGGTGACCGCCGCCGACGGCGGGGTCGTGGCCGGCGCCGTCTCGTACGATCCGCAGACCCGGCGAGCGCTGTTCGTGCCCACCGAGCCCCTCCAGCACGCGACCGTCTACACCGCGGCGATCACGGCTCTGGATGCGCAGGGGAACGGCATTGCGGGCGACGCGCAGTGGTCGTTCACCACCGCACCTCCCGTCGCGGCCGAGGGGCAGTGCCCCTGCTCGCTGTACACAGAGACGGCGGAACCGGGTGTGCTCGAGGTCCCCGACCCGTCGGCCGTGACGCTGGGAGTGCGGTTCGCCCCGAGTGCCGACGGCACCGTCACCGCCATCCGGTTCTACAAGGGCCCGGGCAACGTCGGTCCGCACACCGGGGAGCTGTGGCGGGCCGACGGCACCCGGATCGCCGAGGGCGCGTTCACGGACGAGAGCGCACAGGGGTGGCAGACCCTCGTGCTGGATGAGCCGGTCTCCGTGACGAAGGACGCTGAATACATCGCCGCGTACCGCACGACCGTCGGCCGATACTCGTACACGACGGGGTCGTACGCGACGGAGTTCGAACGCGGGCCCCTCCGGGTGCCGGCGAACGGCGGCGCCTACTCCTACGATGGCGGGTTCCCCGGCGACCGCAGCGCGGGGAGCTATCTCGTCGACGTCGTGTTCGAGCCGGATGCCCCGGTGCCCACGGTGATCGACCGTGCCCCCGCCGACGGGGTGCTGAATGCCGATCCGGGCGCGCCCATCACCGCCCGCTTCGACCGCGCCGTCGCGGCCGGCGCGCAGCTGACGGTCAGCTCGCCTTCGGGCCCCGTGGCCGGGACGTCGGCGCTCTCCCCCGACGGCCTCGAGCTGACCTACACTCCCGAGGCGCCGCTCGCCGAGCGGACGCGGTACACGGCGACGACGTCGGGCACGGGTGGGCCGGATGCCACCTGGTGGTTCGAGACGGCGTCCGCAGATGGCTGCCCGTGCGGTCTGTTCGCGGGTGCGGTGCCGGACACCGCCTCGGCGAGCGACGGTGCGAGGGTCGAACTCGGCGTCGGTTTCGCGCCCACCGAGGACGGCGTCGTGACCGGTGTGCGCTTCTATCGCGGCGCGGGCAACGCCGGCCCGCACACGGGCACGCTGTGGGATGCGGCCGGGGGTGTCCTCGCCACCGTGAGCTTCTCGGCGACCGGCGATGCGGGGTGGCAGACCGCCCTGTTCGAGCAGCCCGTCGAGGTGAGAGCGGGGACGTCCTATGTCGCGTCGTACCTCGCCCCGCAGGGCGGCTACGCCGTGACCTCCGAGTTCTTCACGGGCGCACCTCTTGCGGTCGGTCCGCTCGAAGCGGCCGCGTTCAACGGCCGCTACGCCTACGGCGGCGGGTTCCCCCAGGACTCCTACCGCGGTAGCAACTACTTCGTCGACGTGGTCTTCGAGCGCGGCTGAACTGAGGCTGTCCCGTCAGCGAAGCCCTCGGCGTAGGCCTCGTCGTAGCCGAGGCGGAACATATCCCGCTCGCCCGTCCGCGGGATCGTGCGCGCGCCGGGGAGATCCAGCTCGCCGACGAGGTCCGCGCGGCCCCGCACGACCGCGACGGGCATGCCCGTGGCCTTGCCCTTGACGAGATCGGCCGCCGCGCACAGCTCGTCGGCCACGCAGGGAAGCGTGACGTGCAGCGGGCGCCCCTGGGTGTCGGTGGAGCCGCGGAGGTCCTCGAAGACCTGCACGCCGCCCGCGCCGATCGCGTGGTCGATCTGCCCGTCGCGCCAGGCGCGGCCGAGGGTGTCCGAGATCAGCACCCCCACCCGCACGCCCAGCCGGGCGCGCAGCCCCTCGGCGAGGGCGCGCGCGGAGGCATCCGGATCGACCGGCAGCAGCAGCACCGTCCCCTCCGGGGTGTTGGAGGCGTCGACGCCGGCCGCCGCCGAGACGATCCCGAGGCGGTTCTCGACGATCCGCGTCACGTGGCCAGACGCCGACGTGCGGGTCGCGACCACGCGCACGGTCTCGGCCGTGATCGCGTCCTCGCGGTCGTCCGCCGTCACGAAGCGGCCCTCGGCCTTCGAGACGATCTTGCTCGTGACGACGAGGATGTCGCCGTCGGCGAGCGGATCGGATGCGTCGACCGCCGATCCGATCACGTCCACGAGGTGATCGCCCGCGGAGATCTCGGGGATCCCGGCGAGCGGCCAGACGGTCAGCACCCTCGGTGTCCCCGGTTCAGGGGCGGACGTAGCGCACCTCGGTGAGCGTCTCACCGAGGAACACCTCGTCGCGGCGGGCGCCGTCGAGATGGAAGCCGCGCTTCTCGTAGAACGTGCGTGCACCGGGGTACTGCTCCGCGAGCCACAGGTACAGCGGCTCGCCGTCGTCGACCACAGCGTCGAACAGCGCGCGGCCGATTCCCTTGCGGTGCCACGAGTCGAGCAGGTACACGAAGTAGAACTCGCGGGGAGCGGGGGCGTCCGCGTCGCGTGCGGGACCGCTTGCCGCGAAGCCGACGATCTCGCCGTTCACAAGCGCTGCCGCGTGGCGGATCTCGTCGCTCTGCGAGGTGTAGTGCGTCCACAGCTCCGCCAGGCGGCGGGGCGAGACGTTCTCGAGCGTTGCGCTCGAGATGAGGCCGTCGTAGGTCTCGTGCCAGACCTTCGCGTGGACGCGGCCCATTGCCTCGGCGTCCACGTCGCGAATCGGCCGGACCAACAGATCGGTGAGCGATTCGGCTGTCATGGCCAGACTCTACGCACGGACATCGGCTGACGAGAAATCCGCGCGACGCGTTGTCGACAGCGGACAACGAACCCGGGGATCCTCAGAGGGATGTGCCAGCATCGCGACTCGTGAATGTGATCTGGCGGACCCTCATCGTGATGTTCCTGGCGCGCCGACGCCGTCGGCGCGGCGGGCGGCTCGCTCCGACCGCGGTGGGGCGCATCCGGCTCACGACGCTGCCGACCGACATCGACATCCTGCGGCACATGAACAACGGCCGTTACCTGTCGCTGTTCGACCTCGGCCGGTGGGATCTGATGGTGCGCACCGACCTGGCCGAGATCATGAACGCGCGAGGCTGGTATCCGGTCGTGGCGAGCGAGACGGTCACGTTCCGCAAGTCGCTGAACCTCTGGCAGCGCTTCGAGCTGCAGTCGCGCTGGGTCGGTCACGACGACCGGGCCCTCTACCTCGAGCACCGCGCGGTGGTGCGCGGCGAGATCTACGCGAGCGCGATCATCCGCGGCCGCATCCTCCGCCGCTCGGGCGGTACGGTGCCGATGGCGGAGGTGCTGGAGGCGCTGGGCCTCGAGGACGCCCTGCCCGAGATGCCCGCCTGGACGCACGAGTGGGCAAGCAACGTCGCCCTGCCCTCGACCCGCCGCCCCGCGCCGAGCGACTGGGACTGATCCGCGACGCTTCGGTCGGTCGCTTCGGCTCGCTCCGCTCGCTCAGCAACCGGCGGTGTCGCCCCCGGGTTATCGAGCGAGCGCAGCGAGTCGAGATGACGGGCTCGCACGAATGGCTGCCGACCGGCCCTTCCGGCGCCGCGACAGGGCCGGATGGCACCGAAAGCGCGTCGCGGCTCCGGCAGAAGTGCCCACCGCGAGGGGGGATCGTGCGCGGTAGCGTTGGCGCGTGCTCGGGATGCTCGCGACGACGGGACGGCTGCTCGCCGCCCACTGGCCCGCGCTGCTCGCCTGGTACGCCGCGGGCACGCTCGCGCGGTACGTCTGCATTCAGATCGCCGGATTCGTCGGCGCGTACAGCGACATCGGCGGCGTGCTGCTGCAGCCGCTGGCTCCCCTGTCGCGGCTGGTGGCGTACGTGGCGATGCTGCTCGTGGTGCGGGACGGCCTGCGGCACCTCGGCGTGCTCGCGCCGCGACCGGAGGATCCGGCCGAGCGTCGCCGCGACTTCGGGCGGGCCCTGCTCGGCGGCACGGTGCCGTTCGTCGCGTTCTACACGGCCTACAACTACCTCACCGAGGACTGGGCCGATTTCGCGGAGCGCGCCCTCGACCAGCGCAAGCAGCACGCGTTCGAGAACGTCGACTGGGGCTTCACCGTCGGCGATCTCGTGCTCTCGCCCCTCTCGATCACGCTCATCGTCGTCGCGTTCGCCGCCCGCTGGTTCCTCGGGCGCGAGCGTGCGAAGAAGCGCCTGTGGCTCACACCCGTGCTCGTCTACCTCGAAGCCCTGTGGGTGGTGCTCACCGCGCTCGTGATCTTCGACCTGGTGGGCATCGTCACCCAGTGGGCCGAGGGGCGCATCGCCTGGGTGTGGCTCGCCGACGCGCGGGAGTGGCTGGCGGGAGTGCTGTTCCCGCTGGTCTGGCTCGGTGACGGGCTGGTCTGGCTGATCGGGGAGGTGGGCGGCGTCATCCTGCTGCCGCTCGCGTGGCTCACCGTCGCCGGCGCCATCTACGGAAAGGCGGTCTCGGCCCAGGCACCGCAGCTCTCCGGGGCCGCGATCGACCGCACTGTCGCCCGCTACCGCGCGCTGCGCGGCCCCATCCGCCGGGCGCTCGACGACCTCTGGAAGCAGGTCACCCAGCGGTTCGCCCCGATCGGTCAGGCGATCGTGCTGATGTGGCGCGCGGGTCCGCTGCTCATCGCGAGCTACGTGCTGCTGTTCACCGTGCTGCTGCCGCTCGAGCCCGCACTCGGGTGGGTGGTGACGCGCATCGTCGGCCCGCAGTCGCTCACCGGCTTCTGGGTTGTGCTGAGCGAGTCGCTGTTCCTGATCCCGCCGCTGATCATCGAGCCGCTGCGGATCGCGATCGTGGCGGCGGCGTACGACGCGACGCTGACACGGCTTGCTCCGGATGCGCCGGCCGCGCGGCCGGCCGCGAGCGCGGGCGGCGACGCGGCCCCCGTCAGCGCTCGTCCGTGAACCGGAGGAACTTCGGCAGCTCGTCTGCCACGACGACGTCGATGTGCAGGCGCTCGGCCGCATCCGCTGGCACGAAGTACGGCACTCGCACCTCGTAGGGTCCGGTCGCCGCCATGTCGCAGAAGGGCTGCTCGGGCCAGCTGAGCCCCGCCCCGTTCCACTGCGACTCCCAGGAGCGCCCCGCTCCTTCCGCCTCGGTCAGCGTGATCGTGCACCCCATTCCCGTCCCGCCGGGGATGACGGTGAACTCGGCGACGAGCAGCCGCGCATCCGGCGGCACCGCGTCGCGGTGAAGCGAGGTCTCGTCGACCACGCGGGGATCCCGCCACTGGGCCCCGGCGAACTCGGCGGTCTCCCCCGCCTCGATCGGCTGCACGGGCGAGCCCGACTTCGCGCCGGTCCAGGCGGCCACCCCGGTCGCCATGACGCCGACGGGGATCAGCACCGCGAGGGCGATCAGCGCGAGCGCGTTGCGCCGCAGCCACGGCCCCAGCCGGCTCATTCCGCCCACCCCGGCGGCGCGAGTTCGACCTCAGGCTGCACCTCGAGAGCATCGAGGTCGATCGGCATGACCACCAGCGAATCCGCTCGCTCATCGCCGATCGCGCCGTACGCGATCCCCAGTTCGGCGATACCGCCCGCATTCTCCGGGAGCTCGAAGGCGGCGCTGATCTGGCGGGGCAGACCGACGCTCAGCCGTGCGGGCGGCCCGAACCCCAGACCGGGTCGCTCGCTTGCGCGGTACGTCCGGTCGCCGATCCGCAGGCGCATCACGCTGAGATAGGCCTCTCTCTCGGACTCCGTCGCCTCTGCCTCGAACTCGACGACCACCCAGCGCCCCTCCGCGTACCAGCCTCGCTCGGGCTCCGTGACCTTCGAGGCGGCGTGCACGCCGTTCACCGTCACCCGCAGGTTGCGCCCCTCCGCCGGCTCCCCGATCCGCGCGTCGACGCGGAAAGGCTCCGCAGCGATCATGCCCGGGGGTGTGATCGCGTGAAGGCCCCACGCGGCCGCCACCAGCGCCGCGGCGGCCGCCCAGTGGAGGGCGAGGCGGGCGGCCCGGTTCATCCGGCTTCCTCCGCGTCGACGTCCTCGGCGGTCAGCTGCACCCGCGCCGCCGGCGTCGGGTCCTCCCACTGCCCGCCGTTGCCGGTGAAGAGAAGTTCGGGCTCCCACCAGTGGAGATCCGAGATGGCGAGCGGCACCTCGTCGCCCGCCGCATAGCGGTCGGCCGGAACGGGCCAGGTCAGCACCAGCTGGGAGGGGACCCCCGGCTGGAGGTAGGGACCGGTGGTCGCGTCATCCATGCGCGCGACCGAGACGGTGGGCATCTTGCTGCCGTCGACGCGCTGGGCCGGCAGCCCGGGAACGGCGAACGTCTGGGGGGCATAGGACGCGGTGGACAGCGGGCTGTCAGTCACGTTCTCCATCGTGACGACCACCGCCAGCACGCGCTCGCCCTCCTGCGGTGTCGTGCCGGAGCCGCTCAGGTCATTGAGCAGCACGGCACGCTCGAACGTGATCGCGAACTGGTCGTTCGTGTGCGTGTCGCCCGCCATCAGCTGCGGCAGCGCCGCCGCCTCCGCAACGGGCGCATCGGCCAGGCCTCCGAACGCCGCGGTCGCCGCGAGGAACAGCGCCGCGGCCGTGACCGTGACCCACGAGCTCGGCAGGCGTTGCGCGGCGACCTTCGCCCAGCTCGCCGGGGTGCGCCGTGACGCGCGCTTCTGCGGGTCCGCGGATTCCGAGGTGGGGTCGGATGCCGCGCCGGTCGCCTGGTCGGCGGGCGGCTCGGGCGCGCTCATCCGCGCACCCCCGCGCGCGCCGGCGGGGCGAGGTGCGGGCCCCCGCCCTCGCACGTGATCGCGTCCCCCGAGCGCATGCGATCATCCTGCCAGGCCCGCCCGCGGCGGCAAACGGGGCGGACTGCCCGGGGCTCGGTGCTCATCCCGCCGCCAGCGCGCGCAGGTAGCGCTCGGTGTAGACCCACTGCATCACCCGGATGGCCGGGTATCCGAGCCACAGGAGCCAGCTCGCCGGGCGGGAGAACGCCCGCACGCGCAGCCACACGGATCCGTCCGGATCGCGCTCGACGAGGAACGCCTCCTCTCCCCGCTCCGGGTGACCGCGCAGGGTGCCGTACGCGAAGCCGCGCACATCCTGTTCCTCGACGACGTAGGCGACGCGGCACGGCACGTCCCGCGGCCAGAGCCCGATCCGCATGATCACCACGTCGCCCGTGGCGAGTTCGCGATCCGGCGCGGCGACGCGGATCCCGGATCGACGCTGGATGCCCCAGCGCAGGGTCGCGTCGCCCGCGGCGCGGAAGGCGGCATCGCCGCTGCCGATCCGCACGCGACGCTCGATCGGCCGGTACCCCCGCGGCGGGCGCTGCAGCAGATCGGCGCGGCGGGTGCCCTCGACCTCGCCGTAAGTGAACGCATCGCGCGAGCGCATGGGGCCATCCTGTCAGCGCGCCGCCGGATCCATCGGCGCTCGGCAGACTCACGGCTGCGGTGCGCGACATATCGCCCGGCGCACCGGCGATCTCGCGGTGCGCTCCTTAGGCTGATCGCATGGCCGACGATCTCGACGCTGCTTCGGCAGAACCCAGCGCGCCCACCGGCACCGCAGCCCCCGCCCACCTCGTGGAGGCCTCCGTCTCCCTCGCCCAGCGGTGGGTGACCGAGGCGGCAGCAGTGGAGGCCGATCCGGCCGCCGCGCGCCTCGCGGGAGTGCTGCAGGATCCGAACGGGCTGCCGTTCACCCTCGGCTTCGTCGACGGCGTGATGCGCCCCGAGAGCGCGACCGCCGCGGCGGGCAACCTCAACCGGGTCGCTCCGCTCGTGCCCGAGTTCCTGCCCTGGTACCTGCGCGGCGCGGTGCGCGCCGGCGGACTGGTGGCACCGTTCCTGCCCGTGCCGACCGTGCCGATCGCGCGGCGCGTGCTGCGCGAGATGGTCGGGCACCTCATCGTCGACGCCCGCCCCGAGAAGCTCGGCCCCGCGATCGCGAAGCTGCGCGAGGGCGGCGCCCGGCTGAACCTCAACCTGCTCGGCGAGGCGGTGCTCGGCGAGCAGGAGGCGAAGCGCCGCCTGGCCGGCATCCACGAGCTCGTCAAGCGACCGGATGTCGACTACGTCTCGGTCAAGGTCTCGGCGATCGCGAGCCACCTGTCGATGTGGGCCTTCGACGAGACAGTCGACCAGGTCGTGGAGCGCCTGCGCCCGCTGTACCTGTCGGCCGCCGCGCACGGCACGTTCCTGAACCTCGACATGGAGGAGTACCGCGACCTCGGCCTCACGATCGCGGTGTTCCAGCGGCTGCTCGCGACCCCCGAGCTGAAGAACTACCGCGCCGGCATCGTGCTGCAGGCGTATCTTCCCGACGCGCTCCCCGCCCTCGAGGGTCTCACGGCCTGGGCGACCGAGCGCGTCGACGCGGGCGGCGCGGCGATCAAGGTGCGCCTCGTCAAGGGCGCGAACCTCGCGATGGAGCGGGTGGATGCCGTCATGCACGGCTGGTCGCTCGCGACCCACGGATCGAAGCTCGACAGCGACGCGTCCTACCTCCGGTGCCTCGACTACGCCCTTCACCCCGAGCGCACCCGCGCCGTGAACCTCGGCGTCGCGGGCCACAACCTGTTCGACATCGCCTACGCCTGGCTGCTCGCGGGCGAGCGCGGCGTGCGGTCCGATCTCGAGTTCGAGATGCTGCTCGGCATGGCGCAGGGCCAGGTCGCGGCGGTCACCCGCGAGGTCGGCCACGTCCTGCTGTACGTGCCGGTCGTGAGCCCCGACGAGTTCGACGTCGCCATCAGCTACCTCGTGCGCCGCCTCGAGGAGAACGCCTCGAGCGACAACTTCCTCTCCGCCGCGTTCGAGATGGCCGACGACCCGGCACTGTTCGCCCGCGAGCGCGACCGCTTCATCGCCTCGGTGGAGCGCTCCGCCGATCCGTCCCTGCCGGTCGGGCCGAACCGCGAGCAGGATCGGGCGGATGCGCCGAGCGCCGCGGAGATCGCGGACGAGCAGCAGGATCAGGATCTGACGCAGCTTGTGCTCGACATCGCGCGCGGATCGCAGAGCCCCGCGCTCGCCACGGCCGACGACACGGTCGCGGTCGATCCGGCCGACGAGTTCCGCGCCGTCCTGGATGCCGACTTCGTCGAGACCGCGGTGTTCGCCGCGCGCGAGGTGGGCCGCGCCACGGGCGCCCCGGGCTTCGAGAACGCGCCCGACACCGATCCGGCGCTTCCTGCGAACCGCGAGTGGGCGCGCGACATCCTGGCGCGGATCCCGTCCTCCACCGCGGGGGACGCCACCATCGCGGCCGCCCGGGTCACGGATGCCGCCGCGCTCGAGGAGATCATCGGTCGCGTGCGCGCCGCCGGCGAGGAGTGGGGCCGCCGCCCGGCGGTCGAGCGCAGCGCCGTGCTGCAGCGCGCCGCCCGTGCCCTCGAGGCGCGCCGCGGCGAGCTCATCGAGGTCGCCGCATCCGAGACCGGGAAGGTGTTCGCCGAGGCGGACGTCGAGGTCAGCGAGGCCGTCGACTTCGCCAACTACTACGCCGCCACGGCCCGTGAGCTCGACCGCGTCGCCGGCGCGGTGTTCGAACCCTCGCGCGTGACCGTCGTCACCCCGCCGTGGAACTTCCCGGTCGCGATCCCGGCCGGCGGAGTGCTCGCCGCGCTCGCAGCGGGATCCGGTGTCGTGTTCAAGCCGGCGCCGCAGGCGCGGCGCTGCGCCGCCGTCGTCGCCGATGCGCTGTGGGACGCCGGCGTGCCGCGCGAGGTGCTCGCGCTCGTCGACATCTCCGAGGGTGACCTCGGCCGGCAGCTGATCTCGCACGAGGCCGTCGACCGGGTCATCCTGACCGGTGCGTGGGAGACCGCGAAGCTGTTCCGCAGCTGGCGTCCCGACCTGCCGCTGCTCGCCGAGACCAGCGGCAAGAACGCCATGATCATCACGCCCTCGGCGGATCTCGACCTCGCCGCCGCCGACCTCGTCAAGAGTGCATTCGGGCACGCCGGGCAGAAGTGCTCGGCCGCCTCGCTCGCGATCCTTGTGGGGCCGGTCGGCCGATCCCAGCGGTTCGCCCGCCAACTCGTCGACGCGACGCGCTCGCTGCGCGTGGGCCCGCCGTCCGACCCGCTGTCGGAGGTCGGCCCCGTGATCGAGGTGCCGAAGGGCAAGCTCGACTGGGCCCTCACGACCCTCGAGGAGGGCGAGCAGTGGCTCGTGCCGCCGAAGCCGCTGCGCGACACCGGCTGGGGCTACGAGGAGGGCCGGTTCTGGACCCCCGGCATCCGCACGGGCGTGAAGCCCGGCTCCCGCTTCCACCGCGAGGAGTTCTTCGGCCCGGTGCTCGGCATCATGCACGCGCCCAACCTCGAGCGCGCCATCGAGCTGCAGAACGCCGTCGACTACGGCCTCACCGCCGGTCTCTACACGCAGGATCCCGATGACCTCGCCTACTGGCTCGAGAACGTCGAGGCCGGAAACCTCTACGTCAACCGCGGCATCACCGGCGCCATCGTGCAGCGCCAGCCCTTCGGCGGCTGGAAGCGCTCGTCGGTCGGCACCGGCACGAAGGCCGGCGGCCCGAACTACCTGATCGGCCTCGGATCGTGGCGCGCCACGTCGGGCGGGCCCTCGGGCAAGTCGCTGCACCTGCGGGGGCTCGACACCCGCATCGTCGCGCTCATCGAGGCCGCGCAGCCCTCCCTCAGCTACGAGGAGTTCGACTGGCTGCGCCGCGCCGCGCTGTCGGACGCGATCGCCTGGGACCGCGAGTTCGGCAAGGTGAAGGACGTCTCGGGGCTGGGCATCGAGCGCAACCTGTTCCGCTACCGCTCGACGCCGGTCGCCGTCCGCGCGACCGCCGACGCCACCTGGCAGGCGGTGCTGCGAGTTGTGGTCGCGGGCATCCGCGTCGGCGGCGAGCTCACGCTCTCGGCTCCGGTCGGGCTGCCGCCCGCGGTGCGCCGCGTGCTCGGTCAGCTGGATGTGCCGGTGTACGTCGAGTCGGACGAGCAGTGGATCCAGCGGATGCGCGGCGGGGCCGCGGAGGAGTCGTCCTCGAGCGAGTCGGGCACCGATGGCGAGGAGGCTCCCGCCACGAGTGCGATCCCGGTCGGCCACCTCATCTCGGGCCCGGTCCGCGCCTCGCGCGCCCGGCTGGTGGGCTCGCCGGAGACGGTGACGGCCCTGCACGCGGCGCTCGCCGCGGGCGTCGAGGGTGATCCGGATCTGGCGATCTACGGGGGCGAGGTCACCACCGCCGGTCGCGTCGAGCTGCTTCCGTTCCTGCACGAGCAGTCGATCACCATCACCGCCCACCGCTTCGGCAACCCGGACCGCTGGAGCAGCGAGATCATCTGACCGGCGCGGCGCCGCCCCGGCATGCCGACCCCGCACCTTCTCGCCGAACCGGCGCGGGATGGCGCCTACGCCGCCCGCCCCGCGAGCAGGCATGTGCGCGCCGAGCAGGCATAGGCACGCATGCCCGCTCGACGTACAGATGCCTGCTCGGCGCGCGGCGGTGAATCAGGCGATCCGCAGATCCAGCGCGACCGAGATGTCGGCGCGCCCAGCGTCCGCGGCGGTCAGTACCTCGCGGTGCCGACGGTCGACCTCCGCGTCGGATGCCGCCGCGATGGCGTGCGCCCGTGCGGGGTCGTCGCTCTCCATGGCGTAGATCAGCACCGGTCCGTCGCTCGTCTCGAGGATGACGGCCCGCTCGTGGTCCACCCCTTCCGCGGCGAGGGTCGCAAGCGCCTCCCCGCGGCGAGGGCCGTTCAGCTCCCGGAGCCAGTCCTCCAGCGCGGCGCGCTGGTCGGGCCGGATGCGGCGCACGGCGAGCGTGATTATGCCGCCATGCTAGGCCGCCCGGCGCTCGCCGTGCCGCGAGCAGGCACCTGCGCGTCGAGCGGGCATGCCCGTGCATGCCTGTTCGGCGTACGGATGCCTGCTCGACAGTGAACGCGGGGGGCGTCGCCACCGCCACCCCGCACCGTCTCGCGCACCCGGCACGCGATCGCGCGCGGGGTCGGCGAGAGGGTGCGGGCTCGGCGCGGTCGCCGCCTACGCCGGCGCGGAGCGCGATGCGCGGGTCAGGCTGCCGCCCGCCGGCGGCGCCGGGCGCGCGGGGGCTCGGCCGGCAGGCGCTCGGCGAGCAGCGGCATGGACTCGATGCGCCCGCGCTCGACGTGCGCCGAGGCGAGCAGCGCAGCCAGGTCGGCCGACCCGGCAGCGATAGCGTCGACCATCTCGCGGTGTTCATCCCACATCGAGGACGTGTCGCGCTCGGGGGTGAGGCGGAACAGCCAGCGCACGCGCCCGCTGAGCAGGCCACTCATCCGCTCGAGCAGCGAATGGCCGGCGAGCTTGATGATCTCCTCGTGCAGATCCGAGTTGCGTGCCGACGGCGATGCATCGGCGACGGGGGCGTGGGCCACGTCGAGCGACTGCCGGATGCCCGACAGGTCGGCGCCCTCCGACGCGCGGACGGCGGCGAGGCGGGCGGCCAGCGGCTCGATCTGCGCGCGCAGATCGAACAGCTCGCTCGCGTCGGTGAGCGTGAAGGTGTGGACGACTGCTGCGCGCCGACGCGAGGAGGACACGAAGCCCTCGGCCTCCAGGATCGGCAGCGCCTCGCGGACCGGGGCGCGGGAGACGGAGAGCCGCTCGGCGATCTCGCGCTCGCTCAGCCGCGTTCCCATGGCGAGCTCGCCCGTGATGATCTGCTCGCGCAGCACGTGCGCGATCCGCTCGGCCATGCCGAGGTCGGCGTGAGAGGTCATGCCCCCATCCTGGCAGGATCTGCTCACTCGACGGAAGTGCAACTTGGAATACCAAACGGGTGTTAGAGGCGACAATCGCGACATATAAGCGTCATCTGGTCGAGCCAACGTGTCACCGGCGTAAGGGTCTTGTGACGAACGCGTTACGGGGCCGTCCCGGCGAGGGGCGCTGGCCTAACGTCCCTCACGTGGTCCCCTTCCTCCTCCGCCGCCTGGCCCTCGCGATCGTGACGCTGTTCGTCGTCGTGACGGTCGCGTTCGTGCTGGGCCGGCTCACCGGCTCGCCCGGAGCGCTGCTGCTTCCCGACAACGCGAGCGCCGAGGACATCGCCCAGATGGATGCCGCGCTCGGCTTCGACCGTCCGCTCATCGTGCAGTACCTCGGCTACCTCGCCGGGTTGTTCACGGGCGACCTCGGCGACTCGTACCGGCTGCGCGAGCCCGCGCTCGGCCTCGTGCTCGAGCGGGTTCCCGCCACCTTCGAGCTCGCGTTCTGGTCGTTCGTCGCGGGCCTCGCGCTCGCGCTGGTCGTGGCGCTCGCCATCCAGTTCACGGGCAGCCGCGTGCTGCGGACGATCGCCGGCGGACTCGGCGCCGCCCGGCAGTCGGTGCCCGACTTCTTCTTCGGACTGCTGCTGGTCCTCGTCTTCGCGGTGCTGCTGGGCGCGCTGCCCTCGCTCGGCCGCACGAGCCCCGCGAGTCTCGTGCTCCCGGTCGTCACCCTCGCCACGGGGCAGTTCGTGATGTACCTGCGCCTGCTCGATGCGGGCCTCAGTGAGCAGGCGGCGCAGGACTACGTGCGCACCGCATTCGCGCAGGGCCGCGGGCGCGGCGCCATCCTGCTGACCCAGATGCTCCCCAACGCGCTGCTTCCCGTGCTCGGCATGGCGGGTCTGAACCTCGGCGGGCTGCTCGGCGGAACCGTGGTGGTCGAGGTCGTGTTCGCCTGGCCGGGCATCGGCCAGCTGCTCACGAACGCCGTCAGCCAGCGCGACTTCCCGATCGTGCAGGCAGGCCTGCTGTTCGTCGCCCTGATGTTCGTCGTCGTCAACACGGTCATCGACATCGTTGTGCACCGCATCGACCCCCGGACGGAGCTTGCATGAGCGCGCCCATCCCTCCCGCCGCGGTGGCCCCGGTCGCCGCGTCGCAGCCCGTGGAGATCCGCGCCCCGCGCCTGCGGCTGCGTCCCCGCCCGATGGCCGTGGTCGGCGCGGTGATGCTGCTCGCGGTGATCCTGCTCGCCGCGGTCCCGCCGCTGCTGCCGTGGTTCGCGCCGTTCGATCAGGATCTGTCGTCGGCGCTGCGGGCGCCGTTCGCGGATGCCGCGCACCCGCTCGGCACCGATGCCCTCGGCCGCGATCTGCTGAGCCGCGTCGCGCTCGCGTCGAGCGTGACCCTCGGCATCGCGTTCGCGATCGTCGCGATGAACGCCCTGATCGGCACCACGATCGGCGTGCTCGCGGGGTACTTCGGCGGCCGGATCGAATCGCTCGTGTCCGTCGCGAGCAACGTCACCCTCGCCATGCCGGTCGTCCTGCTGCTGATCGCGATCTGCGCCGTGCTGCGCCCCAGCGCCGGGCTCACGATCGTGGTGCTCGGCTGCACCTGGTGGGTCGGCTACGCTCGCGTCACCCGCAACGTCGCCTCGGCGCTGCGGCGACAGGACTTCGTGGTCGCGCCGCTCACCCAGGGCGGCGACGCGGTGTGGGTGCTCACGCGCCACGTGCTGCCGAACGTCTGGCCGCACACGCTGATCATCGCCGCGACGGACATCGCGACGATCGTCCTGATCGAGTCGTCGCTCGAGTACCTGGGTCTCGGCGTGCAGCCGCCGGTGCCGAGCTGGGGATCGATGATCTTCGACGGCCAGAAGTACCTCGCGACCGCGCCCTGGATCGCGCTGATCCCGGGTCTCGTGATGTTCCTCGCCGTCGCCGGGGTGCAGTTCCTGAGCCAGCAGTTCACCGCCGAGGGCCGTGGTGCCCTGCTGCGCCGAGGAGGGATGAGATGAGCGACACGCTGCGTGCGGATGTGCTGACCGCGCGGGACGACCGGACCGGCGACGTGCTGCGCCTCGACGACGTGCGCATCGAGGCGCCCGGCCCTGGCGGGCCGCGCGTGGTCGTCGACGGCGTCTCGCTGCGCGTGGGCGCCGGGGAGGCGCTCGGCGTCGTCGGCGAGTCGGGATCGGGCAAGAGCCTCACGATGCTCGCGGCGCTGGGCCTGCTTCCCGCCGGTGTCCGGCTGACGGCCGGCCGGATCGAGCTGGGCGGCCGCGACATCACCGAGCTCGGAGACCGCGGGATGCGGGCGCTGCGCGGACGCACGGCGGCGATGGTGTTCCAGGACCCGATGTCGGCCCTGAACCCGCTCATCCCGGTCGGTGCCCAGGTGGCGGCCGCGGTGCGCGTGCACAGCCGGCTCGGCCGAGCCGCGGCGCGGCGCCGGGCCGTCGAGCTGCTCGAGTCGGTCGGCGTTCGGAACGCGTCCGAGCGGGCGAGCGGATATCCGCACCAGTGGTCGGGCGGAATGCGGCAGCGCGCGATGATCGCGATGGCGATCGCGCACGACCCGCTGCTGCTGATCGCCGACGAGCCGACCACGGCGCTCGATGTGACGGTGCAGGCGCAGGTCATGGATCTGCTCGCCGAGGTGCGCGAGCGCACCGGCTCCGCGCTCGTCCTGATCACTCACGACCTCGGCCTCGTAGCCGAGAACACCGACCGCGTGTCGGTCATGAACTCCGGCCGCGTGGTCGAGGAGGGCGCCACCGCCGACGTGCTGCGCGACCCTGCCCACGCGTACACGCGGCGACTGCGCGACAGCATGCCCGAGTCGCTCACCCTGGCGCGTCCGGCGCCCGACCGCGAGACCCCGCTCGCGCTGCGCGCCGACGGGATCGTCGTCGAGTACCGCAGCGGACCGCGCCCGCCGGTGCGCGCGGTGGACGACGTGTCGGTGCACGTCGCGGCGGGCGAGACCGTCGCGGTCGTCGGGGAGTCGGGATGCGGCAAGTCCTCGCTCGCCCGCGCGATCCTCGGCATCCAGCGCCCGACCTCCGGCGCCGTCGCGCTCGGCGGTCACGCGGTCGCGCCCGCGCTGAGCGGGCGCACGGCCGTGGAGCGCGGCCGCGCGCAGATCGTGTTCCAGGATCCCTACTCGGCGCTGGATCCGCGGATGACGGTGGGCGACATCGTCGCCGAACCGCTGCGCATCGGGCATCGCCTGCGTCCCGGCGCCGTGGCCGAGCTGCTCGCCGACGTGGGCCTCGGCGAGGAGTTCGCCCAGCGCCTTCCCGGCCGACTGTCGGGCGGCCAGCGACAGCGCGTCGGCATCGCCCGCGCGCTCGCCCTGCGGCCCAGCCTGCTCGTGCTCGACGAGCCCGTGTCGGCGCTCGACGTGTCGATCCAGGCGCAGGTGCTCGAGCTGCTCGCCCGGCTGCAGGCCGAGCACGGCCTCGGGTACCTCTTCATCTCCCACGACCTCGGCGTCGTGCGCAGCATCGCCGACCGCGTGATCGTCATGCAGGCCGGCCGGATCGTGGAGCAGGGCGACGCCGCGCAGGTGTTCGCCGCCCCGGAGCATCCGTACACGCGCACTCTTCTCGACGCCGTGCCCCGCCTCGACGGCGCCCGCCGCCGGGGCCCGAGCACCACCCGACCCGCCATCACCGAAGGAGCGACATGACCCGTCCCCGAACCCTCCGCCGCGTCGTCCCCGCCGGCGCGCTGATCGCCTCCGGCGCCCTCGTGCTGGCGGGTTGCGCCGGCGGCTTCGAGCCGACGAGCGCCCCCGGCGCCGAGGCGCCGACGTCGATCGTCGCCGCGATCCCCACCGACCCGAGCTCGATGGATCCGATCCGCTCGGGATCTCTCGTCGTGCTGTCGATCTTCTTCCACACGTTCGACCAGCTTGTGCACATCAGCGCGGACGGCGAGCTCGAGCCGCGCCTTGCCACCGAGTGGACGCCGAACGACGACCTCACGCAGTGGGATTTCACCCTGCAGGACGGTGTGACCGCCAGCAACGGTGAGGAGATCACGGCCGACGACGTCGTGTTCTCGTACCAGGCGATCCTCGATGACCCCACGAGCGAGAACAACGCGTACCTCAGCTCGGTGGCCTCGGTCGAGAAGGTCGACGACCTGACCGTGCGCTTCACGCTTCACCAGCCGTTCTCGGCGTTCCCGCGCAACACGTCGCTGATCTCCGTCGTCCCGAGCGAGACGTACGAGGAGATGGGCCCCGACGCGTTCGCGCAGGATCCGGTGGGATCGGGACCGTACGTCTTCGACAAGATCACGAAGGGCGTCTCCTACGACCTCGTGCGCTCGGACGACTACTGGGGCGAGGCGCCGGCAATCGAATCCATCTCGCTGCAGCCCGTGTCCTCCGACGAGTCGCGTGTCAACGGCGTGCTGTCGGGAAGCCTCGACCTCGCCCAGATCGGCCCCACCCAGGTCGAGTCGATCGAGCAGGTGGGCACCGCGCAGGTGTTCTCGTCGCCCTCGAACGGCGTCGTGTTCCTGGGCGTCAACTCGACAGTCCCGGTGCTGCAGGACCCGCGCGTGCGCGAGGCGATCGCCCTGGCGATCGACAAGAAGGCGATCACCGACAACCTGCTGATGGGCCTGGCCGAGCCGGCGACCACGATGCTCGCTCCCGCCGTGGAGGGGTTCTCCGACGCCGTCGAGGGAAGCGCGTACGACCCGGAGCGGGCGAAGCAGCTGCTCGAGGAGGCAGGGTACGCGGGCGAGTCGATCCCGTTCGAGTACGCGACCGACGGCCGCATCCCCCTGTCCTCCGAGGTCGCGCAGACGATCCAGGGTTCGCTGGAGGCCGTCGGCATCACGGTCGAGATGGTCGGCACCGATCAGCAGAGCCACACGCTGAAGGTGCGCAACAAGGAGCTGAAGGGCGTGTACCTCAACACCTGGGCGCCCTCGACCGTCGACGGCGACCTGCCGCTCACCGACTTCTACGAGCCGGCGGGAAACAACAACTACGCGCAGGATGAGCGCACCGCTGAGCTTGCCGCACAGCAGCGCGGCGTGATCGGCGAGGAGCGCGAGGCGGTGTTCGCCGAGCTGCTCGAGTACAGCAACACGCAGGGCTACTTCGTGCCGCTGTATGTGCCCGCGAACAACTTCGCGGCCGACGCCGCCCTCGAGTGGGAGCCGCGCGCGGACGGCCTGTTCGACTTCACCGAGACGAGCTTCCGTTGAGCGCCGTCGTCCTCGCCGACGTCCGGCCGTGGGGTGGCGCCCCGGCCGACGTGCGGATCGAGGACGGGACGATCACCGAGGTGACGCCGCGCGGCGACGCACCCGCCGGTGAGGTCCCGCCCGGGGCGACCGTCGTCGACGGGCGCGGGCGCATCCTGATCCCCTCATTCGCCGACGTGCACGTGCACCTCGACTCCACGCGGGTCGGGCTGCCGTTCCGGCCACACACCGGGTCGCCGGGGGTGTGGAACATGATGCTCAACGACCGGCGCAACTGGCGCGACGCCGAGGTGTCGATGGCCGAGCGCACCACGACGACCCTCGGCCGGATGATCGCGCACGGCACGACCGCGGTGCGCACCTACGCGCAGGTGGACGTCGACTGCGGGCTCGAGCGGCTCGACGCCGTGCTCGCCGCGAAAGAGGTGCACGCGGGCCGCGCCGACGTCACGGTGATGGCCTTCCCGCAGGCAGGCCTGCTGCGGGAGGAGGGATCCGTCGAGATCCTGGAGGAGGCGATGCGGCACGGGGCGGACGTCGTCGGCGGCATCGATCCGTGCGCGCTGGATCGCGATCCGGTGACGCACCTCGACATCGTGTTCGGTCTCGCCGAGCGCTATGGGACGCCGATCGACATCCACCTTCACGAGCCGGATCAGCTCGCCCGGTTCTCGGCCGAGCTGATCGTCGAGCGCACGAGGGCGCTCGACATGCGCGGCCGGGTCACGATCTCGCACGGCTACGGGCTCGGCCGGCTGCCGGAGACGCAGCTGCGGCCGCTGCTCGAGGACTTCCGGGAGTGGGACATCGCCATGACGACAATCGCGCCGCCGTCGCCGCTGCCGACGTTGATGCTCGCCGAGTACGGGATCCGCCTGGGCCTCGGCGAGGACGGCCAGCGCGACTACTGGTCGCCGTACGGAAACGCCGACATGCTCGACCGCACCTGGCAGCTCGCGTTCACCAACGGCTTCCGCCAGGACGCGCACGTCGAGCACTGCGTCGCGATCGCCACGGCGGGCGGGCGCGCGGTGATCGGCGACGGGGCCCCGCTCGCATCGGTCGAGGATCGGCCCGGCGTCGCCCCCGGCGACCTCGCCGACCTCGTGCTCGTGCCGGGCGACACGGTCACGGCCGCGGTCATGGACCGCGGCGCCGACCGCACGGTGCTGCGTCGCGGCGTCGTGGTGGCCGACGGGCTGGAGCTGACCGCGTGACGCTCATTCTCACGACCTCCCAGCTCGAGGGCCTCGTGGATCGCGCCGCGACGCAGGATGCGGTCGCCCGGGTGTTCGCCGACATCGCACGCGGGACGGCGGCACAGCCGGCTCCGACGTCGATGGGGACGCCCGCCGACACCGGCCGGTACCTGCTGATGTCGGCCGTCTCCGACACGACCGGCACGGCGGCCGTGAAGCTGCTCGCCGACGTGCCGGGCAACGCGGAGCGCGGGCTGCCGACCCAGCGGTCGGTGATCCTCGTCGTGGACCGCGCGGACGGAGCGCCGGCGGCGGTGCTCCACGGCGCGGTGCCGACGCGCGTGCGCACCGCGGCGGCAACCGCCGTCGCGACGAGCGCGCTCGCCGCAGACGACGCGCGGGTCCTGGGCCTGATCGGCGCCGGGGCCCTCGCACGGGAGCACGTCGAGGCCCTGCGTCGCGTGCGGCCGTTCGAGCGCCTCGTCGTGTGGTCGCGCGACCCGGCACGGGCCGAGGCGCTGATCGGCGCGGTCGGATGGGAGGGTGAGGCGCGCGTCGCGACCGACCCGCGCGAGGTCGCCGAGAGCGCCGAGGTGCTCTGCACCCTCACCCCGTCGACCACGCCCATCCTGCGGGGAGCGTGGCTTCACGAGGGCCAGCACGTGAACGTGGTGGGCGCCCGTCCGCGCCCGGACGAGCGCGAGGTCGACGCCGAGGCGATGGCGCGCAGCTCGCTGTGGGTCGACGACCGCGCCACCGCCGAGACCAAGTCGGGCGATCTGCTGCTCGCGGTCGCCGAGGGCGCCCTCGCTGTCGACGACGTCGTGGGGACGATCGGCGAGGTGCTCGCGGGCCGGTGTCGCGGCCGCACCTCGCGTGAGGAGATCACCCTGTTCGACTCCGTCGGCATCGGCGCCCAGGATCTCGCGATCGCCGACCTGCTCGTCTCGGCCGCGCGTCGCGCCGGTGTGGGTACGGAGCTCGACCTCGGCGCCTGAGGCTCGTACCCGGCGCCCGCCCCGCGAGCAGGCGCCCGCCCCGCGAGCAGGCACCCGCGCGTCGAGCGGGCATGCGTGCGCATGCCCGCTCGGCACAGGGATGCCTGCTCGGCGACGTGAGGCACCCGCGCCGGTGTGCGGCGAGAGGCCGCATCCTCCGCGACCGTGCAGGTGGGGCGTGCCAGAATGGACGCGGCGTGCCCGTGCCGCTGGCGTCCCCATCGCTCCGCCGGGCCTCTGGACAGCGTCCGCCGCACCTTCACATTTGAGAAGTCGCCAGGAGCATGATGTCCGACAACGCACCCGCCCGCATCCAGCACAAGCGCCGCTACCTGATGTGCCGTCCCGAGCACTTCACGGTGAGCTACTCCATCAACCCCTGGATGGAGCCCGCCAACCCGACCGACACCGCCAAGGCCGTCGCGCAGTGGCAGAAGCTGTACGACACGTACCTCGAGCTCGGTCACGAGGTCGAGCTGATCGATCCGCTGCCCGGCTACCCCGACATGGTCTACACCGCCAACGGCGGCTTCGTGATCGACGGCGTCGCCTACGGCCCCGAGTTCCGCTACGTGGAGCGCCAGGGTGAGGCGCCGGCGTTCATCGACTGGTTCCGCGCCAACGGCTTCGACACGCGCGTGCCCGAGGAGGTCAACGAGGGCGAGGGCGACTTCCTGCTCGCCGGCGACGTCATCCTCGCGGGCACCGGCTTCCGCTCGACGGGCGACAGCCATGCCGAGGTCGCCCGCGTCTTCGACCGCGAGGTCGTGAGCCTGACGCTCATCGACCCGCGGTTCTACCACCTCGACACGGCCCTGACGATCCTGGATCCGGTCGTCGAGCCCGGCGCGGAGCCCGGCATCGCCTACCTCCCGCACGCGTTCGACGACGCGAGCCGCGCCGAGCTCGAGCGCCGCTTCCCGAACGCGATCCTGGTCTCGGACGAGGATGGCGCCGTGTTCGGCCTGAACTCGGCGAGCGACGGCCGCAACGTGATCATCTCGCCCCGTGCGACGGGCTTCGAGGCGCAGCTGCGCGAGCGCGGCTACAGCCCGATCCTGATCGATCTGTCCGAGCTGCTGCTCGGCGGCGGCGGCATCAAGTGCTGCACGCTGGAGCTGCGTGGCGCCTCGGCGGTGACCGAATGACCGCCGCACACGAGGTGCACGTCGCCCACAACTACCACCCGCTGCCGGTGACCATCGCGACCGGTGACGGCGCCTGGGTGACCGACAGCGAGGGCAAGCGCTACCTCGACATGCTGTCGGGCTACTCGGCGCTGAACTTCGGGCACCTGAACTCCGAGCTCGTCCAGGCGGCGCAGGATCAGCTCGCCCGCCTCACGCTGACGAGCCGCGCGTTCTACAACGACAAGCTCGGACCGTTCACCGACGCCCTCGCCGCGCTGTGCAAGAAGGACCTCGTGCTGCCGATGAACACCGGTGCCGAGGCCGTCGAGACCGGCATCAAGGTGGCCCGCGCCTGGGGCTACCGGGTGAAGGGGATCGCGGCCGACCGCGCGAAGATCATCGTCGCCGAGGGCAATTTCCACGGCCGCACGACCACGATCGTCGGCTTCAGCGACGACCCGCAGGCGCACAACGACTTCGGTCCGTACGCGCCCGGCTTCGTCGCGGTTCCCTACGGAGATGCGGACGCGATCGAGGCCGCGATCGACGACGACACCGCCGCTATCCTGATCGAGCCGATCCAGGGCGAAGGCGGCGTCGTCCTGCCTCCCGAGGGCTACCTGCGCCGGATCCGCGAGCTCGCGACCGCGCGCAACGTCCTGTTCATCGCCGACGAGATCCAGTCGGGTCTCGGCCGCGTGGGCGAGACCTTCGCGTGCGACCGCGAGGGTGTCGTGCCGGATGTCTACCTGCTCGGCAAGGCGCTCGGCGGCGGCATCCTGCCCGTCTCGGCGGTCGTCGCGAACGAGGACGTGCTGGGCGTCATCCGCCCCGGCGAGCACGGCTCGACCTTCGGCGGTAACCCGCTCGCCGCGGCCGTGGGCCTGAAGGTCGTCGAGCTGTTGCAGAGCGGCCGCTTCCAGGAGCGCTCGCGTCAGCTCGGCGAGCACCTCCGCGCGGGCCTCGAGAAGCTCGACGGGATCACCGCGATCCGGTCGGCAGGTCTCTGGGCCGGCGTCGACATCGACCCCTCGCGCGGCACGGGCCGCGAGGTCGCCGAGCGGCTGCTCGCGCGCGGCGTGCTCGCGAAGGACACGCACGGCCAGACGCTGCGCATCGCCCCGCCGCTCGTCATCCGCGCGACGGAGCTCGACTGGGCGCTCGAGCAGCTCGCCCAGGCGCTCACTCCCTCCGCTCGCTGACCCCCTCCGGTCGTTGACCCCCCTCCGGTCGTTGAGCGAGGGAGCGAAGCGAGGAGTCGAAACGGTCCAAGCCCCGCCGGGGCTGATGCCGCCGGCGGTCCGGCCCGTTTCGACTCGCTTCGCTCGCTCAACGAGCAGGGGTGAGTTGCGGGAGTGCCTGACGCGCTCCGGCCGGTGACCCCCCTCCGGTCGTTGAGCGACGAGCGAAGCGAGGAGTCGAAACGGTCCAAGCCCCGCCGGGGCTGATGCCGCCGGCGGTCCGGCCCGTTTCGACTCGCTCCGCTCGCTCAACGAGCAGGGGTGAGTTGCGGGAGTGCCTGATCCCCTCCGGTCGCTGACCCCGTCCGGTCGTTGAGCGACGAGCGGAGCGAGGAGTCGAAACGGTCGAAGCCCGCCGGGGTCTCAAGGCCGCCGGCGCAGGGGTCAGCGCAACGGGAACCGCTCGTCCAGCCACGCGAGCAGATCCGCGCGGATCTCCGCCTGCGCCACCTCGTTGAAGATCTCGTGCCGGGCGCCGGGGTAGACGCGCGTGGTGACGTCCTCGAAACCCGAGCGCTGCCGATACGCCTGGGCGAGGCGCTCCACCGAGCGCGGTCCGCCGACCGGATCGTCCTCACCCACCATAAGCAGGATCGGGATGTCGTGACCGGCGGCCTCGCGCAGCCCGCGTCGGGGGCGGCCGAACATGATGCTCGCGGAGTCGCGCAGGCCGAACAGCTTCAGCAGCGGCGTGGTCGTCGTGAGCGGGTCGTCGAGGAACGCGCGCCCGACCGCCGCGTCGGATGAGAGCCACTCGACGCCGAGCGCATCCGGGCCCTTCCACCGCGCGTTGAGCGGCAGCGGGTTGAGGGATCCGGGCCAGCGCAGCGCCGAGCCGCTCAGGATGACCGCGTCGTACGCGTCCGGATGCACGTCGAGCAGCATCTGCGCGAGGAACGACCCCCAGGAGTGACCGAGCAGGATGAGCGGCAGTTCGGGGTTCTCGTCCCGCGCGATGCGGGTCATCCGCCGGCACGCCATGAGCGTCGCGGCGTGGCCGCCGACCCCCAGCCGGCCGAGGCGCGTCGCATCGTCCCCGTGCTGCCGCATGCCGGTGCGCCCGTGGCCGCGGTGGTCGTCGGCGTACACCGTGAACCCGGCGCCGACGAGCGCCTCGATCAGCGCCGCGTAGCGCCCGGCGTGCTCGCCGACCCCGTGCAGCAGCTGCACGACCGCCCGGGGCTCGTCGGCCGGATGGACGTCGTAGACGATCGCGACCCCGTGGTCGTCGATGAACTCCTGGTCCCGCTTCGACGTCATGCGCCGATCCTCCCAGAGCGCGGGCCTCCGGATGTGCATCGCAGGCGGCGCGCCGGAATATTTATCCAAACTAATGAGTTATGGTAATCAATGATGACTGACCTCTCCTCTGATGCCTCCGAGATCCGCGCCGCGACGATGCGGCTCGCCCGACTCCTCCGGCAGCAGCGAGCGGTGAAGACGATGTCCGACGGGCAGTTCGCCGCGCTCGCCGTGCTGCGGTACCGCGGGCCGCACACCCTCACCGCGCTCGCCGAGCGCGAGGGAGTGTCGGCGCCGTCGATGAACCGCACCGTCAACAGCCTCGAGGAGGAGGGCTACGCCACGCGCGAGCCGGATCCCCTCGACCGCCGCAAGGTCAACATCACGATCACCGAGCGCGGCACAACGGTCGTCGACGAGACGGTGCACCGCCGCGACGAGTGGCTCGCGCGGGTGCTCGCCGACCTCCCCGCCGCCGATCGGGATACGCTGCTCGCCGCCGCCCGGATCATCCTGGAGGCGATCGAGCGATGAGCGTCATGTTCCGGTCCTTCTCGTCCTTCAACTACCGCGTCTGGTTCATCGGCGCGCTCGTGTCGAACATCGGCGCCTGGATGCAGTCGACGGCGCAGAGCTGGGTGGTGCTGACGCAGCTCACCGACAACGACGCCGGCGCGATGGGCCTCACCATGGCCCTGCAGTTCGGTCCGCCGCTGCTGCTCGTCGGCCTGTCGGGATGGGTGACCGACCGCTTCGACCGGCGCCGCGTGCTCGTCGTCACGCAGCTGGTGCTGCTCGCGTTCTCGCTGACGATCGGCATCCTGCTGCTCGCGGACGCCATGACCCTGCCGATGATGTACGGCTTCGCGCTGGCGACCGGCGTCGTCGTCGCGTTCGACAACCCCGCGCGGCAGGCGTTCGTGACCGACCTCGTCAACCGCGAGATCGCCTCGAACGCGGTCGCCCTCAACGCGGCGTCGTTCAACGGCGCGCGGATGATCGGTCCGGCCGTCGCCGGACTGCTGATCGTCGCGGTCGGCACGGGCTGGGTCTTCCTCATCAACGTGCTCGCGTACGCCGGGATGCTCGGCGCGCTCCTGCTCATCCGCACCCGCGAGCTCATCCCGCGCAAGCGCGCGGATGCGTCCTCGCGGATCGCGGACGGCTTCCGCTACGTCGCCCGGCGCCCTGACCTGATGGTGATCTTCGCCATGGTGTTCCTGATGGGTGCGCTCGGCATGAACTTCCCGATCTTCGCCTCGACCATGGCGCTGGAGTTCGGCGAGCAGGCCGACGGCTTCGGCCTGCTGAGCTCGATCCTGGCGATCGGATCCCTCGCGGGAGCGCTGCTCGCCGCCCGCCGCGCCCGTGCACGGCTGCGCGTCGCGATCCTCGCGACGGGTGGGTTCGGGCTCGTGTCCATCGCGTCGGCGTTCATGCCCGTCTACTGGCTCTACGCGCTCTGCCTCGTGTTCGTCGGCTTCACGGTGGTCACCACGCTCACCACGGCCAACGGGTACGTGCAGACGACGACGGATGCGTCGGTGCGCGGTCGCGTGCTCGCGCTCTACGTCGCGGTGATGATGGGCGGCACGCCGCTCGGAGCGCCGCTCGTCGGATGGGTGGCGGCCGAGTTCGGTCCTCGCTCGGCGATCCTGCTGGGCGCGGTGGGCGGCCTCGCCGCGTGCGCGATCGGTCTGACCTGGGTGATCGCGTCGGGCCGCCTTCACCGCCGCCAGGACGAGAGGTTCCGGCTCACGCTCGACGAGACGCGCCCGCTCTCGGTCATCACCCGCCCGGTCGCCACGGTCGCGCCCGAGGAGTTCAGCGACCAGGGCGCCCAGACCTCGGCGATCCGCCTCGTCGACGAGGACGACGACGACCTCGACGAGCGCCCCCGCCGCCGCGCGTAGGCCCGGGTCGACGGCGCCAGATCACATCCATCCGGTGACTGCGCATCCGCCGGGATGTGATCTCGCGTGCGGGATGTGCGCCGACCGCGCGGGATGTGCGCTCACGGCGTGACATCGGCACCCCGCGGGCCCGGCTCCCGTGTGAACGAAGTGAGCGTGCCCCGGATGGGGCCCGCAGCGCGAAGCGCTGCCGCGACGGAGCGCAGCGACGGCGCCTCGCTCGCGAGGGTGCCGCTTGGGGCCCCGAAGCGTGCGAGCCCGAAAGAGATCACGCCTCGCGCGTGATCGTCACCGTGACGTAGAGCTCGCTCTTGAACGGGCCGGCGTAGACGCCGCGCAGCGGCGGGACGTCGTTGTAGTCGCGGCCCCGGCCGACGAGCACGTGGCGGTCGCCGATCTCGATGCCGTTCGTGGGGTCGCAGGCCTGCCAGTCGCCGGCCCACCACTCGATCCACGCGTGCGACTCGCCGCGCACCGCCTCGCCGACCTCGGCGTTGGGCCGCGGGTGAAGGTAGCCCGAGACGTAGCGCGCGGGGACACCGACCGACCGCAGCGCACCGAGCGCGATGTGGGTGATGTCCTGGCAGACGCCCTTGCGCGACTCCCACGCTTCGGCGGCGGTCGAGTGGACGCCCGTGACGCCCGGCATGTACTCCACGGCGTCGCCGATCGCGGTCGCGATCGCGTGCGCCGCCTCGCTCGGGTTGTCGTGCGCGTCGGCGATGCCGCGGGCGATCTCGGCGACCTCCGGATGCGGCTGCGTGCGGCTCGTCTGCGCGAGCATCTCGACCGTGTCGATCGAGCGGGTCGCGTCACGGGCGAGGCGCTCCCACGTGATGTCGGCGTGCTCGATGGGACGGGGGCGCACCTCGACGAGGCTGCGCGAGACGATCCGCAGCTCGTCGTGGGGCGACTGCACGTCGAAGGACGTCACGCGCGTGCCGAAGTAGTCGACGTACGAGTTCACGGCCGCGGTGGGATGGATGTCGACCGACGACGACAGCACGAACTGGCTGTCGGTCGTGCCCGGCAGCATCCGCGCCTCGTTGTACGACGCCGCGACGTTGCCGGGGTAGTCGAACCCGGTCTCGTGCTCGATCCGCAGTCTTTTCACGACACCTCCCCGATCCACGTGCGCTCGGCCTGCGTCGGGAAGAACCGCTGCCGGATCGCATCCGACGCCTCCCGGGTGACCTGCTGCACCTGATCCATGTGCTCGGGGAGCTCACCGAGGATCTCGCCGATCGGGCGGTACTCGAGATCGTTCCGGATGCGCCCCAGCGCGCGCAGGACGGCGTTCGAGTGGCCGACGCGGTCGGCAACCGGGTCGATCGCGCTCATGCACTGCTCGGCCTGCGAGATCGAGAAGATGATCGACCGGGGGAAGAGTCGGTCGAGCAGCAGGAACTCGGCGGCGTTGCGCGCGCTCGGCATGCCGCGGTAGGTGCGCAGGTACGGCTCGTACGCACCGCAGGAGCGCAGGATGGTCGTCCACGACGGGCCGGATGCCTGCGTCAGCGAGCGGGTCGCGAGCAGGCGGGCGGTCATGTCGGCGCGCTCGATGCTGCGGCCGAGCGTGAAGAACTGCCACGACTCGTCGCGGCTCGTGGACGAGTCGGCGATGCCGACGGCGAGGGCCGCCCGCTCGCGCACCCACTGGAAGAACTCGTGGGCCTTCTCGGTCTGCAGGCGGCGCGGCATCCGGGCGCGGGTGGTGTTGAGGCACTCCCACAGCTCGGTCGAGACGATCTCGCGCGCGCGGCGGGCGTTCTCCCGTGCGGAGGTCAGCGAATACGCGATGCTCGACGCCGTCGTGCGGTTGACCGCGAGGTGCTCGAGCACGTGCTCGCGCCGCACGGTCTCGACGTCCGCGGGGGCCGGCGCTCCCATCACGGCGAGCAGCGACCGGCACGCGGTGTCCTCGTCGATCCACGGGTCCTCGAGCAGCAGCTGCAGGTGCACGTCGAGGATGCGGGCGGTGCCGTCGCTGCGCTCGATGTACCGTCCGATCCAGAACAGGCTCTCGGCGATCCGGCTCAGCATGACGTGCCTCCTGCCGTGGGCAGCCCGGGGCGTTTCGACTCGCTTCGCTCGCTCAACGAACGAGGCGGGTGCGCGCTTGGTGCGGCGAGGCCGCCTGCCGTGGGGCGTTGCGAGAGCACTGCGCTTCGCTCGAAGGCCGGCGGCCGCCATCCGGTTGCTGAGCGAGCGAAGCGAGCCGAAGCGACCGACGCCGAACCATCGACGCTGTCCCGCCCCTGCTGCTGCTGTTCGCCCTGCTCGGCGGTGCCCGGATGATCCTGCGGCGAGTGGCTTGGCTCATCCTGCGCCTCGTAGACGATCGGCACCGCGGCCGTCACCGTGGCTGCCTGATCGGCGACGAGACCGGCGAGGCCCGTTCCCTGGCCGTACTCGACGTGGTTCGGCGCCATGCCGCCGACGACCCAGGTGTCCTTCGACCCGCCGCCCTGGCTGGAGTTGACCACGAGCTGCCCCTCGGGAAGCGCCACGCGCGTGAGGCCGCCGGGCAGCACCCAGATGTCCGATCCGTCGTTCACCGCGAAGGGCCGCAGGTCGGCGTGGCGCGGGCGCATCCCGTCCTCCACCAGCGTCGGGATCGTCGAGAGCATCACGACGGGCTGCGCGATCCAGCCGCGGGGGTCGGCGATCAGGCGCTTGCGCAGGCTCTCGAGCTCGGCGGGCGAGGCGTCGGGGCCGACGACGAGGCCCTTGCCGCCCGATCCGTCGACGGGCTTCACGACGAGCTCGTCGAGGCGGTCGAGCACCTCCTCGAGCGCGCCGGGGTCCTCGAGGCGCCAGGTGTCGACGTTCTTCAGGAGGGGCTCCTCGTTCAGGTAGTACCGGATGAGATCCGGCACGTACGTATAGAGGAGCTTGTCGTCGGCGACGCCGTTTCCGACCGCGTTGCAGATGCCGACGTTGCCGAGGCGCGCGGCGAGCAGCAGCCCGGGCGCCCCGAGCATCGAGTCGGCGCGGAAGGTCAGCGGATCGAGGAAGTCGTCGTCGACGCGGCGGTAGATCACATCCACCCGGCGCAGGCCCCGCGTCGTGCGCATGTAGACCTTGCCGCCGGTGCAGGTGAGGTCGCGGCCCTCGACCAGCTCGACGCCCATGAGGCGGGCGAGCAGGGTGTGCTCGAAGTACGCGGAGTTGTAGACGCCGGGGGTCAGCACGACGACGTTCGGATCCTCGATGCCCGGGGGAGCGGCGGCCTTCAGCGCCGCGAGCAGCTTGTTGGGGTAGTCGCCCACCGGGCGCACCTGCATCGACACGAACAGCTCGGGCAGGGTCTGCGCCATGACCCGGCGGTTGGAGATCACGTAGCTGACGCCCGACGGCACGCGCACGTTGTCCTCGAGCACGCGCATCTCGCCGTGCTCGTCGCGGATCAGGTCGATGCCGGCGACCTGGATGCGCGCCCCGTTCGCCGGATGGATGCCCGCCGCCTGGCGGTAGAAGTACTGCGAGGACGCGATCAGGGCGGCCGGCAGCACTCCGTCGCGCACGCAGTAGCGGCGGCCGTACGCGTCCTCGAGGAACGCCTCCAGCGCCCGCACCCGCTGCTTCACCCCGGCCTCGACGCGCGCCCACTCGTCGTACGCGATCACCCGCGGAACGGGGTCGATCGGGAAGGGGCGCTCCTCGCCGGCGAAGTCGAACGTGACACCCTGCGCCAGGTAGCTCGACGCGAGCGACTCGGTGCGGCCGCGCAGCTCATCCTGCGTCATCCGGGCGAGCGCGTGGTACAGCTCGCGATACGCGTCGCGCGCCGCGGTGTCGCCGCCCGTGCCCGGGTGGCCGAACATCTCGTCGAACGCGGGGAGCCCCTGGATCGTCTTGCGCGGCGCGAGGGTCGAGCCGTAGCCGTCGAACAGGTCACCCATGTCGCGAGCGTAGCCCGGGCGGTGTTGCGCGGGTGTTTCCGCGCGTATCGCGGAGTGGCGCGGGGCGGCGCCGCGTCAGCGTCCGGTCGCCCAGCCGGCGAGGCGGGCGATGAGCGCGCGATGCGACGGGGAGTCGTACGAGCGGGCGTCGTGGCCGAGCAGGTCGACCGCGACGCGGCTCACCGTCTCGCCGCGGAGGTGCTCGCGCGTCCAGACGACGGGATGGATGACGTCGTCGTGCTCGTGGGTCGCGACGACGTGGGATGCGCCGATCGCCTGCAGGAATGCGTAGCGCTCGTCGAACGCGACAAGCGGCTCGTCGCCGGCGAGCGGATGATCCGCCCACCCGAACTCGGCATCGGAGATCGGCGGATGCATCGAGACGCCCGGCAGCCACACCCCGCCCGTCGCGGCGGCCCGAGCGGGGTAGTCGCGCAGCGACGCGAGCGCGGCGTGCAGGGCGAGGATGCCGATGCCGCGGTCGAGCGCGGCATCGAGCCCCACGATGGACGCCGCCGGCGCGCCGACGGAGCCGCCGTCGCGCCACGGATCGCCAGCGTTGACGACAAGCAGGTCGACGCCGTCGAGCCGCTGCAGCCCGTCTCTTCGAACGGATGCCACGGGTCGGCGTAGCGACCGGTTCCGGTGGCGATCAGGGCGCGACGGGTCGAGGACATGCGCCCATCTCACCAGACCCGGGGAGTCGTGGGCTGCCGCCGGGCCGGGATGTCCGCGGCCCGACCTAGGCTTGATGTATGCACGGCGAATACAAAGTGCCCGGGGGGAAGCTGGTCGTCGTCGACCTCGACGTGGTCGACGGCCGGATCGCCGACTTCCATCTCGCCGGCGACTTCTTCCTCGAGCCGGATGACGCCCTGCTCGACATCAACGCGGCGGTGAACGGGCTGCCCGAGACCGTGGACGTGCCGACGATCGCCGCCGCCGTCCGCGGCGCCCTTCCTGCCGGCGCGCAGCTGCTGGGCTTCACTCCCGAGGCGGTCGGCACGGCCGTGCGCCGCGCGCTCGTGACCGCCTCCGCCTGGACCGACTTCGAGTGGGAGATCGTCGACGACCCCGCCGTCTCGCCCCACGTCAACCTCGCGCTCGACGAGGTGCTCACCGGCCGCGTCGGCGAGGGCCGCCGCAAGCCGACCCTGCGCATCTGGGAGTGGGACCAGTCGGCCGTCGTGATCGGATCCTTCCAGTCGTATCGGAACGAGGTGGATCCGGATGGCGCCGCCCGCCACGGATTCGACGTCGTGCGACGGATCTCCGGCGGCGGCGCCATGCTCATGGGCGCGGGCCAGATCATCACCTACTCGCTCTACGTGCCGGCCTCGCTCGTCGCGGGCCTCACGTTCGCCGACTCCTACGCGTACCTCGACGACTGGGTGCTGCAGGCCCTGCGGTCGATGGGGATCGACGCGACGTATCAGCCGCTCAACGACATCGCGAGCCCCACCGGCAAGATCGGCGGCGCGGCGCAGAAGCGCCTCGCGAACGGCGGCGTGCTCCACCACGCGACGCTCAGCTACGACATCGACGGCGAGGTCATGACGCAGGTGCTGCGCATCGGCCGCGAGAAGCTCAGCGACAAGGGAACCGCCTCGGCCGCGAAGCGCGTCGACCCGCTGCGCAGCCAGACGGGCCTGAGCCGGCGCGAGATCATCGACCGGCTGATCCGGTCGTTCCAGACGTTCACCGGCGCGACGATGGGCTCGGTCACCCCCGACGAGTACGCCGAGGCCGAGGCGCTGGTCGAGAGCAAGTTCGCCACCGAGGCCTGGCTGCACCGGGTGCCGTGACCCTCACGCCACCGATCGTCTCCCTGCAGCCGGTAGCCTGACCACGTTCCGGCGGGGGAGCCGTCGGACGACGAACGTCGAGGAGAGCAAGGATGCGATTCGGGATCTTCATTCCGCAGGGCTGGCGATTCGACCTTGTCGACATCGATCCGGCGCAGCACTGGAGCACGATGCAGTCGCTGGCGATCGCGGCCGATGCCGGGCCGTGGGAGTCGCTGTGGGTCTACGACCACTTCCACACCACGCCCGAGCCGAGCCAGGAGGCCACGCACGAGGCATGGACGCTGATGTCGGCGTTCGCCGCGTCGACGAGCCGCATCCGGCTCGGCCAGATGTGCACCTGCATGGGCTACCGCAACCCCGCGTACCTGGCGAAGGTCGCGGCGACCGTCGACCACGTGTCGGCCGGACGCGTCGAGATGGGCATCGGCGGCGGCTGGTACGAGCACGAGTGGCGCGCGTACGGCTACGGCTTCCCCGAGATCCCGGATCGCCTGAAGATGCTCGGCGAGGGCGTCGAGATCATGAAGCAGGCCTGGGAGACCGGATCGGCGACGCTCGACGGCAAGTACTACCAGGTCGACGGCGCGATCGTCCGCCCGCTCCCCGTGCAGGGTGGCGGCATCCCGTTCTGGATCGCCGGCGGCGGCGAGAAGGTCACGCTGCGGATCGCCGCGAAGTACGCCTCGTACACGAACTTCAACGGCGGGGTGGAGGCGTTCACGCACAAGAGCGAGATCCTGCGCGGGCACACCGACAAGCTCGGTCGTGACTTCGACTCCATCACCCGGTCGGCGAACTTCAACACCGTGATCGGCGAGAACGAGGCCGAGGTCAAGGAGCGCCTCGACGCGATCGCGGCGCGCGTGAAGCCGTACCTCAGCGACGCGGGCTTCGAGCGCTTCATGCACAACTACTCCGCGGGCGAGAGCCTCGTCGGCACGGTGGAGCAGGTGCTTGAGCAGCTCTCCGGCATGAAGCAGGCGGGCATGGGCTACGCCATCCACTACTTCCCGGAGTCGGCCTACGACCCGAGCGGCGTCGAGCTGTTCGAGCAGAAGGTGATCCCCGAGCTGCAGTGACGCTCGCAGTTCACGCACAGGGCGGGGTTCTCCATGTCGGAACCCCGCCCTACTCTCTTCGTCAACAGCACTGACCAGCGGACGGAGGGAGTCGAAGTGAGCCAGGTCGCCGATCCCGTTGGCGTGCAGCCGCCGCGGGCGGGATGCGCACGTTCCTTCACGTCCTGATCAACACCGCCGTGGCGAACATCACCACGAGCTTCCTCTGGTTCGGCCTGACGTTCTGGATCTACGCCGAGACGCGCAACGTCATCGCGACGGGCGTCATCGGCGGCGCGTACATGCTGTTCATCTCGCTGTTCAGCATGCTCTTCGGCACCCTCGTCGACAGGTTCCGCAAGAAGGCGGTGATGCTGTGGGCGACCGTGATCGCGTTCGGCGTCTTCTGCCTCGACACGGCGTTCTTCTTCCTCATCGGCGAGGCGCAGATCGTCGACCTGACGCTGCCGTGGTTCTGGATCTTCGCCGTCGCTGGAACACCACGAACAACAACCAGCCGCTCGCGGCGGTGCTGCAGCTTGCGTCCGGCAACTTCGGCACCGAGGCGGGCTGGGGCTTCGGCGACGGCGTCACCTGGAACGGCGAGAAGTACGAGTTCAGCGGCACGCAGGAGGGCTTCAAGGAGCTGCTCACCTACTTCCACGGTCTCGTGGAGGACGGGCTGCTCGACCCCGACGGCCTGACGCAGGATGACGACGCCGCGAAGGCGAAGTTCACCACGGGCCAGGCGGCGGCGATCTCGTCCAACTCGCAGGTCATCACCGAGTACCGCAACGGTCTCGCCGAGGCAGGGGACACCGAGGCCGAGGTGCGCAACATCGTGGTCCCCGCTGGTCCTGCCGGCGACATCATGGACTCGACGACGGGCGGAAAGTTCGAGTCGGGCGTCGCCTTCTCGAAGGACGTCGCCGAGAAGCCGTACTTCAAGGCGCTGCTGCAGTACGTCGACTGGATCTACTTCAGCGACGAGGGCCTCGAGTTCGCCAAGTGGGGCGTCGAGGGCGAGACCTTCGAGGTCGTCGACGGCAAGCGTCAGCTGCTCGACGGCATCGACTGGAACGGGATCAACCCGAACGCCGGCGAGGACCCCAAGCTGCTGAACGCCGACTTCGGCTACTACAACGGCGTGTGGTCGCTCGCGCACGGCTCGACGGCCGACCTCGTCCAGTCGACGCTGGCCCCCGAGGTGGTGGAGTTCCAGACCGCGATGAACGAGCAGAAGGAGGTCGCGGACCCGGGTCCCGGCATCCCGCTCACGGAGGCGCAGCGCACCCAGACCGCCGTCACGCAGTCGAACCTCGCGACCGCGGTGCACACCGCCACGGCGCAGTTCATCAAGGGCGACAGGTCGCTGGATGACTGGGACGCGTACGTCGCCGAGCTGCAGGGCCTGGGCATGGACGAGTACGTCGCGACCATGAACGAGGCCGCGGGCGTCGCCGAGTAGTCCCCGCCTCCGGGGACGCGCCACCGAGCGGCGCCGCCCCGGACCCCGTGAGGGGGTGGGATCCCGGTCCCACCCCCTCACCCGTTCCGCCTGGAGCCGCCCGTGTCGCCCCTTCGTCCTGGAGCCGTTGTGCCCCCTGCCCTCGCCTCGTCCACCGTCATCCGCGTCCCCTCCGAGCCGGTCGGCATCCTGACCGATGCCTGGCGCAACGCCGTCGGGACCGGGCGGCTGAACCTCGCCCTGCGGGCCGACTATCGCCGGTCGCTGGCCCTGGTGCAGAGCGAGATCGGCTTCCGTCACATCCGCGGGCACGGACTGCTGTCTGACGACCTCGGCGTGCACCGCCCGTATGACGCGGCCGGCCACCGCGGCACGCGCTACTCCTTCACCTACGTCGACCAGGTGCTCGACTGCTACCTGGAGCTCGGCATCCGGCCGTTCCTCGAGCTCGGCTTCATGCCCTCCGGCCTCGCGTCGGGGGAGCAGACGGTGTTCTGGTGGAAGGGGAACGTCACGCCTCCCGCCGACTACGCCGAGTGGGCGGCGCTCATCCGGGCCCTGCTGCGCCACCTCATCTCCCGGTACGGGATGGAGGAGGTCCGCACGTGGCCCATCGAGGTGTGGAACGAGCCGAACCTGGCGCACTTCTGGCAGGACGCGGACCGCGAGGAGTACTTCCGGCTGTACGAGGCGAGTGTCCTCGCGGTGAAGGACGTCGACGCTCAGCTGACCGTCGGAGGGCCCGCGATCTCGCCCGGCGCCGACGAGTGGTGGGGCCCGTTCGCCGACTTCGTCTCGCGCCGCGACCTTCCCGCCGACTTCCTGTCGTTCCACGCCTACACCTCCGGCCCCTCGGAGGCGGTGCCGTTCGGCGTGTACCAGACCCTCCGCCATCCCTCGGATCTGCTGGGCCAGTTCGCGCGCCCCGCCGAGCTCCTCGCGGGCACGCGGCTCGAGGGCCTGCCGCTGCACGTCACCGAGTTCAACACCAGCTACCGGCCCGACAACCCGGTGCACGACACCGCGTACAACGCCGCCGCGCTGGCGCCGGTCCTCGCGGGCGGCGGCGACCACGTCGACTCGTTCGCCTACTGGACGTTCTGCGATGTGTTCGAGGAGGAGAACATCCCGACCGCGATCTTCCACGGCGGCTTCGGCATGCTCACCCACCGCCAGATCAAGAAGCCTACCTTCCACCTCTATGCCTTCATGGCGCGGATGGGGCCCGAGATCCTCGCCCGCGGGCAGGATCACCTCGTCACGCGACACCCGGACGGCCGGATCGCCGTGCTCGCCTGGCAGCCGGTGGGCGGCACGGACGACCCGGAGGAGCCGGCCGAGCACCACCTCGCGCTGTCGCTGCCGATGACCTCGCCCGCCGGATCCGTGTACGCGCGCCGCTCGGACGTCGACGGGGAGCGGGGAAACGCGTTCACCGCGTGGCAGCGCCTGGGACGCCCGGCCTCGCCGACCCGCCGTCAGGAGGAGGCGCTGCGGGAAGCCGCCGAGCCGGTGCGCTCGCACTCGTCGCTGCCGATCGCCGACGGCCGCGTCCGCCTCGACGTGACGCTGCAGCGGCACGGCATCGCGCTGATCGAGCTCGACGCCGTGATCGACGAGACGCCGCCGTGGCTGGACGACCGCCGCATCCTCGGGCGGGCCGGTCGTTGAGCGCTCACAGCGCCTCGAGTCGTCGGGCGGGTCGGTCGTTGAGCGAGCGCAGCGAGTCGAAACAGTGAGGATGTTTAGTGGGTTCCTCGGGGCGCGTTCTGACCTGAGTCGAAACTGACGCC